>CAVAPE010000027.1:0-24068 GCA_963590405.1 Eubacterium sp. CAG:180 | reverse complement strand
GACAATAATTAAAAACGAAATAACTTATGAGAAAAGCTTTTTCAACTCGACTGATGGCGGTGGCGATGGTGCTTGTCACGGTTCTGTCGCTGGCTTCGTGCTCCGACAGCCCTGCCGACCTTATCAACTATGTGCCTAACGACACAAAGGCTGTGCTCACGTTCAAACCCAAGGATATTGCCAAGAAAGGCAATATGGAGAAATACCTGAAGATGGTTCCTAACAAGGATTCCAACAAAAAAGCCATTGCGTTTGCAAAGCAATGCTCCAACGGCGAGAGCGGCATCGACTTGGAACAGATGGTTGTGTTTGAATACGAAAACAATGCATACATATCGTTCATCATCAACGACATCGACAAGTTCAGCGAACTCAACCTCATTAAGGACAACACCACAAAGGGCAAAACCGACGGTTTCGTGACCTTTGAGGGCGACGACAAAAAAATCCCAAACATCGTGGTCGACGGCAAGGCAGCATGGCTCAGCATCGGCGACCTCTCCGACCTCACCGACGCTGTGAAGACTTTCACAAGCCTCGACAAAGACAAGTCGGTGGCTGCAGTCAACGGCTTCAAGGACAATATGGCTGACGGCGACCTCAACATTTACATCAACCTCGAAGAGGTGATGTCGATGGCTGGCGGCGCTTCGGAACAGATGATCAACAAGGAGTTGAGCCGCTACGGCATCTCTGCCGACGATGCTCACCTGAAAGACTATATGGACAGCCGCGTGTATATGAACTGGGTGTTTGACAAGGACAAGTTGACTATCAACTCCAAGATGGTCGACTCTGAAGGCAACAACCTCCTCGACAAATTTGCCGGAAACCTCAGCATCGACACCGAGATACTTAAATACTTCGACAAGAACACTTCGCTTGTCTACGCCACCGTGTTGCCCGACTATGTGAAGAAGATGTACGCCAAGATGATTGAGGGCAACATCTACGACGAGGCACAGAAGGCCGTAATCACAACACTCTTCAACAATCTCGACGACAACGTGGGCATCGGCATAACCCTGTCGGGCAATCTTCAGAAAACTGTGGAAAGCGAATGGGGCACTTACACCACGTTCAACAACAAGGCCGTCACTGCCACCGTCGTTGCTAAGTGCAAGAAAAACCTTGAGAACGATGTGAAGTCGCTCGCTGCAATGGCAGGACTTCCCGTCGCTGCCAACGGCTCGGTTACAGTACCTGTTGATGCAGACATCAACCTTACCATCAAGGCCGACGGCAACTACCTCGTGCTTACCAACGGCGCAATCGCCACGCAGCCGCTCACCGACCCAGGCTTATTTAAAGGCAGATCGGCAGCGATGCTGATTAACTTGTCGAAAAATTCGCTTGCATCGCAAAGCATCCTTAACACCTACGGCATAGACCTAGACCTCACTGTCATCTCCTTCAGCGACAAGAAGGACAACAAGATAGAGGTGAAGGTGAACAACAACAAGAAGGACAACGTGCTTGAGTACTTCATCGATCTCATCTACATCGCCACAACAGCCGACCAGGCGTAAGGATGGGTTTATTTGGAAAACTCAATGATATTTTGTTTCTTTGTTGTTGCATCGGTTTTGAGCCGACGACAGATTGAAAACAAGTATTAATTCCAATCACACAAATGCTATGAATGCTTTCGTAGAGAAATGCAACAAGATTTTCGGAGAAACCACTCTCCACTACCATAAATTCGACAATATCGATGCCACTGCCGAAAACCCTTACGAGGCAGGGACCATCGACGACGTGCTGATGCGCAAAAACTGGATTGATGCCGTGCAATGGCACATGGAGGACATCATCCGCGACCCGAACATCGACCCCGTCGAGGCTCTGGCACTGAAACGCCGCATCGACAAGTCGAACCAGGACCGCACAGACCTGGTTGAGGACATCGACACCTATTTCCGCGACCTCTACAAGGACGTAAAGCCTGCTACCGACGCGACTATCAACACGGAAAGTCCGGCATGGGCAATCGACCGCCTGTCGATTCTCGCGCTGAAAATCTACCACATGCAGCAGGAAGTGGAGCGCACCGACGCTTCGGCAGAACACATTGCCAAGTGCACCGCCAAACTCAACGTATTGCTTGAGCAGAAGAAGGACCTCTCCACTGCCATCGGTCAGTTGCTCAACGACATCGCCGCTGGACGCAAGTATATGAAGGTGTACCGACAGATGAAAATGTACAACGACGCAGACACCAACCCTGTGCTCTACGCCCAAAAGAAATAAAAAAACACATCAAGAAGTGACATTATTGGCTAAGGATTGCAAGACGGTTCTCGTAGCCCGATTCTCGGCACTCGGCGATGTGGCAATGACCGTGCCGGTGGTCTATTCCGCCTGTATGGCTTACCCTGACGTGACGTTTGTCATGATTACGCAGATGGTGGCTTCGTCATTGTTTATCAACTGTCCCGCTAACCTGAAGGTGGTAGGCGTCGACGTGAAGGTCAAGTACAAGGGTCCGCGAGGGATGTGGCGGCTGATGGACGACCTCAGGAAGGACTACGCCTTCGACTGCTTCATCGACCTGCACGACGTGATACGCACCCGCATCATCGGGCTCTACTGCCGTCTGCACGGCATCGCTGTGAGCCGCATCGACAAGGGTCGCAAGGACAAGCGTGCGCTCACGCGCGAAAGCGACAAGCAGATGCGTCCGCTCATATCTACGCGCCAACGCTATTTCGATGCGTTCCAGCGCGCGGGATTTTCATTCGGCGAACTCTTCACCTCCATCTACCCCATCGGGGTAGATGCCGCAATATATTCGGAAATAACCGCCCCCAAGCCCGAGGGCACAAAATGGGTGGCGATAGCGCCGTTTGCCAAGCACAAAGGCAAGATTTATCCGCCAGGACTGATGAAACTCGTGGTGGATGAACTGGTGAAACGTAGCGGCATGCACATCTTCCTCTTCGGAGGCGGAGGCTACGAGCGCACGGTGCTCGAAGAGTGGGAAAGTGAATACCCTGACCGGGTGACCTCGCTCGCTGGCAAGCGCTACGGCTTCGCCAAGGAACTGGCATTGCTCTCGCACTGCGACGTGATGCTGTCGATGGACTCGGCAAACATGCACCTGTCGTCGCTCGTGGGGCTCACTGTGGTGTCGGTGTGGGGCGCAACCCACCCCTACTGCGGCTTCACTGGCTGGCATCAGGATGTAGCCAACGAGGTGCAGATACCGCTGGAATGCCGCCCGTGCTCGGTGTTTGGCAACAAGCCGTGCTTGAGGGGCGACTATGCGTGCCTGAGGGGTATTGACTACCACACTATCATCAAACATTTGGATCAAGTGATAAACCGACAATGAACGAAGATTTCGACATAAGAAAGAGCCGCATCGACGGCGACAACGAGTTTGAACGCGCCTTGCGACCGCTCAATTTCGACGATTTCAATGGTCAGGACAAGATTATTGAAAACCTCCGCGTGTTTGTCAAAGCGGCAAGGCTGCGCGGCGAGTCGCTCGACCACACCCTGCTCTACGGTCCTCCTGGACTGGGTAAGACCACGCTGTCAAACATCGTGGCAAACGAACTGGGCGTGGGCTTCAAGGTGACCTCTGGACCGGTGCTCGACAAGCCAGGCGATCTGGCGGGCATCCTCACCTCGCTGGAGGACAACGATGTGCTCTTTATCGACGAAATCCACCGTCTTAATCCCGTAGTGGAGGAGTATCTCTACTCTGCTATGGAGGACTACCGCATCGACATCATGATTGACAAAGGTCCAGGCGCACGCTCCGTGCAACTCAACCTTTCGCCATTCACCCTCATAGGTGCCACCACGCGCAGCGGACTGCTCACGCCGCCTCTGCGCGCGCGCTTCGGCATCAAGTGCCACCTCGAATACTACGACCACGAAGTGCTCACGCAAATCGTGCTGCGCTCGGCGCGTCTGCTCAACGTGAAATGCAGCAGCGAGGCAGCCTGCGAGATTGCACTGCGTAGCCGCGGCACGCCACGTGTGGCTAACGCCATCCTCCGCCGCGTGCGCGACTTCGCTCAGGTGAAGGGCTCGGGCGACATCGACACCGAGATTGCCAAATATTCGCTTGAAGCGCTCAACATCGACCGCTACGGTCTCGACGAGGTGGACAACAAGTTGCTACTCACCATCATCGACAAGTTCAGCGGCGGTCCCGTAGGACTGTCGACCATAGCCACCGCTATCGGCGAAGATGCCGAGACCGTGGAAGAGGTCTACGAGCCGTTCCTCATCAAGGAAGGCTTCATCAAGCGCACCCCCCGCGGCCGCCAAGTAACCATGCTGGCCTACAACCACCTCCACCGCAACCCCGCCTCAGAGCAACCCACCCTATTCTGAAATGATAGGCTGAAAGCCTTACTCTACCATAGCCCAGGGCAACGCCCTGGGTATAAGCCATTTGCACGTTTGCGCCCTGTAAGGGCAACACTACAGCGGCGACGTTGGTGATTTGTGTTGCCCTTTCAGGGCGTTTTTATTAATACACTGTTACCCAGGGCGTTGCCCTGGGCTATGGTAGTGTAAGGCTTTCAGCCTATACTTATGTCGCCGATATGCAAACTTAGTACTGGAACAAGCCCCAACCAATTACTCTGCAAACTTAACGCTATGGTGGTGTATGGCTTTCGCAATTCTATTTTTGCAAAAAAATATAGCGAATTTGGGAGTTTTGCGATATAAAGTAACTTAACATTCGTTTTTTATAACATTTTGTAAGTTTTTTGTTTGTTTTTCTGATTATTCTTTTTACCTTTGCGGTGTCCTAATGAACGAATGACTGAAAAATAGTTTTTGAATATGGTATAGTTAAGGTAAAATGAGTTTATGGAAAAGATAGACAGTCTCCCCCTGTGGAGGCTGACGAAATAAGTCAGAATTGTGTTTCATAGGAAAAGCGAGATTAGATAAAAATAGTAAGTGATTAGGGTGTCTGTGAGGATACCCTTTTCTTTTTGTCTATTAAAAAAACCTCGGTGGACGATGTGTCCGCCGAGGTTATGAGGGGTTAAGCCTGATGGCTTTTGCTTAATCTGCTTATTTTGCTGGTGCTGGAGCAGGTGCTGGTTGCTCTGTCTTTGCTGGCTCCGGTACGAGTTTGATGTCGAAGACAATGTAGTCGTAAGGCTTCATGCCTTGTGGAGTCTCTGCGCCGAGGTTGATGTAGAACTTGTATTCGCTGCCTACGTGCATTGCAGTAACGCCTTCAGCAAGTGCAGGGTGAAGAGCCTGGCCGTATTGTCCGGCTGGGATTGGCTGTGCCTGACCGTTGGTTGATTGGATTACTGTGCCGTTTTTGTCGGTCATTGTGATGATGGCGTAAGTCATGTCGGAAGCGTTGATTTTAGCGCCGTCGCCTTCTTCAATCACTTCGTAAACCACGTCCTTACCCAATGTCTTTGCACCTTTCTTCTTCAGGTTGTTGAACACACCTTCAGTGGCTTTCTTGTTGGCCTGAGCCTCTGTGTCGTTGGCAAGTTTTGACTCTTTGATTGTGCTAACGAGCGACTGGAGTTGCATCTGAAGTTTAGCAGGATCAACGTCTACAGAGTCGCCAGAGATGGCTTCTTTGAACGAAGCGAGCACAGTGGCACGGTTCACACCGTATTCCTTTTCAAGGTTCTGGAGCGAGCCGAGCATCTGCATACCCATCTGCAAGCCTTGCAGATAAGAGCGGCCAGCCTTTGTGGTGTCGGCTGCGAGGGCAACCTTTATACCTTTGAGAAATTCTGCTCTGTCGGCACGGAGGCTGTCGGGAGTGTATTGCTCTTGTTGGCTAAACTGATAGGCAAACATTTGACCAAGCGCGATGGCGAGGCTATCCTGTTGCGCTGCAACGTCGTTTGATTCGGCAGTGGAGCCTTTACATCCGGTGAAAGCGAGCATCAAAACTGCTACGCCGGCGAAAATAAATTTTTTCATTGTTATTTTAGTTTTTAGATGTTGTTACTTTTTGATTACGCGGAGGAGTTCTACGTCGAAGATAAGAGCCATGTTAGGGCCAATCACGCCGCCCGCTCCGTTAGGACCGTAGGCGAGGTTTGATGGGATGTAGAGACGCCATTTGTCGCCTTCGTGCATCAACTGGAGTGCCTCAACCCAACCTGGTATTACCTGCGTTACGCCGAACGATGCTGGAACGCCGCGCTCCACCGAACTGTCGAACACTGTGCCGTCGATGAGTTTGCCGGTGTAGTGTACCTCAACATTGTCGGAAGCCTTTGGCGAGTCGCCGTTGCCCTCAGTGAGCACTTCATACTGCAAACCGCTGGCAGTAACCTTGATGCCTTCGCGCTTGGCATTTTCTGCGAGAAAAGCCTCACCATTTTTGAGGTTCACTTCGCCAGCCTTTGCGGCTTCAGCCTGCATCTCTGCCTCGAGTTTGGTAAAATATTCTTGAACGATGCGCTTAGCCTCGTCGTAGGTCATTTCTGGCTTAGTGCCATCGTAGACGGCTGCCACACCGGCAGCAAAATCGTTTGCATTGATGGTCTTAATGCCTGAGCCTTTGAAATTGTGACCCATGCTCATACCAAGAGCATAACTTAATTTATCCATATCTATTAATTAATATTCCGACGACAAAATTAATGCTATTTTGCCGTCGGAATGTATTTTATTCAACAAAAATAATTAAAAGCCGCGTAATTATTATTTTACGCCAACGAGTTCTACGTCAAACACGAGTGTCTCGTTAGGACCAATCATGCCGCCGGCTCCGTTAGGACCGTAGGCAAGATTGCCAGGGATGTAGAGGCGGTATTTTGCGCCAGGGCTCATCAACGTAAGTCCCTCGCTGAAGCCAGCCACCACGCGCGCAAGAGGAAACTCCTGCACTTCGCCGTTGCCGTTGTCAAACACTTCGCCGTTGATGTGGCGACCTTCGTATTTCACTCTTGCTGTCTGCTCCATAGTAGGCTTTGCGCCCTTACCTTCCTTGATTACCTTGTAGACAAGTCCGCTGGCAGTTTTCTTGAGCGACTTATCGGCCTTCATCTCCTTCTCGATAAACTCAGCACCTGCTTTTTCGTTGGCTTCGGCAGCCTTAGGGTCTGCCTGCTGCTGTTGTGGCTGCTGAGGCACGTAGCGCTTCATAATGTCGTTGAATGCCTGCTCCATAGCGTTAGTATCGATGTCCTTATCGGAGGTGAACGCTTCAGTGAAGTATTTCAGAATGATTTTCTTGTTGAGTTCGAGTTTGAACTGCTGTTTGAAGCCCTCTACGCTACCCACTACATACTGCGCAGCGAAACTCAAGCCACCCATGCGGCTCTGCAATTTGTTCTTCTCAGCACCTTCAGCCTTCTCAGCCTTTTCCATAAGCGACATACCCACCTTCTGCAGGGAGTCGAGCGGTGTGTTGACACCCTCTTCCACGCCTTTCACAAATTCATTACGGTCGACAGCCGAGTCAACCATATTTTTAAATTCTGCGCCATAGAGAGAGCCCATATACATTGAAATAGAGTCGGCAGTGGTCTTAATGGCTGTCTCTTCAGCCTCGCCTTTTGCCTTGTTGCTGCAGCCCACCACCATAAGTACGATGGCAATGACAGCAATGTTAAAAAGTTTCTTCATTTTTATGTTTTTATAAAGTTGTGATTATTCTACAAATATTTGTCGCCAAACTTCGTCTTCACTTCGTTGACGTACTGCTTGATTTTCTGCTCTTCGGAGAGAGGACAAATAAGCAAGATGTCGTCGTTGTCGGCAATGATGTAGTCCTTCAGTCCGGAAGCCACGATGAGTTTCTCCTTTTTTGCTGCAAACACATTGCCTTCGCAGTTGCTTATCACCGTGCGGCAGTTGTGGAGCACGTTGCGGTGCTCTGCCTTCGGCGACTTCTCATAGTAGGCACCCCACGAGCCGAGGTCGCTCCAACCTATGTCGACGCACTCTACAAACACTTCCTTGCTCTTTTCCATCACGGCATAGTCGATGGAGATGTTCGGGCATGCTGGAAATTCGCTGTTAATAAATGATGTTTCCTTGTTGGTTCCAAACTTGCCGAGACCCTTATCAAAGCGCATGGCAATGTCTGGACAATGGTCGTGGAAGGCATCGATGATGGCATCTGCCGACCAGAGAAATATGCCTGAGTTCCAGAAAAACTCTCCACTCTTGACAAACACTTTCGCCAGTTCTTCGTTAGGCTTCTCCGTGAACGTCTTCACCTTAGTGATGCCTTCTTCTGCCACTTCCTTGCTTATTTGGATGTAGCCGTAGCCCGTTTCCGGACGGTTGGGCTTTATGCCAAGGGTGAGCAGTCCGTTGCGGTGGCGCGACAGGAAGTCGAAGCCCTTTACCACACTTTCGCAGAAGGCATCTTCCTTGAGTATAAGGTGGTCGGACGGAGTGACGAGCATCATGGCGTTAGGGTTGATGGCATGCACATGGTAGGCAGCCCAAGCAATGCAGGGAGCCGTGTTGCGGCGGTCGGGCTCAAGGAGCACCTGGTCATCAGCGAGGTCAGGGAGTTGTTTCTTTACAAGAGGAGCATACTGCTCGTTGGTGATGGCGAGAATGTTTCTAACAGGCACCAACTTTGCCACGCGGTCGAAAGTCATTTGGAGCAATGAGCGCCCTGTGCCGAAAAAGTCTATGAACTGTTTTGGGGCTGACGATTTGCTGAACGGCCAGAAACGGCTGCCAACGCCGCCACACATTATTACGCAATATCTGTTTTCCATCATTAATCGATGCGTTTGTTATTGGGTTGAATCATTTGTTCCGCTAAGATATGAAACACTTTTCTAATTGTCAAATAAAATTTGCCTCCAATGTTTCATAACAACGCTATTTACAAGTTATAAACAATCAACTGTGCTGAAAATCAGCAATATTATGATTTTATCAACACTATGTCAATAACCGTTGTCAACGCATTGTTGAGAAGAATTGCCACATCACAATCCCGGCAGTTATCGACACATTAAGAGAGTGCTTGGTGCCGTATTGCGGCAGTTCTATGCAGCAGTCTGCCTTATCTACCACCTCCTGCTTCACACCCTTCACCTCGTTGCCGAGCACCACGGCATACTTGCCGCACTTATCAACAACAAAGTCGAGCATATCAACACTACCGTTAACTTGCTCAATAGCACACACTTGGTAGCCGTCGCGCTGAAGGTTTTCAACAAGTGTTTCAACATTATCAACATATTCCCATTCCACGGAATTCTCCGCACCGAGGGCGGTTTTGTGGATGTCGGGGCTGGGAGGCGTGGCAGTGATGCCGCATAGATAGATTTTTTCAACAAGAAAAGCGTCGGCGGTGCGGAAAATAGAGCCTATATTGTTGAGACTGCGCACGTCGTCGAGCACCACCACCAGCGGTAACTTGCTGACCTTATGATATTCCTCGCACGACACGCGCGCAAGTTCTTCCATCGATTTCTTCTTCATCGTAATTTTTAATTTGCTGACTGCAAAGGTAATGAAATTAATGGTGGCAAGTTGTGAATAACCTGTTGACAACCGTTGAAAACGTATGAACAAATATTGAAAGAAAAAACTTGCATTCTATAAATCAGCACGGTATGCACAAAACTTCCGTAACTCCAAAAAAGTTAGCGCAAAACAATTATCAGTGATTAAACATCGTTTTCAACCAACTAACGGAATAAAATCGCAAGAATTTGCTAACTTTGCCAATTATTTACAAGGTGTTGATAAAACACCTATAAAACTGAAAAATAAGGAAATTGCCTGTCAATAGGTTATTGATAAAGCAAAGTAAAACATCAATAACTTAAAATGCAAGCAAACAGGCAAAAAGTTACTACAGTTATCAACGGGCTATAAGTAACATCATAAAATTCCTTTTTAAAAACAAAAAAGAAAAATATATAAAATAATAACTGTGGATAAAGGTTACGTAGATGCTCCCATTGAGGAGGGTATTGACCTGGTTAGCGAGATAGCCAGACTGAAGAAAGAAAAGAATGCAGTCATTCTTGCCCACTACTATCAGCGCGACGAGGTGCAGGCAATAGCCGATTTCATTGGCGACAGTTTGGCTCTTGCGCAGAAGGCGGCTCAGACGGATGCCGACGTGATTGTGAGTTGCGGTGTGAACTTCATGGGCGAAACGGCGAAAATTCTATCGCCGAAGAAGAAGGTGCTCGTGCCCGACCTCAATGCTGGCTGTTCGCTTGCCGACAGTTGCAAGGCTGCCGACCTGCAGAAGTTCATCGACGAGAACCCTGGACACATTGTGGTGAGTTACGCCAACACCACAGCCGAAGTGAAGGCGCTTACGGATGTGGTTGTCACGTCGTCCAACGCTTGCCAGATTGTGGAGAGTTTTCCTAAGGATCAGAATATCATCTTCGGTCCAGATCGCAACCTCGGCAACTATATCAACAGTCTAACGGGACGCAATATGAAACTGTGGGACGGTGCGTGCATGGTGCATGAGAAATTCTCGCTTGAGAAACTCGTGGGACTGAAGCAGCAATATCCCGAAGCAAAAGTGCTGGCGCACCCAGAGTGTAAGAAAAGTCTGCTCGTGCTTGCCGACAAGGTAGGCTCCACGAAAGGTCTGCTCGACTATGCCATCAAATCGGATGCTCGCCAGTTTATCGTGGTCACGGAGTCGGGCATACTCTACGAGATGAAGAAGGCGTGCCCCGACAAGGAATTTATCCCTGCGCCGCCCGACGACAGCACCTGCGCATGCAACGAGTGCTTCTATATGCGCATGAACACTCTCGAAAAAATCTACAACTGCCTCAAGTTTGAGGCTCCTGAAATAGAAATCAGCGAGGAACTTTGTGAAAAGGCTGTGCGCCCTATCAACAAGATGCTCGAAATTTCTAAAAACCTTGGTTTGATAAAATAAAAAAAGACTACAATATGGAATACAATCACAAAGAGATAGAACAACGCTGGCAACAGTACTGGAAAGACAACAACGTCTACAAGACGGAAATCGACGAGTCGCGCCCTAAATACTACGTGCTCGACATGTTCCCTTATCCGTCGGGAGCAGGTCTCCATGTGGGTCACCCGCTCGGCTACATTGCCTCCGACATCTTCTCGCGCTACAAGCGTCTGCAGGGCTTCAATGTGCTCCACCCTATGGGCTACGATGCCTACGGACTTCCAGCAGAGCAATATGCCATCCAGACGGGTCAGCATCCTGAGATTACTACCGTTAACAACATCAACCGCTACCGCGAGCAACTCAACAAGATTGGTTTCTGCTACGACTGGAGCCGTGAACTCAAGACCTGCGACCCTGAGTACTACAAATGGACGCAGTGGGCATTCATCAAGATGTTTAAGAGTTACTACGACCTCAAGAGCAACAAGGCTGAATGCATCGACAAACTCGTGGCTGCCTTCGAAAGCAACGGCACAGAGGGCGTAGAGGCTGCATGCAGCGAAGAACTGCACTTCACTGCCGATGAGTGGAAGGCGATGGACGAGAAGCAGAAGAGCGACGTGCTGATGAACTACCGCATTGCCTACCGCGGCAAGACGATGGTGAACTGGTGCGCAAAACTCGGCACCGTGCTTGCCAACGACGAGGTGAGCGAGGGTGTGTCGATCCGCGGCGGCTATCCTGTGGAGCAAAAGGTGATGAACCAGTGGTGCTTGCGCGTGTCGGCTTATGCACAGCGTTTGCTTGACGGACTTGACACCATCGACTGGACGGATTCGCTGAAGGAAACGCAGCGCAACTGGATTGGTCGTTCGGAAGGTGCTGAAATGAACTTCAAGGTAGTGGGTCAGGACCTCAACCTCGAAATCTTCACCACGCGTGCCGATACAATCTTCGGCGTTACCTTTATGGTACTTGCTCCTGAGAGCGAATACGTTGATAAACTCGTAACTGCGGAGCAGCGCGATGCAGTAGACAAATATCTCGCAGAAATAAAGCACAAGACAGAGCGTGAACGCCTCATCGATAAACAAGTGTCGGGCGTGTTCTCTGGCTCTTATGCAGTCAATCCTCTTACTGGCAAGGAAATACCTGTGTGGATTAGCGACTATGTGCTTGCTGGCTACGGCACAGGTGCCATCATGGCAGTGCCTGCCCACGACAGCCGCGACTACGCTTTTGCGCGCCACTTCAACCTGCCTATCATTCCGCTGATTGAAGGCTGCGACGTGTCGGAAGAAAGTTTCGATGCCAAGGAAGGCAAAATGATAAACTCGGCTGGCGAGGAACTCAACCTCAACGGTATGGAGGTGAAGGAAGCCATTGCCGCAACAAAGAAATTCATCAAGGAAAAGGGTATTGGTAAGGTGAAGGTGAACTACCGCCTACGCGATGCCATCTTCAGCCGTCAGCGCTACTGGGGCGAGCCGTTCCCTGTCTACTATAAAGATGGCATTCCTTACACCATCGACGAGGACAAATTGCCGCTCGAACTCCCAGAGGTGGACAAATTCTTGCCTACTGAAACGGGTGAGCCTCCATTGGGACGCGCTAAGAACTGGCACACTGCTGAGGGCTATCCTTACGAACTCTGCACGATGCCAGGCTTTGCTGGCTCGTCGGCATACTACCTGCGCTACATGGATCCGCGCAACCACGATGCTTTGGTGTCGGAAAAAGCCGACAACTATTGGCGCAACGTCGACCTCTATATCGGAGGTACGGAGCACGCCACTGGTCACCTTATCTACAGCCGTTTCTGGAACAAGTTCTTGTTTGACTACGGAGTGGTATGCGAGGAAGAGCCGTTCAAGAAACTCATCAATCAGGGCATGATTCAGGGTCGTTCAAACTTCGTTTACCGCATCAAGGACACCAACACCTTCGTTTCCTGCGGACTGAAGAAGAACTACGACACTACGCCTATCCACGTTGATGTAAACATCGTGAGCAACGACATCCTCGATATAGACAAGTTCAAGGCTTGGCGTCCGGAATTTAACAATGCAGAATTTGTGCTTGAGGACGGCAAATATGTCTGCGGCTATGCTGTGGAAAAGATGTCGAAGTCAATGTTCAACGTGGTTAATCCTGACGACATCGTGGAGCACTACGGAGCCGACACACTTCGCCTCTACGAGATGTTCCTCGGTCCGTTGGAGCAGAGCAAACCGTGGGATACCAACGGCATCGACGGTGTGAACCGCTTCCTCAAGAAGTTGTGGAACCTCTTCTACAAGGGCGACACCTTGCTCGTAAACGACGAAAAGCCGTCGGCAGAGGCATTGAAGTCTGTCCACAAACTCATAAAGAAGGTAACTTGGGACATTGAGCACTTCTCCTACAACACCTCGGTGAGCGCATTCATGATTTGCGTAAACGAACTGCAAGCAGCAAAGTGCAGCCAGCGCGAAGTGCTGAAGGACCTCATCGTGCTCCTTGCTCCGTTTGCTCCGCACATTGCTGAAGAGTTGTGGCACGCCATCGGCAACACCACCACGGTGTGCGACGCTGCATGGCCAAAATACAACGAGGCATATCTTGTTGAGTCTACTGTTAACTACGCCGTGTCGTTCAACGGCAAGGCACGCTTCAACATGCAGGTAGCCAATGGCACCGACAAGGCTGAAGTGGAGCGTCTGGCTCTCGAAAACGAGAACTCCGCCAAATGGCTCGATGGCAAGAACGTGGTTAAGATTATCGTTGTGCCAAACAAGATTGTCAACATCGTTGTAAAATAAAACTCGGAAAACAACGTTTTATAATACAAAAGATTAGAAAGAAATGAAGAATATTGTATTCGCAACCAACAATAAAAACAAGCTTCAGGAATTACGAGCAATAGCAGGAGAAGAATACAATATTCTCAGTCTTTCTGAGATAGGTTGCCACGACGACATCCCCGAAACGGCAACCACCCTTGAAGGCAATGCCCTCATAAAGGCGCGTTGGGTGAAGGATAAGTATGGCTACGATTGCTTCGCCGACGACACTGGTCTTGAGGTAGATGCCCTCGACGGGCGTCCGGGAGTTTATTCTGCCCGCTATGCTGGCGAGGACTGCAACTCGGAACGCAACATCGACAAACTTCTCGGAGAACTCGCCGACAAGCCCCTGCGCAACGCCCATTTCCGCACGGTCATTGCCCTGATTGAAGGCAGCGAGGTGCACGAATTTGAGGGACGCATCGACGGCACCATCGCCACAAGCCGCCACGGCGAAGGTGGTTTCGGCTACGACAAGGTGTTTGTGCCGGAGGGCGAGAGCCGCACGTTTGCCGAGATGAAGGCGGAAGAGAAAAATGCCATAAGCCATAGGGCTAAAGCCACAGAAAAATTAATAGCCTTTCTAAAAAAGACACTATGATAAAAAAAATCACTTTCGCAGCCTTGTTGCTGCTAATGTTGTCGAATATTGCTGCAATCGCCCAGGAAGTGGGTAGTTGGAGCATCTTCCCTGTTTTTTCAGGCACTGCCAACACTAAACTGATTGACACCAGCAGCAAGGTGTACTACCTTGCCGACGGCTGGCTATACAGTTACGATAAGGATGCCGACGAGACGGTCTACTACACGAAAATCAATGGTATGACCGACACCGACATCTCAAGCATATACTATAACTACGACAAGAAGTTTTTGATGGTGGTGTATTCCAACTCCAACATCGACATTGTGCGCGACAGCGGCAGGGTTGACAACATTCCCGACCTGAAGAATGTGATTCTCGCGGTGTCGAAAGTGATAAACGACGTGGATTTCGACGGCAACACGGCTTATGTGGCAACCGACTTCGGATATATGGTGGTCGACTGCGATAAATGCGTTGTCAAGGAGTCGTTCAACTACGGCAAGGCATTCAACTCAATTATGGTTGCTGGCAGCAACATCTTTGCTTGCTTCGACAAAAAACTCATGGTGACATCAAAAAGTGCGTCGCACTACGAGATTTCATGCTTCCGCGAAACGTCGTTTAAGCAAAATGTGCGTATGTATAAGATTTCCGACAGCAGTTTTATAACAAAAACTGGCTGGATGTACTATATGTCGATCGGCGACGACCCTACGCAGTTGAGCCCTATCACCATCGAGCAGTCGCAGCCAGGCAACATTTCTCGTAGCGGCGACAAGATAATTGCTTCATACGCGAACAAATACATTGAAATTTCAGCCGATGGCACGAAAAACGTAGTTGGATTGCCTTCCGATGCCGACGGCACTCTGCTTTCATCATACAGCGGCAAGGGGCTGTGGAACCTCGACAGCAAGGGTCTACGCGAATTTTCGGTAGCGGATAGCGGCATTACTATCCTCCACGACTATTATGTGCCAAACACCACTACGGTGGTTGAACCTTACTATCTGAAGTATACCAACGGAATGCTTTATACGATGAATTCCGGTATCAACTTCAAGGGTGCATCTGCCCGTAAGGTTATGGCTCTCTCAACGCTTAAGGACGGCAAATGGAACAACATTGCGCCTACTGAGTACACTTTGACCAACAGCAGTTCGGGAGGCCTTCTGAAAAGCCCGTATGGACTGAAAATTGATCCTAACGATGCTTCAAAAATCTGGTTTGGTACCTATTTTGAAGGCGTATACTGCATAGAGAACGGAAAACAGATACAGAAGTTTGACGAAACCAATTCGCCTTTCTACAAAAACTATGTTTGCAATGTGACCGACCTCGAATTTGACAAGGACGGCAACCTCTGGTTCATATTCTTTAACTACAGCAACACAAGTTATGCGCAGATTTACGTGCTGCCGAAGGATAAACTCTATAGCAGCAATGTGACCAAGAGCGACTTCATTGCAACCACAGTCAATGGTTTCGCAACAAACTACGAAAGTGAGATGCTCGTGACTAAAAACGGTCGCTACGTGATTGCTGCAACAAACACTTGGAAAACAAAACTGGTGGTGATCGACACTAACAACACACCACTCGACACTTCCGACGATGTGATGAAGGTGATTACGACTTATACCGATCAGGATGGAAAGACGATTGACATTGGCTACATTTTTTGCATCGAGGAGGACTCCGACGGCAAAATTTGGCTCGGCACAAACACTGGTGTTTGCGTAATCAACAACCCTGCATCGATTATTGCTGGCACTACAACGGTAAACCGCATCAAGGTGGCGCGCAACGACGGAACGAACCTTGCCGACTACCTTCTCGACGGTATCTACGTGTCGTCAATGGCCATCGATGGTGCTGGCAGAAAATGGTTTGGCACAACAACCTCGGGCGTTTACCTCACCAAATCTGACGGCAGTGAAATTCTTGAGCATTTCACAACAGACAACTCTACACTTACCGACGACCTTATCACTGCCGTTGAATGTAGCACCGACGACAGCCGCGTGTTTATAGGCACTAAAAAAGGCACTCTCGTCTATCAGAGCGATGCCTCTCCGTCGAAGGATGACTACAGCAACGTCTATGCCTATCCTAATCCCGTGCGTCCCGACTATAGCGGCTACATAACAGTTGCGGGACTGATGGACAACTCGCTCGTGAAGATTGCCGACTCGATGGGCAACGTGCTCTATTCAGGACGCTCTACTGGCGGTATGTTTGTGTGGAACGGATGCAATAGCGACGGCTCGCGCGTCAACACTGGCGTCTACTACGTGTTTGCTTCCCAAAACGAAGACGGACACTCCAGCGGTTGCGTAACGAAAATCCTTGTGGTTAAATAAGATAACACGTCAGGTTTTGCTATATAATTCCAACGGAAGAAAGCAATGGGTTGACCTTGGCAAGGGCATAAGCATTTTGCTTGTGTTACTCTTCCACACCGAGGAGTATCTGCCCATTGTTGAAACAGGCACAAAGGAAATTTTTTCATTTTTCCGTATGCCGTTTTTCTTCTTCCTCTCAGGCTTTGTCTTCACATCCAACTACCATCAATTCTCATTGCAGCGCAAGTTGAAGCAGATTTTGCGCGGCATAGTGTGGACATATCTGATTTTCACCACAATAGTTGTAGTGCCCAAATGCCTCGCAAACCACGAGCCTATAATGGAAGGCGTGAAAAGCATTCTGCTTGGCTATGCCACTTGGTTTGTCGTTTCGCTGGGCGTGGCGCAACTCTTGTTTGCCATCGTGCTGCGATGCACTAAAAACCTCAAGGCAATCTTTGCTTTTATGCTGATTAGTGTGGCGATAGGCATAGGTGTTAAATCGCTTACCGACGATGTTTTGCCCTACCAACTCGACAAGGCATTTTTCGTGGTGTTTTTCTTCGGTTTGGGATTCTTCTACCGCATCTATGAGCCGCTGTTCAAACGCCTCGTCAACTGGAAATCGCTACTTGTCGTGGCTGCCGTCTATACGGCACTGATGTTTGTGGAAAAAACAGTGCTTCACGGCACCACAAATAATGTGTTTTGGAACCAGTCGCTGGTCAACTTCCCTATGTTTATGGTCTACTCCATTGTGGGCATCACCATGATGATGCTCCTTGTGAATGTGACTTACAACCGGCATCTCGACACCATCTGCTACATTGGCTCCAACAGTCTGATTTACTACTATCTTAACGGTGGCGTAGTGCGCTTTTGGCGCTACTTCTACACCATTGCCGACAGCCACCTGCACATCTGGCCGCCGCTGGGCTTTACCGTAGTGTTTCTCCTTGCAGCCACAACACTCTTCTGCATCGTCTACACCGTGAAGCGCTACTGCCCCATCCTCGTCGGCGACAAGAAATCCTTCACCCGCCTCTTCCCCCAAGTCAATTGGTAAAACGCAAAACAATTTTACTTTTTTGCGTCCTCGACGAGGGGACGGACGATTTCAAGCAGATGCGACGCCGTGACACGTGTTTCGGCTGCCGTCTCGATGTCGGTAGTGTCAAATTTGAGGTTTGCGCGCGAATAGTAAGGGTCACGCTGGCGGAGATTGTCGGTGATGAACTGTAGCAACTCCTCATCGCTCTTGTTGGCAATCACAGGGCGCTTAGCCTTGGAGCGCGGACGCGACAGCCGTTGGTAGAGCCGCTCGATGGGCACTTGCAGATAGACTGCTACGCCGTGGCTA
Source organism: Eubacterium sp. CAG:180 (assembly GCA_963590405.1). Lineage (GTDB taxonomy): Bacteria > Bacteroidota > Bacteroidia > Bacteroidales > Muribaculaceae > Limisoma. The sequence goes on along the minus strand of CAVAPE010000027.1, from coordinate 6,115 downwards.
TTCATTATGTCCATATTGTCGCCAAAGCAGGGTGTTCCGCCGCCGCAGGCAATCACTATGTTTTGGAAGTCGCACACCTCAAGCAGCATACGGCGCTCGATGTCGCGAAATCCTGCCTCGCCGTGCTCGGCAAAAATCTCTTTGATGGTCTTTCGGTAACGGTTCTCGATGTAGGCATCGAGGTCGGTAAAATCGCAGTCGAGCATCTCGGCAAGTACCCTTCCGAGAGTCGACTTGCCCGAGCCCATATAGCCTATGAGAAATATCGGTTTCATAGGAGCGAAATTACTCCATTTTTCATTAATCCACAAAAAAATGTTTGGTCGGTAGTGGAAGATGGGACAGCGCTGCTCTTTTACTTCTTTCCCAATAGGGATTTGAGGCGGCGGTGGAGGGCTTTTTCGCGGTGGTAGTTAAAAAACATGCGGCGGGCAATGGCGCGCATCTCTTCGATGTCGAGCCCTGCTGCGCGGGCATACGCCTCGGCAAAGCGTAGCGTCTCTGCCTCGCTCTCGATGTTGATGCTGCGGAAGTTGCGGTAAAGGCGGTGTTTGTCGTGCACGCCAAAAGTCATGCGGTTGATGTCGACAAGGGCGAAGCGGTATTTACCGTCCTCAATGCGGTAGATGATGTTGCCGGGCGAGAAGTCGCGGTGCATCACCCCCTTTCGATGCAGGTCGAGGGTGAACAGAGCAAGCGAGTCGAGCATCGCGCCGCTGTCGGCTACGGCGGTTTCCCAGTTGCGCACGGTCTTTCCGTCCCAGTAGCGGCAAATGTAGTAACTGCGGCGTAGCAGTCCGCCGTTGCGCTCCTCGATGTAGGCTATCGGCTCTGGCGTTTCGATGTGGAGGGCGGCGAGTTGCATGGCGTTGTCGTAGGAGCGGCGCGCCTTGCCGTGGCGCAGATGGGCATACGCCCAGCGGTTGACCACCGACGGCACGCGGAAATCCTTAACCGTGAGGTCGATGCCTCCTATCGTAGCCCTATATATGCGGTTGCGGCCTTGAAATATCTGCTCACCGCACACGGCTATCGTGTCCGGAATTTCACTGATTGCCTTGCGCAGGCTCTCAAACTTCGGATTAACCACCACTCTTATCATCTGCCGAGGCTAAAAATGGTCGAAATGCAACGGGAGAAGGTCTGCCACGCGGTTGACCACGTAGATGCCGTCTTCGCCGTAGAGATAAATCTTTACAGGCTGTTGTCCATGAGTTTCGTATTCGAGTATGGCCTGGCGGCAAGCACCGCACGGCGACACAGGATTCTTGGTGAATTTGCCGTCCTTCGTGGCGGCGATGGCGAGTTTCTCAAATTTAGCATCAGGGTATTTCGAGTGGGCATAATAGACCGTTGTGCGCTCGGCACAAGTGCCTGACGGGAAAGCGGCGTTCTCCTGATTGGAGCCGCCCACGATTTTGCCGTTGGACAATAGGAGAGCAGCGCCTACATTGAACTTACTGTAGGGTGCATACGACTTTTCAGTCATTGCTTTGGCCTTGTCGACCAAAATTTTGTCCTCTTCGACGAGTTCATCGTACTGATAAACCTGAATGTCGGTTGTGATTTTCAATTCTTTCATACTGGATTATGCTTTATGAAAAAAATGCAGTTATGCAAATGTAACGATTTTCGGCACAAAATTTCCATGATTTTCAATTTAAAATTCCCCGGTTTGCATTTTCCGTTAGTTTAGGCTACTTTTGAAGTCTAGAAACTAATCCAAAAGAATGGAAAAAATCGAACTTATAAACACACGGTTTGCATTTTCCGTTAGTTTAGGCTACTTTTGAAGTCTAGAAACTAATCCAACAGAATGGAAAAAATCGAACTAATAAACACACTGCCGAGAGTGTTTGCCGGGCAACCGGGCATCAAATCGGAAGTGTGGATGAAAACATTGACTTTCGAACGCGGCAAGAAATATCTCATCTCCGCCGAGAGCGGTTGCGGCAAATCGTCGCTGTGCGCCTACCTCTACGGCTACCGCAAGGACTATGAGGGCGAATTTCGCTTCGACGGCAGGTCGATAGGCGAACTGACCGTTGACGAGTGGTGCGACATACGCCGCAGCCACATTGCCTATCTGCCTCAGGAGATGCGCCTCTTTCCCGAACTCACGGCGATGGAGAACGTGGAACTGAAAAACCGCCTGACAGGCTTCAAGACCACAGCCGAGATACGCACTCTCTTCGAGCGTCTGGGCATTGCCGACCGCATTGACCGCCCTGCTGGCAAGTTGTCGATAGGTCAGCAGCAGCGCGTGGCGATAATACGCACGGTGTGCCAGCCGTGCGACTTCTTCCTGCTCGACGAGCCAGTGAGCCACCTCGACGGCACCAACAACCGCATTGTTGCCGACATCATCACCGAGGAGGCGCAGCGCACTGGTGCGGCAGTGATAGCAACATCCGTGGGCAACAATCTTGACATCGCAGTGGAGGAGGCACTGAAACTATGAAAAATCCTTTGATGTGGAAACTGTTGCGCAAGCACATTAGCAAGTCGCAACTCGTGGGCTTCGCCATTGCTAATGTGGTGGGTCTCACCATCGTGCTACTCGGCATCCAGTTCTGGCAGGACGTACGCCCCGTGTTTGAAGACGAGGACAGTTTTATCCGCAAGGACTATCTTGTGGTCACCAAAAGCATCGGCAGCGTGTCGATGATGAAGAGTATGATTGGCGGGGTAGACGCCAACGCCTTCTCCGAAGAGGAGATTTCCGACCTTGAGCAACAGCCGTGGATGCGCAAGGTGGGACGGTTTTCGTCGACCAACTATAAGGCGGCGGGCAACATCAACATCGGCGGACGTGCCCTTAACCTGCGCACGTTCCTTTTCTTCGAGTCGGTGCCCGACGAATTTATCGACACGAAGAACATCAACTGGGGCTTCGACCCCTCAGCGCAGCACCCTATGGTGCCTATCCTCTTGTCGAAGGACTATCTGTCGCTCTACAACTTCGGCTTCGCTGCCTCGCAAGGCATGCCGCAGTTGAGCGAGGACATGGTGGGAAAGGTGCCCATCGTGCTTACCATTACCGCCACCGACGGCCATCAGGAGTACATCGAAGGCCGCGTGGTGGGCTTCTCCAACCGCCTGAACACCATCATCGTGCCAGAGAATTTCATGACGTGGAGCAACAACCGCTATGCGCCTGAGGTGAAGATGCAGCCGTCGCGGCTCATCCTCGAAGTGAGCAAGCCGGGCGACGTGGCGATAGAGAAATATATGAAGAAGCACGGCTACGAGATTGCCGGCGACAAGATGAACTCCAACAAGGCAAGTTATATGCTCACCGTGATTATGGGCATCGTCATCGCCGTAGGCTTGGTAATCAGTCTGTTGTCGTTCTTCATCCTCATTCTGAGCATCTACCTGCTGCTGCAGAAAAACACCAAGAAACTGCAGGACCTCTTGCTGCTGGGCTACACGCCGAAGCAGGTGGCGGGCACCTACGAGAAGATGGTGATCTACGTCAACGCGGCGGTCTACGTCGTAGCAATGGCACTGCTGCTCTATGCGCGCTCGCTCTACATGACGCAGTTGCAGATGTTCTCGCTCTCGGGCGAACCTATGTGGCTCTCGGCAGTGGTAGGTCTGGCTGTAATCGGGCTCATCTCACTCGGCAACATCATCGCCATCCGCCGCAAGGTCGCTGCCCTGTGGTATCTTGAAAAATAATACGAAAAACTTATCGATATGAAACTCGCAAACATCTTCACAGCACTGCTGCTCGGCGTTGCCGTCGTGGCAAGTGCTTCGCAACCCAAAGTGGTGGCACACCGCGGCTATTGGCGTGCCCCAGGCTCGGCACAAAACAGTCTGGCGTCGATAACTAAAGCCGACTCCATCCGCTGCTACGGCTCGGAGTTTGACGTGTGGCTGAGCACCGACGGCGACCTCTTCGTTAACCATGACGCAACGTTTAAGGGTCACGTGGTGGAGCAAAGCACGTCGGCAGAACTGGCTGCCATCGTGCTCGACAACGGCGAAACGATGCCTACGCTCGATGCCTATCTGGCGAAGGCAAAGACGCTGAAAACTCGCCTCGTGCTCGAACTGAAGGAGCACAAAACTCAGGCGCAGGAGACGGAGGCTGTGGAGAAAATCTTGGCTATGGTGAAGAAATACGGGCTCGAAAAGCGCACGGAGTACATCTCTTTCTCGCTTTTCGCCTGCAAGGAGTTCAAGCGCCTCGCCCCGAAAGGCACTAAGATCTACTACCTCAACGGCGAACTCGCGCCGGCTGAACTCAAAGTCCTCGGCTTTGCTGGCCTGGACTACAGTTACGGCACCATCCAGAAGCATCCGGAATGGATTGAGGAGGCTCACCGCCTCAAACTGAAGGTGAACATCTGGACCGTCGACACCCGCGACAAACTCCAGTGGCTCATCGACCACAAAGTTGACTTCATCACCACCAACGAGCCAGTGTTGCTCCAGGAGATGCTGAAGAAATAAGATTTTGTTAATATCCTTGTAACCAATCGGCTAAATGAAGAAATCAGCATATCTACTCATCGCCATGCTTGTGGCAACGGTGTGCGCTGCCTGCGGCGGCGGAGCGTTTAAAATCGACGGGCATCTCAGCGATGCCGGCACGCAAAACCTCCGCGCGGTCTACCTCTCGGGCGACACGGTGATCTCGCAGTGGGTGCCGTCGGTCGACGGCAAATTCAGCATCGAGGGCAATGTCGACGCTCTGATGGTGGTTTATCTCTACAACTCGCAGATGAAACTCATAGCCCACGTGGCAGTCGACAAGGGCGACAAGATATCGCTTGAAGGCTCCATTGCCGACAACTACAACATCGCCGTGGAGGGCTCTGACATCAACACCGAATGGAACAAGTTTGTGCGCTCGCACGCCGCCGACTTCAAGGCGTCGCGCAACGACGTGACCGACAAGGCGATAGTCGACTATATTGCAAAAAATCCCAAGAATGTGGTGAGCACACTGCTGCTCACCTGCGACTATTCAGCCCCTGCAAGCGCTGCGGCGCAGCAGTTGCTCAAGAAGATTGACAAGTCGGCGAAGCCCGACCAACTGATGTCGCTCTACGCACAGTTTTTCAACGGCAACGACCTCGCCACGAAAAAAATCAACGCGCTGAAACTGCGCAACCGCCAGGACTCGATAGTGCTTGTGCGCACCTACGACCATCCCGCGTCGGTAATCTATTTTTGGCGTGAGAACGACAACAACCGCCGCGCCGACATGAGTGCCCTGCGCTCGCTGCACAAGGACGCTCCGCGGCTGCAAGTGGTCGATGTGTGCCTTGACAGCGACACCCTCAGTTGGCACCGCATCATCACGTCCGACTCGACTACATGGCAGCACTACAAGGCCATTGGTGGACCAGTGGATAAGACTATCGTGGACCTCAATGTCAAAGGGTCGCCGTTCTTTATCGTTGCCGACTCTACAGGCACGCAGATTTACCGCGGCACGCAAATGGACGGCGTGCGCAAGGCAGTAAGTAAAAAACGCTTGAAATAACGCCTCACATCATGTTTACGAAGACCAACGGAGCAGCAGTGCAGGGCATCGATGCCCTGTCGTGGGACTGCCCGACACCGCCGTGAAAGAGAGTTACCAGCGTATGCTCTCCGCCGTTAAGATGTGCGGCATCGAGTTTCCGCGCCGCAAGGTGGTGGTCAATATGTCGCCCGCCGACGTGAAGAAGGAGGGCTCTGCCTACGATCTGCCCATAGCCATCGCCGTACTCGCTGCCGACGAGAAGGTCACTGCCGACCGCCTGCCGCGCTTCATGCTTATGGGTGAACTGAGTCTCGACGGCTCGCTGCAGCCCATCAAGGGCGTGCTGCCAATGGCGATTAAGGCTCGCGAGGAGGGACTGGAAGGCATCATCGTGCCGAAAGCCAACGTGATGGAGGCAGCAGTGGTCAATCGTCTTGCCGTCTATGGTGCTGACAATATCCTTGAGGTGATAGGTTTCTTCAACGGCACCTACAACCTTCAGCCCACGGAGGTGGACACTCGTGAGATGTTCCGCAACCAGGTGAACCATTTCGATTTCGACTTCTCGGAGGTGAAAGGTCAGGAGAGTGTGAAGCGCGCCTTTGAGGTGGCGTGCGCTGGCGGACACAA
>CAVAPE010000026.1:0-27173 GCA_963590405.1 Eubacterium sp. CAG:180 | reverse complement strand
GACGTGTAAGTGCACTGAAGTCGGCTATCAATTCGCCAGACGCCGGGCTATACTTGAGCACACCCTCTGCACTTCCATTCTTGAAGATGTTGAATCCAAACTCTGCCGTGCCTACCTCAAATGTGCCGCAGATTTCCACCTGACGTCCGCTCACTGGCGCAAGACTTTCCACACCATCGAGCGAGAAATTGCTGCGAGAATATGCCGTCGCCGTGCGTAGCCCCGACAGACCTTCGTAAGGCTTCTGCAAGAGAGTACCATCGTCGGTCAACGACCATTCCCTCGGCAGAGAGTAGCAATGCGCCCAACCAAGATTCCAGTTGGATGCAGAAGGCAACTTGTCGGGCACAATGCCGAGTACAAGGATCTTGCCATCGTGCTGATAGATGGTTGGAGAAAGCAGTCCGAAACCGTCGCGGGAGTTCATCTCCACGAGGCGTGGACTCGACGAACTTGCATCAGCCTTAAACGTACCGTCGTCGGCTATCGAACCAGTCCAGTAGAGGGTGCGCACGCCCTGCAAAGTGGCTTGCGGAGTAGCAGTGAAGAGCCATTTGCCGTTTGGCATCTTGGTGACAGTCGGCATTTCCCAGAACGTGCCGTCGGCAGCAACCGTAGAGCCGGAGAAAAAGAGGTCGCCGTTGTTGCTCCACGTGCCCGACGCTGGGTTGTAGCGATGGAGGGTAGTCGTGCCGACACCGCCTTTCGAAGAGCCGACAATGATATAGGCATTGTCGCCGTTGCGGAAGAAATAAGGGTCACGGAAATCGTCCGACAACCCACTTGGACGACCAGAAATGATTGGGTTGCCCGAATATTTCGTCCAGTTGACCAAATCAGCAGATTCTGGCACTGCCTGTGCAATCATGGCCTTGCCATAGTCCACCGCCGTATAGATAATGTTCGGCTGTCCGCCGGTTATCACGTCGTCGGAAAAGACGCAACCGCTCCAGCAGCCTTTGATGTCGTAGGCATCGCCCGGCGCAACGGCGATTTTCTCCTCGCGCCAGTCGTAGAGGTTTTCGCTCGATATATGTCCCCAATGCAGACGTGCCATATACGGTCCGTCGGCATTCTTCTGGAAGAACACGTGATAGCGACCGTCGGCATAGCACATGCCATGACTTTCGTTAGTCCAGCCAGCATCGGGCATACCGTGAAATCGTGGGCGCAGATTGTCGGAGGCAAACCTCGACGATGGCACTGTCAAGTCGGGCACATCTTGTGTCTGCCAGCCTTGTATCTCGGTCTGTGTCTTTGCCTCGTTCCATATCGTAACGTCGCTAATCAAGCCATTGAACGACATCAGTTCAAATGGGCCAGACAAGCGCGACTCAGTGCCCTGCCCCATGTACAGCGTCCCAGCAGCGAACGACACCGAGCCGTTGGCTTTGCCCGAACCTACTTCAACGCCGTTGTTGTAAAGTTTCACGGAACGATTGCCGCAATCCACCACCGCCACAAGGTTGTTCCACTGATATGTGGGCAGAGGGGTATCGACCTCAACGGTCACCGGCCAGCCGCCTACATAGGTGCTGAACGAATATTTACCGTTGAATCCAAGATAAAATCCGAAGCCCGTCTTCGCAGTCTTGTCGAGGCACGAAACAATAGGTGTCTTTTCCGTTGTTTCGGTGTCTATCTGTATGATTGGATAGCACGGCACGGCAACCCACAGAGAAACCGTCATTGTAGTGGTTCCTGCAGGCAGGATATTGCCCAAGGCAGCCTCTACACGCGAGGTGTAGCCATCGAAACGGAGCGCACTGCCGTTGATGCCTGCCACGTTTTCGGGAGCGAAATTACCCTCAACGGCAAACGTGTTTCCACTAACTGTTTCTGTTATGTTGCCGGATTTCGCCTGCATGTCAAAATGCGCGACCAGTTCGGCATTGGCACCGATAGCGATTCCTGCCATCAGCCCTGTCAAAAGTATTGGCTTAAACGATTTCATACACGAAATTATGCAAAATTCCGGACCTGATGCACACGTCGGGGCTTCAGATCCGGAACTTTTAAGTATTTTTTATTTCAGATAATCAAGTATGTTCTTTGTCAACTTTTCGATGTTGTGCTGATAAGGATTGACGCCTGAATTCTGGTTCCACTCATAGGCTGCAAGACCATTAGCGATGCAGCGTCCGTGCTCGTTGTTGGCATAAAATTCCACAAGGCCAGCAACGCAGTGGTCGCGCACATGTCCCCAAGTGGCAAGGACGAGCGAATTGGTGGTTACCTCAAAATTCTTTATCACGTCAGGATAGTTACCCTTACCGTAAACGTTGCAGTCCCACATGCAGTTGTGGTCTTCGCGCTGTCCCGGACCAATCAGCGGCAAGTTTGGATAACCGTAGTTGTTAGGGTCTTCGAGCGTCAAGCCGTCGTAGACGGGGTGACCTGTACGGTCGTAGAATCCCTGGTCGCCGCCGTTGCGGAAGTCCCATCCGAGATATGGGTTGATTACCCACACGTCTGTACCGCTACCGCCATCGCCGTTGCCATAGATGTTAGGCGCCATGTCGGAAGGCACAAAGCCGAGAGGCACTGTAAGTTGAGTTGCCATGTTCGACAGGTAGAGGCTACCACCGTTTGCCGAGTACTGGCGGAGAGCGGCAATTGTAGCGTCGCTACTCAGTTCACCCGGAAGATTTTGCCACCCGATAGGCAAGCCTACGCGGTCAATCTCAATCCAAAGCACTGGATAGAGGTCGGCATCGAGGTCGGCGAGTTGCGACGGACGGATAAGTTCGGCGTTCTCCTGAGCCACGAACCATGCCACTGCGGCACGCTCATCGTCGTCGGGCAACTGTTGCACTGTTTCTGCGAGCATCAGATAGCCCATCTTTGGAGTGATGTAAGGCACAGTCACCTTCACTGAAGTACCCTTGGAAGCGTAGTATTCATCATAGACCACAGCAACCGTGTAGTCGATTTCCTTATCCATTGGCTGACCCTTGAGTTCGCACGAAGTGGCAGCGCCGTCGAGCACGATAGCCGAAGCCGCATCGCCGTCCTTGATCACCTTCACGGCTGTAATGCCCTCTGCTTGCGGAAGTGTCCAGTTTAGTGTCACTGTTCTGCCGCTCACGTTGGCCTTGAGGTCGGTGACGTTGGCGAGTTCCACATAAGGAATGGTAGCCTTGACCGAGATACCTTCCGACACATATCCGCCGTCGTAGAGCACCTTCACGGTGTACATGTATTCCTCTTCCATCGGCTGACCTTTGACGGCATAGGAAGTGACCTTGCCATCAAGGCGTACAGGATTGGAAGAGTTGCCGTTGGTGATGAGCAATGCGCCCACCACATCGTTGTCCTGTGGCAGTGTCCACGAGAGGTTCACCACATAGCCGTCGACGGCTGCTTTCAGATTGCTCACTTTTTGCAGCGTAGGCACTTCGGTGTAGCCTGTTGGCTCAAACTCCGAGCAAGCGCCGAGCATCCCGCATATCATCGAGAGCAGAAGGATGATGCTATATCTTGATAGTTTTTTCATTGTCTTGAGTTTTTTGATGGTTTACTTATACAAGTCGCCTGCGTTGTCGACCTGAGTTACAGGAATCGGGAAATAAATCTCGTCTTCCGAGAGGTTTGCGCCCTGATAGTAGGAGCGGAATTTGCTTTCTGAAGCGTAGTAGGCGTTGACGGTCTGCACTGCAGTGCCCCAGCGCACGAGGTCAAACCAGCGGAGACCTTCCATTGCCAGTTCGAGGCGGCGCTCCATGCGCACGGCCTTGCGAGCATACTCTTGGTTCCATCCTGTTGCTGGATATTCGCCCACGTTGTAGTTTGCCACCATCGGGTTGCAGTCGATTGGCTCATACGAAGCATCAACCGAACGCGCTGCCTTGCGGCGGATGTCGTTGATGAGGGTGCGTGCTTCTTCGAGGTTTTTGTTCTGCTCAATCAGGGCTTCTGCCTTCATAAGCATCACGTCGGCATAGCGGATGAGTATCCAGTTGAGCGACGATGCGCCCCAAGGCACGATACCAGTCTTAACATAAGGCGACTCGGGTGCCGGATAAGGCTTTTTGCCTGAATACTGTCCGTAGAGGTCATAGTTGCGGCACCATTTCTCGTTGTACATGTGTGAGCGCCAAGGCATTCCAATACGTCCAAGTGTGAAGTCGAGACGCGGGTCTACATTGCCTTCAAAGTCTGCCTTATCGACATTCTTGTCGTCGGGCGCGCCATTGAGGTAAGGCAAACCGTTTTCGTCGGTGCGGAAAGCGTCAACAAGATTTTGCGAAGCAAGATAGAAATCGTCGCCGTTGCCATAGAGGTTGCCCTCGGACCATGTGCAGTTCAAGCAGTTGCTGAAGTTGTACTGGTCTGGTGAGTTGGCTGACGAGAACTGGATGGCGAGCACCGACTCATACTGGTTGTTGTATTCGGGTTTCGACATATCGAGGAAGTTGTTGTACAACTCATATTTCTTGCTGTCGATCACATAGCCGGCATATTTCTCTGCCTCTGCCCAGTCGGAAGTGAAGAGGTCTACGCGGGCGAGCAACGCAGCAGCCACATAGCGGTTGAAGCGACCCACTTGCTCTTGGGTTTGTGGAAGCACCTCGTAACTGTCGCGCAAATCTTGCTTGATAAATTCAGCAATTTGGTCGCGGCTATACTGGTCGGCACGGCATTCACTCGGATTTGCCACAGTTTCGTCGAAATATGGGAACTTGGCATAGATGCGAAGCATGTCGAAGTAGTAGTAAGCGCGGAGTGTCTTCATCTCTGCGATATACGATGCTTTGTCGCTGTCGGAAATCGTCGATGAGTTTTTAATGCCTCGGATTGCGGTGTTGCAACGGCTGATGGAGAAATAGTTGTTGCGCCATTTGAAACTTACCACATCGTTGTCGCTCTGCACGTTACCAACTTCAAGTTGGTGCATGTAGGCTTCCATCGTCACGCCGTCGCCGCCTTTGAGGGCATCGTCGGAGCGGAGGTCAAACACCCAGTTGGTAATCGGTCCGGCAAACGACTCGTTGTTGCCGAAATAGTGATTGAGCAGCGTTGCATAAGCGGAGGTCATCAAGTCGACCGCTTCTTCGTCGCCAATCTGTTCGTCGGTAAACACGCCCTGCGGCTTGGTGTCGAGCAAGTCATTGCATGAGGTTACTGTCACACCCATCGAGATGGCAACCGTAGCATATAATGCTTTTGTGAATATATTTTTAAAGAGATTCATTGTTATTCGTTTTGAATGTTAGAACTGAAGATTCAAGCCCACAGTAAATGTGCGTGGACGCGGATAAGCACCGTTGTCGATGCGTGCGCCGTATTCGCCAGGAAGGATTTCTGGGTCAAGACCGGAGTAGCGTGTCATTGTAAACACGTTCTCAACCTGTCCGTAGACATCAAGATTGGTAGCACCAATTTTCTTGATGATGTTCTTTGGCAGTGAATACGCAAGTTTCAGATATTTCAACTTCATGTACGATCCGTTTTCCACATAGTAGGTGGAGAAACGGCTCTCGTTGTTGTCGTCGGTCAGAGTCAATGCCGGGATGTCGGTATCGGTGTTGGTCGGTGTCCAGGCATTCAGGATTTCCACGCCGCGGTTGGTCGAGATGTTGCCGTAGCACATCGAGAGGAGTTGACGCTTCATGTGGTTCTGGATGTCGAAGCCGAAATCGCCAGAGAAGAACATGTCGAGAGTGAATGCCTTGTATTTAAACGTAAGGTTCAAGCCGAGCGACAAATCGGGGTTCGGGTCGCCGATGATGCAGCGGTCGTTTTCGTCAATCACGCCGTTGCCATCGAGGTCGCGGTAAATCAAGCGGCCAGGAGCGGCACCTGTCTGGGTTGCGTGGTTAGCCACCTCTTCAGCATTCTGGAAGATGCCGTCGCAGACGTAGCCGTAGTAAACGCCCATCGGCTGACCTGGGATGAGACGCTGGTCGCCGCCGATAAATTTCTGACGGGAGTTGAGCGTAACGAGTTTATTCTTGTATTGTGAAATGTTCAACGAACCGTTCCATGAGAAGTCGCCGTATTGAGGACTGTTGTAGCCGAGGGTGATTTCCCAACCAGTGTTCTTCATATCACCGGTGTTGAGCCAGATGGCTGCGTTTTCGCCTGCCACGTCGAGTGCCGGCGGAATGGTAAGCATGTCCTTGGTTTTCTTGATGTAGTAGTCTGCGCTCAAGTTGAGTGCGCCTTTGAAGAACTGCATATCAAGACCTACGTTGTTCTGATAGGTTGTCTCCCATTTGAGGGTCGGGTTGCCTGTGCTCGACAGGGTGATGCCCGATGTGGTGGAAGAGTTTGTACCGTTGATGTCGTATGCACCGTTGCCGGTGTTGAAGATATAGGTGGAGTACGCCGGATAGAGCGAAGGGATGTTGGCGTTACCATTCTGTCCCCAAGAATAGCGCACCTTCAAGTCGGTCACTACGTCGTTTTTCGGGAAGAACGCTTCCTGACTTGGACGCCATGCGAGCGAAAATGCAGGGAAAATGCCTGTGCGGTAGCCTTTGGCAAAGCGTGAATTTTCGTCGCGACGGATGGTGAACGATGCGAGGTAGCGGTCAGCGTAGTTGTAGTCCACCTTGCCGAACAGCGAGAACACTGACCACTGGGTCTTGCCGCCGCCGTTGTTGCGTGTGCCTGTGCCGGCACCGATCTGCATATAGTCGGCATCCTCAAAGGCATAGCCTTCGCGCGAAGCGGAAAGATCGCGGAATGTGTAGCCAGTGGCTTCTGTGCCGAGGAGCACCGTGAGATGGTGCTTTTCTGCGAATGTCTTGTTGTAGTTTGCGGTGTTGGTCCATGTCCAAGTGTCGCCCTGACCATACACGCTCGATGCACTGTTTACATCGCCTGGGTTTACGGCACGGCCAAGTGTGTTGTTGAAATACTGGCTATGCTCAATACCGATGTTCGACTTCAATGTAAGTCCGTCGATTGGGCGGATTTCAAGATATGCGTTGCCGAGGATGCGCCACGAAGCGTAGTCGTTGTCCTTAGCGTTTTCAATGAGTTGCACTGGGTTGGAAAGGTCGGATGCGATGAGTTCGATTGGACGAGCCCAAGAGCCGTCGACGCCGCGCACTGGCAGTGCCGGATGCTGGCTCATTGCAGTGAACGGGATGCCACGGTCGCCAGCAACGTCAACGCCGCGGTTTTTCCAACGTGCCACCTGCAGGTTTTCGCCCACCGACAGATATTTGTTGAAATCGTAGCGTGAATTGATGCGTGCCGAATAGCGCTCGTAGAATGTCTCTTGGATATTACCGTTCTGGTTGATGTAGTTCAACGACAGGAGCACCGAACTTTTCTCCGTGTTGTTGGAGATGGATGCCGTGAGGTTGTTGGTCCACGCTGTGCGGTAAACCTCGTCCTGCCAGTCAGTGTTGGTGGTGAGGTAGTTTTTGTTGCCTGCCACGTACTGTTGGAGCACTGGAGTGTCGCCGCTACCGTAGAGCACATGCGACGGAGTGATATTGGAGTTTTTCGACGCAGCCCAGTAAGCCTCGCCCCATTGGGTGGCGTTGAGCATCTCGTAGCGCTTGGCTATGGTCTGCGCACTTGCTGCGTAGTTCACATTGATTGTCATGCGGTCGCCCTTGCCGTGCTTTGTGGTTATGACCACAACACCGTTGGCTGCGCGCGAACCGTAGATGGAAGCCGAGGCAGCATCTTTAAGCACCTGCATCGTTTCGATGTCGTTAGGGTTGATGCAGTTGATGTTGTCGGTCGGTACGCCATCAATCACATAGAGTGGGTCGTTGCTCGAATTGGCAGTCGACATACCGCGCACGCGGATTGAACCTGTGCCGCCCGGGGCTGCATCAGGCACTACGTTTACGCCTGCCAACTTGCCAGCCATCGACTGCATCAGGTTGCCCGAACTTTCGCTCAACGGCTCTTTGAGGTCCATCACCGACACTGCGCCAGTGAGGTCAGCCTTGCGGACTGTCTGGTAGCCTACAACCACAACCTCGTCGAGAATTTCTGAATTTTCGGCAAGATGGATGGTCATCTTGGGCTGGGCTTTTGCTGTTGTTGAATTGTAACCTACATAATAGAATTTGAGTGTCGAGCCTTCGGGAACTGAGATATCAAACTTGCCGTTGATATCGGTTGACACTCCTGCTTTTGTCTCCTCGCAAAGTACCGACGCACCGATTAGCGGTTCCCCGTCCGACTTCGAAAGGACTGTCCCATGCACAGTGATGTTCTGCGCCTGCGTCACCATTGCCATCATGAGCAACAATAATGCACTGAGAATTGATCTTTTCATATTTATATTCAATTTTAAGGATTTCTGCAGCAAAATTAACCTTCATTATGTCTCAAGCCTATAACTCATGTTGTGCAGCCTATCAAATTCCGTGCAATGCACGATTTTTAATAGCATCAGCACGATTTTTCATATCCGCCAACAAAAATCGGCGACAAGCGCACTGCGCCCATCGTCGATAAATCAGAATTTTCCGGAATTGGGATTTTATATCTTCTTATTTTTGATGATACTCCCATCTATTGTACAGGTCATTCCACTTATAATAACCTTCTAATCTTCCATAACCATCAAACACCTCATACCTTTTATACAAGTCATTCCATTTTTTATAACCAATCGTATTTCCGTAAGAGTCCTTGATGTCTTCTCTGTCATAAAGACTGTTATAATTACGAGTAGATTCGGTGTTTCCGTAACGATCCTTTGTCTCTGTTCTGTCGTACAATTTATTATAGTTTTCCGTCTTCTGCAGATTGCCATAAGCATCATAGTACTCCATCCGTTTGTATAGGTCATTGTATTTCGAATAACCTATCATATTTCCGTATGAATCAAAGTACTCCGTCCTTTTGTATAAGTCATTCCACTTTTGAGAGTATGATTGTGCGAAAGACACAATAAAACAAAACGCCAATAGGCTTGTGATAATAAATTTTTTCATGATCCTTAATTTTTAGATTACACAAATGTAGATAAAAAATTTATAATTAGGACGCGTACAAACTATAATTCAAATAAACGGAGCCATATAGACGGGAAGCAACAATGTGTCGCCGTCTTTCTGCAAATCCTTGGTGTAAAGCAAAAAATCCGAAGGCGACATTCTACTGAAAAATGCGTGTTTTGCACCACTAAAATAATGCCCGATGGAAAACATACTAATACTTTGAAATACAACAACATACACCTCTTATTTTTGATTTCCCCGAAATTTTTTCACCCGAAATCCTCGATTTCCCCGAAATTTGGAAGGCTGTAGAGTCTAACAATTCTTGGTTGTTTAATCTGCACGACCTGTAATTTTCAGGTCAGAATTTGCATAAAATCTCAAAAAGGTGTACATTTACGCCTCAAAAAATCTCAAAAAGGTGCAGAATTCACCGTGTAGAAAATCTCAAAAAGGTGTAAAGAGTATCAATATGAAGCGAAAAATATACCAACAACTCCTTGATTGGAAAAGGGAAAGGAATGGCGAAGTGGCGCTACTCATAGAGGGAGCTCGGCGCATAGGCAAGAGTTACATCGTAGAGGAGTTTGGCAAAAATGAATATGAGTCATATATACTCATCGACTTCAACAAAGCTCCGCAGATGGTTAGAGACTGGTTCGACTTATATCTGGAAGACCTAGACACACTGTTTCTCTATCTGAGTCAACACTACAAGGTGAAACTCCATGAGCGCAAGTCGCTTATCATTCTTGATGAAGTGCAATTGTGTCCGAGGGCAAGAGCTGCCATCAAATTTTTAGTCGCAGACGGTAGATATGACTACATTGAAACTGGGTCACTTGTAAGCATTAAGAAAAACACACAGGGCATCGTTCTCCCATCGGAAGAGCGTCCTATACAGATGTACCCAATGGACTTTGAAGAATTTCTATGGGCTACTGGCAACGATATGCTCATGGACTTGATACGTAAAATGTTTGTAGAACAAAAACCTATGGGACAAGCATTTCATCGACAAGCTATGGATGCTTTCCGCCTCTATATGATTGTTGGAGGTATGCCACAAGCTGTAAAGAAGTATGTTGAAACAAAAGATTTCGATGCCGTAGATACCGCTAAACGCGATGTGCTGACTATCTACCGTAACGACATCTTCAATTACGCAGGTGAAATAGCGAGCAAGGTCGTGTCCATCTTTGACCAAATACCACCTCAGCTCTCTAAACACGAGAAAAAGTTCCGTTTGTCTTCCTTAAAACCAGGTGCGAAATATCGAGATTGGGACGATGCATTCTTTTGGTTGAAGGACGCAAGAGTTGTCAATATTTGCTACAATTCGACAGAGCCTAACATCGGATTAAAGATGAATGAAGACCGCACTACACTAAAGTGCTATATGAACGACACTGGCTTATTAATCAGTCACTCTTTTGACGAGAAAGGAATTGTCTCTTCGGAGATTTATCAGAAGTTACTCTTTGGAAAACTGGAGGTGGACGAAGGGATGCTCATTGAGAATATCGTGGCTCAAATGCTGACAGCCAGCGGCAACAAACTCTTCTTCTATAGCAAGTCATCTGAAATAGCCGAAGAACGTATGGAAATCGATTTTTTGCTCCAAAAAGGAATAGTAACCAGTCGTCACAATATCCGTCCGATAGAGGTAAAAAGCGGAAAAAACTACACGTTGGCTTCCTTGACAAAGAGTATGATGAAGTTTGGAGAGTATATAACATCTCCTACTGTTTTGCATACCGCCGACTATAAGATCGTGGACGGCATCACCTATCTTCCTATTTATATGACTCCATTGCTGTGATTTCCCCGGAATTTGGGAGGGGCGGTCAGGAGAGTTTGCTGCGGGCTTCGGTCGGGGTTTCGCCGTAGGCATCCTTATAGCATTTGGAGAAATACGCGGGCGTGGAGAAACCTATTTCGTAGGCAATCTCGCTGATGGTCTTTTCCGTGGTGCAGAGCAGTTTGCGTGAGTGCTGCAAGCGCAGACGGCGAATAAGTTCCACGGGGGCGTAGTTGGTCAGCGCCTTTATCTTTCTGTAGAATTGCGACCGCTCAAGCCCAAGTTTGGCGGCGATGGTGTCGACATTCAGATTAGGATTACCCATTTCCGCCTTGAAGATTTCAAGGAAACGGTTATAAAATTCGCTATCGATGTCGTTGATTGTCTGCATCTTGGCTATTTGCTTCTTCGCCTCTGCATTGTCGTCGGACTTTTGCAATACGGGCGACTGCCAAATCTCCTTGATGAGTTGGCGGTTGGCTACAAGGCTCTTGCAGCGTGCCCGCAGCACCTCGCTGCTGAACGGCTTCGACAGATAGCCATCGGCACCGCTGGCATAGCCCTGCACGCGCTGCTCGTCCATAGAGCATGCCGTGAGCATCAGCACTGGTATGTGGGACGTGGACACCTCCGCCTTGATGCGTCGGCAACACTCCAGACCGTCCATCACGGGCATCATCACATCGCAGATAATCAAGTCGGGCACATACTTCACCGCAAGGCGCAGTCCGTCCTTGCCATTGGATGCAGTGACGATGTTATAATCGTCGTTAAGCAGTTCGCCTACAAGTTTTTGAATATCCTTATTGTCGTCGATTATCAGCACGATAGGCTTCTCGGCAGCAAAGTTGATTTTCGCCTCAACGTTGTCCAGTTCCGCCGACACTTCCTGCCCGCCGATAGACTTCTCCACCTCAACCGCCGTTTCGGAAACGTGCGTTACTGGAAGGGTTACTGTAAACACCGAGCCCTTGCCCACGGCACTCTCAACCGAGATTGTGCCGCCATGCAGTTCCACGAAGGCTTTTGCCAGCGACAGCCCTATGCCCGACCCTTTGGGATGCACGCGGTCCACTTGATAGAAGCGGTCGAAGATGGTGCCGAGGTCGCGCTGGTCGATGCCCTCGCCAGTGTCTGCCACCTTAAACGAAAGTTTCTCGCCATCAACGCCGTACGACACAGTTATCGTTCCGTTGTCAGGTGTGTATTTGAAAGCATTAGAGAGGATATTGAAAAACACCCGCTCAATTTTCTCATAGTCGAACGCCAGCACAACAGGCTTGCCGCCGTCAGGCTTGACAAGCGACAACTTGATGTCGCGGCTGCGAGCAATCGAATAGAACGACTCCATCCAGTCGTCGACAGCCTTGCTGAAATCTGCCTCTACGGGATGCAAATCCAACTTGCCATTTTCATATTTTCGGAAGTCAAGTATCTGATTTATGAGGCGTTGCAGTATCTTCACATTCTTGTTGGCAATCTTGATGAGGGTGGATTGCTGAGGCGTGAGATTGTCGGCTACGGCGAGTTGCGCCACCGGTTCAGCAATAAGTGTCAAAGGCGTGCGCAAGTCGTGCGACACGTTGGTGAAAAATACCAATTTGGAGTGCGTAGCCTCCTGCAACTGCTTGTTGAGTTGCTGCTGCTTGTCGCGCTCTTCCTCCAGAAGGCGGTTTTGCGCCATGAGGGTCTTCTGGTGGCGGCTGCGCTGCCAGTATGCGCGCAGTAGCAGGAAACCCATGCCAAAAAGGAGTACGATGATGGCGATGCTCGCATAGAACAGCACAGTTTGTGAAGAATGTTTCTCCCAATAGTCGTCGATCTGCGACTTCAGCAGTTTCATCTTGGAGGTCTCGTCGTTGATGGTCTTGTCCTGAAGCAGGAGTATGTCGGCATTCGACTTGTCGACCGCCGATGCCAAAGGCAATTTCGTCTCTTTCTGGTACGGCTCGCCTTTCAGTATCGCCAGCGCCGTCTGCACAAGGCGATGCCCTTCCGTAGGATAGAGGAATGTGGCGTCAATCACGCCGTCGGCAACGGCTTTGATGCCCACGTTGGGCGCTGCGTCGATGCCTATAATCTTTATGTTGTTTCTGCCCAGCCGATGCGCCACTTCCGACGCTCCGATAGCCATGCGGTCGTTGTGGGCATAGATGAGGTCTACATCGGGATAAACCTTCAGCAGCGAGTCTGCCACGGGAATGGCATCTTCCTTGTTCCAGAAACCCGATTCGCTTGCGAGTATGTGTCCGCCCGACTTTGTGAACTCCTTGACGAAGCCGTCGTGGCGACCTTCTGCTGGAGTAGAGCCTTTAAGTCCGTAGATTTCAATGGCTTTGGGGTTAGGTCCGAGGATGTGCATGGCATAGTGTGCTGCCATCTTGCCGAGTTCTTCGTCGTCCACGCCAATGCGCGCGGTGTAGGTGTCGCCGTTGATGTTGCGGTCGAAAATCAGCACTGGCATACCCTTTTCATACACCTCCTTGATTACTGGTGTCAGCGCCTCTGCCTCGTTGGGCGAGATTACGATGATGTCAAACCCGTTGTCCATGAAGTATTTGATGTCGGCAATCTGCTTGGCATTATTGTCGTCGGCGGAACGGATTTCCACAACGGCATCGTCGTGAAACATCGTCTCGCGTTGTATCTCTTCATTCATCTTCGCGCGCCAGTCGTCCTGACTGCACTGCGACACGCCTATCTTGTAGACTTTCTTCTCCGTGCAGCCGAAACCGGCGAAAATCAGTGCCAGTGAAAATATGAGGCTTGTAAATCTTGACATAGGTGTTATAATATGGACATTCAAAATTAATCATTATACCAGTAAAAAAAGTGCATAATCAATGAAAAATCGGGCTTTACAACATATTTGATACACTATGCACGAATTTTTATAGCCGTCATTTCCACCTATAATTACCTTTGTGCAGTGGAAGAAAATTCACATCTACCTCGAAATTTAAAATACCTTTATAATGAGAAAATTGCTCAAACAATTGACCGCATCACTGGCTCTCGGACTCCTTCTCGCTCCTTCGGCAACCGCAGCCCGAGGCGTGGAAGTCTACAATGTGGGCGTAAGCAACACCATTGTCCGCATCACTGGCGACAACGACGTGCTTCTGCTCCCGGTGCAAGAATCGTCGGACGACGCGAAGGTCAACATCGTGGTCGACGGCAAAGTCGCTGAGACCATCTATGTGCGCCTTGCAAAGTCGAAGACCGACTACACCGTGCCTTTCTATCTCGCGCCCTACAAGGGCCACAAGGTGGTTCTCGACATCGTTACTCCCCAAGGCCGCGGCTCTATCCGCGAGGCTAAGGAGGACGCTTGCTGGAAGGCCATCGAACTTGTCGACTCCTTTAATGTTTCCAATAGAGAAAAGTACCGTCCTGCCTATCACCACACTCCGCTCTACGGATGGATGAACGACCCCAACGGCATGTTCTACAAGGACGGCGAATGGCACATCTACTATCAGCACAACCCTTACGGCTCGAAGTGGCAGAATATGACTTGGGGACACTCCACATCCACCGACCTCATCCACTGGAAGCACCTGCCGGAGGCTATCCGCCCGGACGGACTGGGCGCAGTGTTCAGCGGCAGTTGCGTCATCGACGCGGCAAACACCACTGGCTTCGGCAAGGATGCCGTAGTGGCTATGTACACATCGGCTGGCACGAGCCAGATGCAAAGCATCGCTTCAAGCACCGACAACGGCACATCATTCACCACCTACGAGGGCAATCCTGTGATTTGCCTTGAGAGTGAAGCACGCGACCCGAAGGTGTTTTGGAACGACGAGACGAAGCAATGGACGCTCGTGCTCGCCCACGCACTTGACCACGAGATGCTCATCTTCACGTCGCCCGACATGAAGTCGTGGGAGTTGCAGAGCAGTTTCGGCAATGGACTTGGCGCACAGGGTGGCGTATGGGAATGCCCTGACTTGTTCCCACTTCCTGTCGCTGGCACCAACGAGACAAAAAGGATGCTTATCTGCAACATCAACCCTGACGGCCCATTCGGCGGCAGTGGCACACAATATTTCATCGGCGAATTCGACGGCAAGAC
The DNA here is from genome assembly GCA_963590405.1 of Eubacterium sp. CAG:180. Classification (GTDB taxonomy): domain Bacteria; phylum Bacteroidota; class Bacteroidia; order Bacteroidales; family Muribaculaceae; genus Limisoma. The sequence goes on along the minus strand of CAVAPE010000026.1, from coordinate 12,373 downwards.
GTTCACCGTCGACACCGACAAGGACGGCAAAGTGCCTACCAAATGGCTCGACTACGGCAAGGACCACTATGCTACGGTCACTTGGCACAACGCTCCTGCCAACCGCCGCACGGCTATCGGCTGGATGAGCAACTGGCAATATGCTGCCGACGTGCCTACTCAGCAATACCGTAGCGCCAACACTCTGCCGCGCGAAATTTCGCTTTTCCGCGCTCCCGACGGCGAGGTCTATGCGGCATGCGCTCCGTCGCCCGAACTTACTGCCCTACGCAGCGGCATCGCGCAGCGACTCGACAAGGCGAGCGTAGGTAAGAATGCGCGCACGCTCCGTCTGCCTGCTGCCAACGATGGCATCTGCGAGATCACGCTCGACCTCGATGCTTCAAAGGCTGAAACGACTGAACTTGTACTTTCCAACGCCAAGGGCGAAAAGGCTATACTCTCCTACAATCCGCAAGCACATACCCTTTCGTTCGACCGCCGACAGAGCGGCATCGTGGACTTCAGCGAGAATTTCCCAGCAGTGACCACCACGCCTACCCACGAGGTGAAAGGCAAAATCTCACTGCGCATCTTCATCGACCGCTCAAGCGTGGAAGTGTTTGCCAACAACGGCGAGGCGGTGATGACCAACCTCGTGTTCCCGACCGCTCCCTACTCCACTCTCGGCATCGCTGCAAAGGGCGGCAAAGCCAAGGTCAGCAACCTTAAGATTTATTCGCTAAACATTAACTAACCTATAAAAACAAGAACAACCGAATATGGCACAAACACTTGTCACTAACCGCAAATCGTTCCTGCTGCAGATAATTCCCGTGATGCTCTGCTTCTTCGTCATGGGTTTTGTCGACCTCGTGGGAACGGCATCCAACTATGTGCAGAAGGACCTCGGACTCACCGACTCGCAGGCTAACCTCTTCCCGTCGCTCGTCTTCTTCTGGTTTCTGATTTTCTCCGTTCCTACGGGAATGCTGATGAACAAAATCGGCAGAAAGAAAACGGTGCTCATCAGCCTTATTGTCACGGCTTTGTCGCTCTTCATCCCTGTGCTCGGCGACAATTACGCCATCATGCTCATTTCCTTCTCGCTTCTCGGCATCGGAAATGCCATCATGCAGACTTCCCTCAACCCGCTTGTCTCTAACCTCATCAGCAGCGACAAGTTGGCTTCTACCCTCACTTTCGGACAGTTTGTCAAGGCCATTGCCTCGTTCCTCGCACCGATAATCGCTGCTTGGGGCGCAACGACCGTACTGCCTACCTTCGGGCTGGGCTGGCGCGCTCTGTTTGCCATCTACGCCGTGGTCAGCCTGCTGTCAATCTCTCTGCTTGCCGCCACTCCCATCGACGAGGAGCGCCCCGACAAGGCATCGAGCATCGGCAGTTGCCTCCGTCTGCTCGGCAGTCCGTTTGTGCTGCTTTGTTTCCTCGGCATCATGTGCCATGTGGGCATCGACGTGGGCACTAACACCACCGCGCCGAAAATCATCATGGAGCGCCTGTCGCTTCCGCTCGAACAGGCTGGCTACGCCACAAGCGTGTATTTCATCTTCCGCACCATCGGCTGTTTCCTCGGCGCAATCATCCTGCGCTACGTCTCGCCAAAACTGTTCTTCGCGCTGAGTGTCTTAATGATGCTCGCCGGCATGGTCATCCTCTTTGCCTGCGACACGCTCACGCCGCTCAACATCGGCATCGGGCTGATTGGTTTCGGCAACTCTAACGTGTTCTCTATAATCTTCTCTCAGGCGCTCATCAGCACTCCCGACAAGAAAAACGAAGTGTCGGGCTTGATGATTATGGGTCTTTTCGGCGGCACAGTCTTCCCATTGGCGATGGGCTACGCTGCCGACGCTATGGGTCAGGTAGGCGCAGTAGCGGTAATGACCGTCGGCGTGGCTTATCTGCTGTTCTACACTCTGAAAATCAACAAAACCAAATAACCGTTACACCATTATGAACGATATAGTTGTAGGAATGGGCGAAGCCCTTTGGGACGTCCTTCCAGAAGGAAAGAAAATAGGTGGCGCACCTGCCAATTTCGCTTACCATGTTTCGCAGTTGGGCTTGCCCAGTTGCGTGGTCAGCGCCGTGGGCGACGATGCGCTCGGCAACGAGATTATCGACAATTTCACCGAAAAAGGTCTGACCCAACTCATCGAGAAGGTACCCTACCCAACGGGCACGGTGCAGGTGGAAATCGACCAGGCGGGCGTGCCGCAATACGAAATCAAGGAAAACGTGGCGTGGGACAACATTCCCTACACGGAGCGGCTTGAGGCTCTGGCAAAAAAGACCAAGGCTGTGTGCTTCGGCTCGCTGGCGCAACGCAACGTGGTGTCGCGCAACACCATCAACCAGTTTCTCGACGCAATGCCGAAGACGGACGATAGTTTGGTGGTGTTCGATGTGAACCTCCGTCAGGGTTTCTACAACAAGGAAATCCTCTGCAACTCGATGGATAGATGCAACATCCTCAAAATCAACGACGAGGAACTCGTCACCGTTAGCCGTATGTTCGGCTACCCAGGCATCGACCTTCAGGACAAGTGCTGGATTCTGCTCGGCAAGTACAACCTGAAGATGCTCATCCTCACCTGCGGCATCAACGGCAGTTACGTGTTCACTCCGGGCAACGTGTCGTTCCAGCCCACGCCAAAGGTTGAAGTGGCTGACACGGTAGGCGCTGGCGACAGTTTCACGGCGGCTTTCATCGTGTCGATACTCAAAGGCAAATCGGTAGCGGAAGCGCACACTCTTGCGGTGAAGACTTCGGCTTTCGTCTGCACACAGAACGGCGCTATGCCGCTGCTTCCCAAAGAACTTACAGATTAAGCGCAACAAATAGGTTTCTCGGCGCCGTTCTCTCTTGAGGGCGGCGTTTTTTGTATCCCTAAGCCAGTGCTAAAGGGGAAGTGAGAAGAATTTTGAGGCGTTGCGGTCGGTGGTTTCCGAAACTTCTTCGATGCTCACGCCGAGGGTGTCGGCTATCTTGGCTGCAATCAGTGGGATATAGGCGCTCTCGTTGCGCTTGCCGCGATAAGGCACGGGGGTGAGGTACGGGCAGTCGGTTTCGAGAAGGATGCGGTCAAGTCCGATTGGGGCGAGCACCTCGTCGATGTGGGAGTTCTTGAAGGTGACAACGCCGTTAATGCCGAAATAGAAATCGCCGTAGCGGCGTATGCGCTTCACATCGTCAATGGTGCCTCCGAAACTGTGGAACACGCATTCGGGGAGGGTGCGCCCGAAGTTGTCAAACACCTCGCACACTTCGTCGAGCCCCTCGCGGCAGTGGATAATCACTGGCAGGTCGCGATCCACTGCCCAACGCAGTTGCTGGCGGAACACCTGCATCTGCTCCGTGCGAAATGTCTTGTCCCAATACAGGTCGATGCCCACTTCGCCGATGGCTATGAAGTGGTGGTCGTCGAGATGGCTCTGCGTGGCTTCAAGTTGGCTTTGCCAGTCGGCTTCCACGGATGTGGGGTGCAGCCCCATCGCCATCGAGGTGTATGTCGGGTAGGCGTTGTGGGTCGCCACCATTGCGTCGTAGGTGGTCATGTCGACATTCGGCAGCACGAGGTGGCGCAAACCCGCATTCTTGGCGCGAGTCACAACGTCGGCGCGGTCGGCGTCAAACTCTTCAAGATAGATATGTGAGTGGGAGTCGATCATCGCCTATTTCTTCCTTCCCATCACCATTTTGTCGAAGGCTTCGAAAAATTCGGTTGCCTCGGCACTCAGTCCTGCGCCGTGGAGGGCTTCGAGGGCCTTCTTGCTGTAGGCATCAACTGCTTCGCGGCAGAGGTCGCCGATGGCGAGGCGGTCGTAGATGCTCGTCACGCCGGCAATTTTCTCGCCCGGATAGGCGGCTTTGTTGCCGAGCCAGTAGTCGAGTTCTTCCTTGTCTGCACCAGTGGCTTTGTTCTGCGCATTGATGAGCAGATAGGTCTTCTTGTTGTTCATAATGTCGCCGCCGATGGCTTTGCCAAACACTTCAGGGTCGCCGTACACGTCGAGCCAGTCGTCCTGGAGTTGGAAGGCTATGCCGAGGTTCACGGCAAAGTCGTGAAGGCCGTCGGCTTGGTGCTGGGCGGCGTTGCCCATGATTGCGCCGAGGCGCGCGGCTCCAGCGAGGAGCACCGAGGTCTTCAGGCGTATCATTTCGAGGTATTCCTCGATGGTCACGTCGTTGCGGCTCTCAAACTCCATGTCGTACTGCTGTCCTTCATACACGCCGATGGCGGTGGCGTTAAACACCTTCAGCAGTTCGATGGCTTTTGCTGGCTCCACACCGTCCACCACCATCTGGGTGGCGAGCGTCAGCATCGTGTCGCCCGAGAGGATGGCTGTGTTGTCGTCCCATTTGTTGCAGACTGTGGGCTTGCCGCGGCGCAGGTCGGCGCGGTCCATCACGTCGTCGTGGAGAAGAGTGAAGTTGTGAAACTCCTCAATGGCTGCCGCCTGAGGCAGTGCCTTCGTGCAGTCGCCACCCACGGCATCGCACGCCGCAAGGAGGATGAGCGGACGCAGGCGCTTGCCGCCCTGCTCAAGTCCGTAGACTATTGGTTCATAAAGTCCTTCCGGCTGGCGTCCTGTCGGGCACGCTATGGTGTCGACAGCCTTCTGCGCCAAAGCAATGTACTGTTCTATTGTCTGCATATTGTTGGTAGTTAAGAGTGAGAGGCAACCGCCCTTCGGATTGCGGTTTCTTCTGAAGCAAAGATACAAGTTTTTGCGAAACTTCCCAAACTCTGTCGGCATTTCTTTTGTAGGCTTCATAGGTCGTGTAAACAGGCATAGACCATAGTATTAACCCTAAAAAATTTGACAGAGATGAAAAAGAAAAAATCAGTAGAATCGCAGTCTTTCCTTTATTTTATGGCGACGGTCATCGCCCGACAGAAGCGGCTGGGCAAGATGCGCACGTCGGAGACCTACACGTCGGCAATGAACAGTTTCCGCCGTTTCCTTTCGAGCCAGTACGCCGATGCCGACATTGCTCTTGACGATGTGGACTCTGACACGCTCCAGGCTTACGAGTCGTATCTGAAAAGCACGGGCATCAGCCCCAACAGTGCCTCGTTCTATATGCGCAACCTGCGAGCGGTCTATAACTGTGCCGTGGAGCGCAATCTCACGGTGCAGCGTTTCCCTTTCAAGCGGGTCTACACTGGCATCGGCAAGACCGCCAAGCGCGCCGTGCCGCTGAAGGTGGTTCAGGCAATCAAGGAATTGGATTTGTCGGCAAATCAGGCGCTTGACTTTGCTCGCGACATGTTTCTGTTCAGTTTCTACACGCGCGGCATGTCGTTTGTCGATATGGCTTATCTGCGCAAGAGGGATTTGCAAGGGGTGATGTTGTCCTACCGCCGCCGCAAGACAGGGCAGCAACTCTTCGTGAAGTGGGAACGGTGCATGCAGGAGATTGCCGACAAGCATTCTGCGGCCGACTCGCCCTATCTGTTGTCAATCATCAAGCCGGAGAGCCAGATGGACGAGAGAAAACAATACCTCAACACGGCTCACAGCGTGAACCGCTTCCTGAAAACCATCGGTGAGATATTGAATTTGTCTGCCCCACTGACAATGTATGTTGCGCGCCATACTTGGGCAAGTATTGCCTGGAGCAAAAACATTCCATTGTCGGTAATTAGCGAAGGTATGGGACATAACTCTGAGGCTACTACTCGAATCTATCTTGCTTCGCTCAGCACCGTCGCTGTCGACAAAGCAAACAGTCTAATCATAAAATCCCTATCGTCGTCTAATTAAAACGCATCTCTCTTTGTAAGAGAGGGAAATTATTTGGTGCAAAAATATGAAATACTATCATAATTAGTGCAAATTTTTAGATAGAATATTACGGCATTAACTTTGATTAACATATACACCCCTACCCAAACCGCCTCAATCATAAACGAATCGCCTGTCGCATAACGACATGCAATGAGCATGGGTTAAAAAAAATGGCAAAATGCGCAAAGCGCATTAATAGGCTGAAAGCCTTATGCTACCATAGCCCAGGGCAACGCCCTGGGTATAGGCACATTAACAAGGAACGCCCTGTAAGGGCAACACAAAAACATCGACGTTGGTGATTTGTGTTGCGCCTACAGCGCGCTTTTTCTAATTCGCTTATACCCAGGGCGTTGCCCTGGACTATGGTCGTTTAAGGCTTTCAGCCTATCCTGTCGCCCAACGGTTTTCCCTCTCTTACAAAGAGACGGGAATTAATGATAGAAAAACATGCACATTAGACGGTTATTCATATTACTCACTTTTCTGCTCTTAAGTATGGGGATTGGCCATTCGCAGGAAAATAGCATTCTGGACGATTACGAGTACAGAGTGCACAGTGTGCTTGGCAGCATCCCTAAAGAAAACACGAAACCCGAACAGTGGCGTCACGTCTACCTCAAGACCAACGGCATCGGCTGGATGATGGGCATCACCAACGTCGCCGCCGAAATCGACTTGGACAAGAAATGGACTCTGACGCTGCCGGTCTACTGGTCTGGGTGGAACTACTTCAAATCTACGCTGAAGTTCCGCACCTTCACCGTGCAGCCTGAAATCCGCTTCTGGATGATGTCGGACAACAACGACGGTGCGTTCGTCGGATTTCACCTCGGTCTGGGCTGGTACAACTTCGCCCTCGACGGCAATAAGCGCATCCAGGACCACGGAGGGCATAGCCCGTCGGCTGGCGGCGGCATTAGCGGTGGCTACCGCTTCCCCATCAGCCACAACAAGCGGCTGCGTCTGGAATTTTCGCTGGGCATCGGTGTCTACCGTGCGCACTACGACAAATTCCACAACTACAAGAACGGACTTATGACAGAGACACACCTGAACACGTGGTTTGGCATTGACCAGGCTGCCGCATCGATTGTCTACACGTTTGACCTCGGAAAGAAAGGAGGCAAGCGATGAAGCGCACATTCATGATTTCCGCTCTTTTCACTGCTCTTGCAGCGGTGACCACAAGTTGCGTACACGAGTTCCCCGAACTGGCTGAGTCAACGGATTTCACCATTCATCTGAATTTCGACACAGAGTTGCCTCTATATAAGGAGGTGGTCCGCACCACGAGCCGCGCCATCAACGATGCCGATGCCTACGACATCCGCCACATCGTCACTGCGCACCGTCTGAACCGCGACGGCAGTTACGACCGCACTGCTGACACTACCATCGTGTTTACCTGCCAGGACGTGAAGAACCTCGACTGCTCACGCCGTCTCAAACTCCGCGAGGGTAACTACAAATTCTTCGTGTGGTCTGACTTCGTGGACGAGGGCACCAGCAATGACAAATACTACAATCCTTCCGACTTCTCGGAAATCATCCTGAGCGACAAGAAGGGCTACACGGGTAGTTGCGATTTCCGCGACGCATTCCGTGGAAGCGTCGATGGGTCGGTGACGGTGAGAAAGGATGAGATGATGACCGTCGACAACGAGGTTTCGGTGACGATGAAACGCCCGCTGGCGAAGTTCAAGTTCGTTGCCACCGACTACGAGGAATTTATCGCCAACGTGGTGAAAATGGAGGCGGCGAAAAATAAGGAAAGCATCGACGACACGCAGACGAGGGGCATTAACCCTGACGACTACCGCGTGGTGTTCCGCTATTCGGGCTTCGTGCCGTGCTCCTACAATATGTTTACCGACAAACCTGCCGACTCATGGACGGGTCTGCAGTTTGCAAGCGCAATGAAACTGACCGAAGACAAAGAAATCGAAATGGGATATGACTATGTGTTTGTCAACGGCTCGGAAGCAGGCGTGTCGGTGATGGCGCAGGTCTACGACAAGGACGGGGTGCTGGTTTCTTCCACACCAGTCATCGACGTGCCACTCGTGCGCAGCAAACTGACCATCGTGAAGGGTAAATTTCTTACATCTACCTCCAATGGCGGACTTGACATCGACCCGAGTTTTGATGGGGAATACAACATCATTATTCGATGAAAAATAAAAAGGGAATATTTAAAATTTAACTAAACAAACATTATGATTAAAAGAATTCTACCGGTAGTTGCAATCGCATCGATGATGCTTGCAACATCCTGCTCAAATGATGAGCTCAACAATTTGAAGAACGGGGAGAACTCAACAGTGACCCTCAACGCACAACTGGCTGACGGTCTGCAGACCCGCGCTTTTGGCGACGGCACTACTGCCAAGACTTTGGACTATGCTGTTTATGAGGTGAAAGAAGGCAACTGGACGCTCCTCGACAAACTCGGCGCAACCGATCAGGAAATCAACATGTCGAAAACCATCTCTCTGAACTTGGTCAACGGCAAGACTTACGCTGTAGTGTTCTGGGCTGATGCGGCTAAGTCAATCTACACATTCGACGCTACCGCCAAAAAGGTAACAGCCGACTACACCAATGCTACTTGCAGCAACGAGGCTTACGATGCTTTCTATGCTGTTGAAGAGTTTAAGGTCGACGGCGAGAACCTCAACCGCACAGTGAGCCTGAAGCGTCCGTTCGCACAACTCAACATCGGTACTTCCGACCTTGATGCAGCAGCAAAATCTGGCGTTGACGTATCAAAAACTGCCGTAACCGTTAAGACGTACAACACTCTTAACTTCGACGGCACAGTCGATGGCGAAAAAGAAGTTACTTTCGAAGCAGCCGACAAGCCAACAGAGGCTTTCCCAGTAGAAGCAGCCGACTGCAAATATCTTGCAATGAACTATCTGCTTATGCCAGCCGACAAGGAGACCGAAGCAGTTAAAATCACTTACACAGGCACGAATGTTCCTGACGCTCGCACGTTCGAGAACATCCCATTGCAGCGCAGCTACCGCACCAACATCTTCGGCGCATTGCTCACAAGCACCAACACCTTCAACGTAACCATCACCCCTGCATTCAACGAGCCGTATTTCGGTCCGAAAGTATGGGACGGCACAACAGAAGAGGTTACGCCAAACGCTGACGGTGTTTATGAAATCAACACTGGCGCACAATTGGCATGGGTTGCTCAACAGACAGCCTCAGGCGCAAATAACTTCTTGGGAAAGACCATCAAACTGATGGACGACATCGACCTGAAAAACCTCGCTTGGACTCCAATCGGCGACAGCAGCATTGCCGTTTACCCTGGCACGAAAACTTTCCGTGGCACATTCGACGGTAACGGAAAGACCATCTACAACGTCAACGTAGATATTGAAATAGCAGATTATGCTGCTGCCGGATTCTTTGGCACTATAGCAGGTGCAACGATTAAGGATTTGACTCTTAAGAATGTCACAGTAAAAAGTTCGCACTATGCTGGCGCTATTGTTGGCTACTCTTCTACAGGCTACAAGGACACTATCGAAGGCTGTACTGTTGACGACGCATCAATCACATCAACTCCCGAATACAAACAAGGCAAAACCCCAGATCATGACAACGGCGACAAGGTCGGCGGCATTATTGGCTACGTAGGTTACGCATTGATTAAGGACAACACTGTGAAAAATGCAACAGTGAAAGCCTACCGTGACCTTGGCGGCATCGTAGGTTGCGCAAGCGGCAACACAGAAGACACAGCCCCAGTTGTTTTGTTGACTGGCAACACGATTAAGAATGTAACTCTTATCGTCGACAAGACTTACAACTACAACGACTACAAGACGCTGGCTCAACACAACGTAGCTAATTATGTCGGCAGAAACATCGTACCAAAAGGAGCCACAACCCCTACTGCCACTCTTGAGAACAACTCTGGCGAGGCAACAATCATTTACTAACGATGGTACGACACCTAAACAAATACGAATAAACTACAGAAACTAAAAAACATTATGATTAAAAGAATTCTACCGGTGGTTGCAATCGCATCGATGATGCTTGCAACATCCTGCTCAAATGATGAGCTCAACAATTTGAAGAACGGGGAGAACTCAACAGTGACCCTCAACGCACAACTGGCTGACGGTCTGCAGACCCGCGCTTTTGGCGACGGCACTACTGCCAAGACTTTGGACTATGCTGTTTATGAGGTGAAAGAAGGCAACTGGACGCTCCTCGACAAACTCGGCGCAACCGATCAGGAAATCAACATGTCGAAAACCATCTCTCTGAACTTGGTCAACGGCAAGACTTACGCTGTAGTGTTCTGGGCTGATGCGGCTAAGTCAATCTACACATTCGACGCTACCGCCAAAAAGGTAACAGCCGACTACACCAATGCTACTTGCAGCAACGAGGCTTACGATGCTTTCTATGCTGTTGAAGAGTTTAAGGTCGACGGCGAGAACCTCAACCGCACAGTGAGCCTGAAGCGTCCGTTCGCACAACTCAACATCGGTACTTCCGACCTTGATGCAGCAGCAAAATCTGGCGTTGACGTATCAAAAACTGCCGTAACCGTTAAGACGTACAACACTCTTAACTTCGACGGCACAGTCGATGGCGAAAAAGAAGTTACTTTCGAAGCAGCCGACAAGCCAACAGAGGCTTTCCCAGTAGAAGCAGCCGACTGCAAATATCTTGCAATGAACTATCTGCTTATGCCAGCCGACAAGGAGACCGAAGCAGTTAAAATCACTTACACAGGCACGAATGTTCCTGACGCTCGCACGTTCGAGAACATCCCATTGCAGCGCAGCTACCGCACCAACATCTTCGGCGCATTGCTCACAAGCACCAACACCTTCAACGTAACCATCACCCCTGCGTTCGAAGAACCTGCTTACAATGCAAACGTATGGGACGGTTCAACAAAAGAGGTTAAGGAAACTGATGGCGTTTACGAAATCTATCAGGCTTCAGAATTGGCTTGGATTGCTCAAAAGACATTAACTGGTGAGCATTTCGCTGGTAAGACAATCAAACTGATGGGCGACCTCGACTTGAACAACATCGCATGGACTCCAATCGGTGGTGATGAAATCCAAAATGGTAATTATACTGTTCCCAATTGGTTCGGTGGCACACTCGACGGCAACGGCAAGACCATCTACAACCTTAATGTAACATCTAAAAGCAACCCAGACATTGCAGCAGCCGGTTTGATTGGTGGCGCACACAACATTACAGTAAAAGACTTGAACCTTAAGCACGTTAAGGTACAGAGTAATCACAATGCAGGTGCCATTGTAGGTGCTATTGTAAACAACAATTTCTCTTACATCCAGAATTGTACTGTTGACGACGCAACAATCACATCAACTGCAGCGTTGAAAGGTGACGGTCTCGATGCAACTGTAGCCAAAAATTATGACAACGGCGACAAGGTTGGCGGCATCGTTGGCTCTGCTCAAGGCGCTCAAATAATAGGCAACACTGTAACCGACACTACAGTGACAGGCTATCGTGACCTTGGTGGCATCGCTGGTCAGGTAAATCCACAAAACAATTTGACAAGCATTGTAAAGCAAAACAAAATTGAGAATGTAACTATTGTAGTTGATAATACTTACAATTACAAGGCTTACACATCGAATGATAGTTACAATGTTCAATCTATTGTTGGCAGATACGACAACAAAACTTATGTACAAGTGAGTGACAACAACGGTACTGCGAAAATGGTGTTGCCATTCTAATGAGTAAACAACACTAATCTCATTTCATATCCCTTTTCAGCGTCCCCGTCATGCGGGGACGCTATTATTTACCCATAATCAGTAAAACAATGGAGAAAGAACGACTGACCGACACCATAACCGACGAGTACGGAGCAACGTACAGCGCCGACGGCAAACGGCTAATCAACGTACCGTTTGAGTTGGAAGGCACATATAGCATCAAGCCGGGAACCGAGGAGGTGTGCGACAAAGCATTCTGCTGCTGCGACGGCCTCTCGGAGATAAGCATCCCTGACAGCGTGACGCACATCGGCGACGAAGCATTCTGGGGCTGCGAAGCCCTCGCCTCAATCGAGATTCCCGCGAGCGTGACCACCGTGGGCAACAAAGCATTCAAGTTTTGCAAATCCCTCTCCACCGCCGCCGCAATCCGCACCCGCTTCGGCTCCACCCCCATCGATTAAGAATAAATATGTCGAAAATGCGCAAAGCGCATAATAGGCTGAAAGCCTTATGCTACCATAGCACTAAGTTTGCAAAGCGGCATTAAGATTGCAAAGCGGCACTAAGTTTGCAAAGCGGTGACATTTGGATAGGCTGAAAGCCTTATGTTACCATAGCCCAGGGCAACGCCCTGGGTATAGGCACATTAACAAGGAACGCCCTGTAAGGGCAACACAAAAAACATCGACGTTGGTGATTTGTGTTGCGCTTACAGCGCGCTTTTCCTAACACGCTAACACCCAGGGTGTTGCCCTGGGCTATGGTAACATAAGGCTTTCAGCCTATTAAAAAATAAATATCAGAATATTTGCAAGTTGGCTGGA
>CAVAPE010000025.1:0-28982 GCA_963590405.1 Eubacterium sp. CAG:180 | reverse complement strand
CACGCCAATCCCGACAAGTCAATCTTGTAGTGAGTAGGTAGAGACTGGTCTTTCTTGATAAACATCAGCATATAGATTGGCAGATAGGTTATGTTGCCCACCTGCTTCACGTTGTCATTACACAGGACGTAAGCCTTGGAAATCTGGTAGGCAGTGGAAGCCATCACATTGGAAAGAGCCCTGTGCCTTTTGTAGTCCTTACCCGACTTCACTTCCAGCGGTAGCACCTCGCCATTTTGCTCAATAACGAAATCAAGTTCGCCCTGACGCTTATTGTTGTAATAATACGACCTAAAGCCATGGGCTGAGAGTTCCTGCGCTACGGCATTCTCATAGACTGAGCCGAAATTTATTGACGGCTCGTTGTTGAGTATCTTCATCTGTATGCCGTCAGCATACATACTTGCCAAAAGTCCGATGTCGCTAAGAAACAACTTAAACAGGTTGCGGGTGCTCGAAAGTATCAAAGGGACGGTCGGCTCGGCGACATTATAGACAGGCAATGCCACCCCAGCATCTTTCAGCCAAAGGAAACTGTTTTCATAGCGTGAGAACTTGATGTTTTCATTCAGGTTTTTCAGAATGAACCGCTTGTTCTTAGCATCCAGTTCTGCCGGAATCTTATCGAAAATCTCCTCAATGTAAAGTTTGTGGTTCAAGTCATATTTGGCGATGTCCTGCTTGTAAAGACGTATGATTGATTGCTGCTCCGCCATCACTTCCTGGAGGTTGTTTGTGTCAAGATATTTTGCCACAGCAGCCGGCATACCTCCAACAATGAGATACAGACGGAACACATCCATCATCTTTGCGTGGATAAACTCATCCACGGCAGTGGTTTCATCGAAATTCGCTTTCAGCGCATCAAGCACATTTTCGTTGATACCCAACGCCATTGCAAACTCCTCCAAATCGAGAGGATACATATCCTTTACCGACATATATCCCACAGGTGCCGAACGCAAGTTTTTCAATTCCACTCCCTGCAGACTGCCGCTAAGCACATAACGGAAACTTCCTTCCTCAACAAGGAATTTGATAGCCGTCACAATTTCAGGGCATTCCTGCACCTCGTCAAAGAAAATGAGGGTCTTTCCCTTAACGAGTTTTTGACTGGACACGGTGGACAAGCGCAAGAGTATGTCCTGACTGTTTTTGGCTTGAGCAAAGACGTTTACCAAGTCGGGCGAATCAATGAAGTTTATCTCCACAAACGACTCGAAATGCGACTGCGCAAACTGACGGATAGAGAATGTTTTTCCTATCTGGCGAGCCCCTGTAAGAAGCAATGCTTTGTTGCTACTCTCGAAGAAATCTTCTAAATATTTGTCAATCTTTCGCTTAACCATATTTTTGCCGTTTTTCCAACACAAAAATAGGCTATTTTGTCCGTTTTTCCAACATATTTTTCAGTTATTTTGTCCGTTTTTCCAACATTTGAGCCTTTAATCGGATGGGATGAGGCTGCGTTTCATTATGCGCTTGATGCGCCGCATGCCGGGAAGTCGCCCTATGCGAGCATTGTTGAGGAAGCGGTAGGAAGCCACGACAAGGAGCAAGAAGATGCCAGCGATGCACGTCCATCCGAAGATTTCCTTGAGGCTGACAAGCATGGTCTGCTGCATAGCCTCGCCGATGAGTGCTCCGCGCGGCATCGATGCTGCCAACGGATTGACGGCATCGAGCGTGGCACTCAGGTTGCCGAGGTTTGCCGCCATCGAATGTTCCATCCAATGCTCGTAGATAGCCTCGCCGAGAGGGCCTCCGAAGCCAGTGCGCACAAAACCCAGAAGACACAACCCCTGAAAGAAGTGTTGGAAAGGCACCTGTACGGTGAGGTAGACCGTAAGCGTCACATAGAGCGTAATGTAGCCCACACTGCGGATGAATGCCGGCAGATAGAGTTGTTCGATGTTGAGCCCAGGGTCGATGAGGAAGTACATCATAATCTGGTACGCCACGATGAGAGCAAAGCCGAAGAACGTAGCCATCTTGTAGCCACCACCCCAACGCACATGCCAAAGATAAATAAACACCGCGCCCACAACGATACCAGCGAAACTCAGCCAATTGAGCGTGGCACTGTTAAGGTCGTCGAAGCCGAGAATGCTGCCAGTGAGCACATTCTGCAAGAGCATAAACGGAGTGAGCAGCAGTTCGAGCACAAGAAACAGGAAAATCAGCGTCAGCACATTGCGGTAGCGGAACGTAGCCAACTCGATATATGGTTGCGGAATGGTCATCATTCGCCGCACAGAAAGCAGCAGAGCCAACACGGCTACCACGATGCCTATGCGTATCTCCACAGCATCGGTCCAGTCGAAATATTTGCCGTACTGAAACACAAAAATCATTGCAAGCAGGAAGATTGTCCACAAGGCGCAGCCAAGCCAGTCGATGCCCTTCAGCGGCATTGCCTTCATAAAGCGTGAATGGCGAGTGAGCGTAGCCGTGATGAGCCACATAACACAAAGTGCGCCAACGATTGCCCAGTGCATATAGTGCCAATGGATATGTTCGCCGATGTGGATGGTGGCAAGTCCCGACAGTTGGATGGAGCCGAGCACGATGATGTAGACCACAGGGAAAAACACGGCGAAGTTGCGCGTTTCGGTGATGCTCAACTGCGCACTCGAAAGGCATTCAAACGTGCCCCACATTCGGAAAGCGCCCGCCACGAAGCAGATAGCCATCATCAGAAACAGGTTATCACAATAGACTGTGGCGATGTTGCACGCAATCAGCACAGGGCAGACAGTGAGCAAGATGGTGCGCGAGGTGAAGCGGAACTTCAGTCGGAACAGCACTGGGAAAATCATCGTCATACCCACAAACGACGCGTAGCCAGCCATCATAATGTCCTCAGTCTTCACCGCCAGCGAGCCCACCATGCGGGCTGCCGACGAAAGGTAGATGCCGCCGCTAAACTGAAACGACAATGCCATGAGCAGAGTGATGATGAGCCGCACTTTATTGGGAATAAAGTTGTGGAACATCATTATCTCTTTTGGAATGTTTGGTCCTGCCATAATCTCTTAAAAGTTGACCGTACACTCTGCATTCATGCCCGAGCGCAGGCGTTCAAGATTTTCTTTGCTGTTGGCATCGGTAAACTCGATGCGTACTGGGATGCGTTGCTCCACCTTTACGAAGTTGCCCGACGAATTGTCCTGCGGCACAAGCGAGAACGATGCGCCTGTGGCTTTGGAAATGGACTGTATGCGACCCTCAAACGTCACTCCCGGAACGGCATCAACGGAGATTTGCACCTTTTGTCCAGGCTGCATCTTGCTTGTCTGCGTCTCCTTGTAGTTGGCTATAATCCAACGACTGTCGGCGACAACGAGGTCAACCATCGTCTGTCCTGGCTGCACAAGTTGCCCCTCGTGGATGTTCTTGCGTCCAGTCACACCGTCGGCAGTGGCAACGATGACCGTGTACGACAGGTTAAGGCGTGCCTGATTGAGCGCCGCTTCGGCAATCTTGATGCCGCCATCGTTCTGCTCCCGTCGTTGCGTCTGCTCCTGCTTCAGGAGGGCGGTGGAGTTTTTCTGACGGGTGAGTTGATCGTAGCGGGCGCGTGCGGCATCATAGTCCGTCTTGACGCGGTCAAACTGCTGACGCGTCACGGCATCCTGACTCAGCAACGTGGTGTAGCGGTCGTATTCCAGTTTGGCGTTGTCGAGGCGAGCCTTCGTCTCCGAGATGGCAGCATCGCTCACGGCGATGTTGCTCTGTGTGGTGCTGATGGTCGTGTTCATCGCGTTCTTGCCCACAATGGCGTTGGCATAGTTTGCTTCTGCCTGTGCCAACTGGAGGCGGAACTCCGAGTCCTCAATCACGAGTAGCGTGTCGCCCTTCTTGACGTGTTGATACTCTGTAAAATATATTTTTTTGATAAATCCCTGCACACGAGTGTTGACGGGCATAATGTCCTGACGCACCTGCGCATTGTCGGTATACTCCACGTTGCCGAAGTGGAAAAATTTGCTTGCCACCCAGACAATACCCCCGAGAATGACGAGGATGAGCACCAAATTTGGAATGAATTTCTTCTTTGACATATTCTTGTTGTGAGTTTATAGATTTCCGATAGTTTTCTTCAAAAGACAGTGTTGATAAACAATGTCGATGCGCGCATTCGTAAGATCGAGTTCGCTACTGAGTTTCACATTAGCGGCATCGAGCATATCGGTGACGAGAGCCAGACCACTGAGGTAGCGATTGCGCACCACGGAATAGTTCTCCTGCGCGAGTTTTACGCTTGTCTCCTTGGACTTCAAGCGAGTGAATGCCTCGTCGAGATTGACATAGGCATCGTGCACGCCGTTGGATATGTTTTCCTCTACTGCCGACTTGGCAATTTCCGCTTGGAGCGTTGCAGCCTTGGCCTGACGGAGTTTTTTGTTGTTCTTGTAGAGCGCATCAAACTTGTAGGTGATGCCCACGCCAACATACCAGTAGTTGAAATTCTTGTTGATTGGCGGCACCTCGATGAGGATAGGTCCGTTAAACTCATCGGCAGCCACCAGTGCCACTGACGGGCGACGGCCTGCCTTGGCGAGATTTTGCTGCTTGAGGCTCATCTCCACACTCTTGCCCGCGAGTTGGAGCGCTGGCGAGGCAGTCGACTGGCTTTGCCACGTCTGCTCGTCGGCGAGGCGCACGGCAGAGTCGGCTACCGAAGTGTCGGGAATAATAACCGTCGAGGCATCAAGCCCGATGGCAGTGTTGATATGGCGATTGATGATGCGTTGCTGGTTTTCGGTGTGCGTAAGTCCGAGTTGAAGGTTTTGCAACTGGAGTTCGTAGCGCGTGATGTCGGTGCGCAGAGCCGTGCCCTGCTCGTAACTCGCCTTGATTTCCTTTATCAATGCCTCCGTCTGGGCGATGTTCTCTTTGTACACATCTGCCTGATTGCGCAGTTGGCACAGTTGCAGATAGTAGCCACAAAGGAGGAAACGCACATTCTGCCGATCGTTGGCAAGTTCGAGTTCGGCAATTTGCTTCTGCAGTTCGCTGATTTCGATGCCGGTGTTGATTGCGCCACCGGCATAGACCACCTGCGAAGCCTTCAGCGCAAAACTGTCGCCGAAATGCGGCATGTCGGCACGCGCACCGTTCTTGAAATTGCGGTCGCTCATCCATCCGTCGCCGATGTAACTGAACGACAGGTTTGCCTCAATCGACGGCAAACGGTCGTTTTTAGCCACATTGATGCCTTCCTCTGCCACATCGACGGCGGCATGGCGCATTTGCAGCGTGGTGCTGTTGCTCTCTGCCATAGTGAGCACCTCGTCGAGGGTCATCGTCCGCTCTGCGGCTGTTGTGGTGCCCACTGCCAAAAGCCATGCGGCACCAAAAGCCAATAATTTGTTGAAAGTCATTATTTGTCCGTTTAAATTCGAGTGCAAAGTTCGCCAAAAATGGCTCTTTAGGGATTGTTTATTTTATGGTAGAATTTGTTCCATTTGAAACAAATGGTTATTTTTGCATTATGCAAAACGTGCAGATAATCAACATCCCCGAACTCCTTCGCCTCAAGCCGGGCGAGACCTACGGCGGCGAGGTGGCAGTGTTCATCCCCGACGGCTGCCATCCATTCACTCCTCTCGAATGCGGTCCAGTGCGTGTCAACGCCTACAGTTATGCCCTTGTGCTATCGGGCAGCGCCACGCTCTCAATCGACGGAACCGACCATCTTGTCAACGCCTCAACGCTATGCGCCCTTTCACCGCTACACCTTACGAGTTTCAGCGACCAGACTAACGATTTCCAATGCGCCTTTCTTGCCGTTGCCAAAGGGTTTGTCGACAGGCTCGCCGAAGTGGACATAGGTCGCTTGGTGGCATTCGGAATGAACGCCTACCGCCAGCCAGTATTCTCACTCACGGCGGAAGAAAAAGAGCAGATTTTAGGCTCTTTCCGCGACATCGGAGCGCAGATACCGCGCAGTGGGCATTTGCGCCATTTGAAACTAATCCAGAATGCGCTCGAACGCTTCTATCTCGAAGCCGACGACGTGCTCAGCCGCTACGCAATCGACCCCTCTGCCGACACGCCAGTGCGCAACTCTCTGCTGCGCAAGTTTATGAACCTCGCCATCAGCCATTACCGACAGGAGCACAAAGTGGATTTCTACGCCGACCACCTGCACATCACCACGCAGTATCTCACGCGCATTGTCAAGACGGCAACAGGCCGCACGGTTAGCAACTTTATCTACGAACTCCTCTACTGCGACGCGCGCAACTTGCTTTCCACCACATCCACCCCGATTGCCGACATCGCAGAAGCGCTACATTTCGCTGACCAAGCGTCGTTTAGCAAATTCTTTGCCCGTCATTCGGGCATCTCCCCGACCGCCTTCCGCAGCAAAAAAGTGGAGGGTTGTTAATAACTTTTCGGTCGGAAATTCTTTGCCAGCGCAAGTGTTTTCCTACATTTGCACCGAATCAATTTTGACGCTGTCGCAGAATCGCCGATTCACGTATAGCCAATTTTTAAACCACAAACCTGACATTATGAACTACGAGAATCCCCTCCGCCGAGGGAAACTATATTTCCGCTACGGGACCATGGGTTCCGCCAAAACCGCGATGCTGCTCACCACGGCCTACAACTTTGAGGAGCGCGGCATGGACTACATCTGCATGAAACCTATCGTCGACGACCGCGAGAAGGACTCCGTAATCCGCTCGCGCATAGGCATAGAGCGCCGCTGCAGTTGGATTTACCCAGAGAGCGACATGTATGCGATGCTCACCGACGTGTTTGAGGCAGACGGACTGAAAGAATGGATTCTCATCGACGAGGCGCAATTCCTCACGCCCGAGCAGGTTGACCAACTGGCAAGAATCGTGGACAATTTCGGCGTCAACGTGCTCTGCTACGGCCTCCGCACCGACTTCCAGAGCCATCTGTTCGACGGCTCGCGCCGCCTCTTCGAAATAGCCGACACCATTGATGAGGTGAAATCCACCTGTACCTGCGGCCGCAAGACCATCATCAACGCGCGCATCGACCGCGCCGGCAACGTGGTTATGGACGGCGAACAAGTGGAAATCGGCGGCAACGACAAATATATGGCAATGTGCCGCCGTTGCTGGGCTAAGCGCCGCTGCGAGCGCGACAAAATCGGCGCACTCGATTTCGGCGAGCCGATAAAGGGGTAATCCTGTCTTAAATTAGGCAAATAATCGTTACAAAGCGATTAACGGAGGCACGATTTCTACGGAATTTTGTAACTTTGCGAAGCATTTTTGTGCAAAATTCCGAATTATGCAAAAAGTTAAACCTAAGAAGTTTCTCGGACAGCATTTCCTGACCGACCTCAACATAGCCGACCGCATAGCCGCCACGCTCGACGATTACCGCGGGATGCCGGTGCTCGAAGTAGGGCCGGGAATGGGTGTGCTCACGCAGTTTCTGCTTGAGCGCGACCACGATGTGACCGTTGTGGAACTCGACCGCGAGTCGGTCGACTATCTGCAGCGCAACTTCCCGCAACTCGAAGGACGCATCATCGGCGAGGACTTCCTAAAACTGGACCTCGGTAGCCTCTTCGAAGGCAACTTCTGCGTAATCGGCAACTATCCCTACAACATCTCGTCGCAGATATTCTTCAAAGTGCTCGACTACCGCGACCGCATCACCTGCTGCAGCGGTATGCTCCAAAAGGAGGTGGCTGAGCGCATCGCCGCACGCCCTGGGTCGAAGACCTACGGCATCCTGTCGGTGCTGCTTCAGGCGTGGTACGATATTGAATATCTGTTTACGGTCGACGAACACGTGTTCAACCCGCCGCCAAAGGTCAAGTCGGGCGTAATCCGCCTGCGTCGCAACAGTGTGACCGACCTCGGCTGCGACGAGCGCCAACTGAAGACTGTCGTGAAGACATCCTTCGGGCAGCGCCGCAAGACCCTGCGCAACTCGCTGCGCTCACTCGCGCAAAGCGACGAAGTGCTGAAAGACGAGATTTTCAACAAGCGCCCCGAGCAACTGTCGGTGGCGGAATTCATCAGATTGACCAACCTTTTAAACGAGAAGTAACGGCATGAAGGAATTTTCAGAAGACTTTCTTGAGGAGATGGAGCATCTCATCAAAGAGGACAATGAGGCACAAGTCATGGCGGAACTCAAAGAGCTCCACCCTGCCGACATTGCCGAATTAATCCAGAAGATGGACCTTGAGGATGCAGAGTATGTCGTGGCGCACCTCGACAGCGACACTGCAGCCGAAACCCTTATGGAACTTGACGAGGACGACCGACATCGACTGCTGGAGAACATGCCAAACAAGGACATCGCCAAGCATTTCGTGGAGCACCTCGACACCGACGATGCCGTCGACCTTATCCAGGAACTCGACAAGGAGGACCAGGAGGAGGTGCTTGCCCATGTCGACGACGTGGAACAGGCAGGGTCAATCATTGACCTGATGAAATATCCCGAGGACACCGCGGGCTCGTTGATGGGCACGGAAATGATTGTGGTCAACGAAAACTGGAGTATGCCAGAATGCGTGAAGCGCATGCGCGAACAGGCGGAGGACATGGACGAGATTTTCTACGTCTACGTCATCGACGACGACCGCAAACTCAAAGGCATTCTTCCGCTGAAGACCCTCATTACCAACCCTTCAGCGTCAAAGATAAAACACGTAATGGAGCCAGACCCATACGCAGTGAAGGCCGACGAGCCGCTCGACGACGTGGTGCTCACGTTTGAGAAATACGACTTGGCTGTAATGCCTGTGGTCGACAGCATCGGACGCCTCGTGGGACGCATCACCTTCGACGACGTTATGGACGAGGCGCGCGAGCAAACCGAACGCGACTACCAGTTGGCATCAGGTCTCTCCACCGACGTCGAGACGGACGACAAAATCCTCGATCAAGCCAAGGCGCGCTTGCCGTGGCTCATCATCGGCATGATTGGCGGTTTGTCAAACTCGTGGATTCTCGGCAACTTCGAGGGCAATTTTGCCAACAACCCTGCCATCGCACTGTTCATCCCGCTGATTGGCGGCACGGGCGGTAACGTCGGCATCCAGTCGTCGGCTATCGTGGTGCAGGGTCTTGCCAACGGCTCGCTCGACTTGAAGCGTTCGCTGTCGCAAATTCTCAAGGAACTGGGGTTGGCACTCATCAATGCGAGCATCATCTCGCTCCTTGTGTTTGCCTACAACTTCTTCATCTTCCACCCGGATTTCAAAATCACCATCGCCGTTTCTATCTCACTCTTCTCTGTGGTGCTGTTCGCTGCCACCTTCGGCACTTTCGTGCCGCTGACCCTTGAGAAGTTGAAGGTTGACCCGGCAATAGCCACCGGCCCGTTCATCACCATCACCAACGACATCATAGGCATGATGATCTACATGACCGTGTGTATGTTCCTTCTTCAATAGTAATCAAAAGATTAATCCTATAAAACTAAAAAGAAAAACAATGGCAAAAGTTTTAATTATCGGAGCGGGCGGCGTAGCCACTGTGGCTGCCCACAAATGCGCCCAAAACTCCGACGTGTTCAGCGAAATCGTTATCGCCTCACGCACCAAGAGCAAATGCGATGCCCTTGCGAAAGCCATCGGCAAGGACAATGTAACCACCGATCAGGTCGACGCCGACAAGGTGCCAGAACTCGTGGCTCTGTTCAAGAAGCACAAACCCGACTTGGTTGTTAACCTCGCTCTGCCCTACCAAGACCTTACGATTATGGATGCCTGTCTGGAGTGCGGCGTAAGTTATCTGGACACAGCCAACTACGAGCCTCTCGACGAAGCAAAATACCAATACTCATGGCAATGGGCATACAAAGACCGCTTTGAAAAGGCTGGCCTTACTGCCATCCTCGGCTGCGGTTTCGACCCGGGAGTGTCGGGCATCTTCACTGCCTACGCTGCCAAGCACTATTTCTCGGAAATGGAGCACCTCGACATCGTTGACTGCAACGCGGGCAACCATGGCAAGGCTTTTGCCACCAACTTCAATCCGGAAATCAACATCCGCGAAATCACCCAGCGCGGCAAGTTCTACGAAAACGGCGAATGGCACGAAACAGACCCTCTGTCGGTGCACAAGCCTTTGAACTACCCTAACATCGGCGCACGCGAATCCTACTTGATGTACCACGAGGAACTCGAAAGCCTTGTGAAGAACTATCCTTCAATCAAGCGCGCTCGTTTCTGGATGACATTCGGACAGGAATACCTCACACACTTGCGCGTGATCCAAAACATCGGCATGGCAAGCATCGAGCCTATCAACTACAACGGCATGGAAATCGTGCCTATCCAATTCCTCAAGGCTGTGCTTCCTAACCCGAAAGAACTCGGTGAGAACTACACTGGCGAGACTTCAATCGGCTGCCGCATCAGCGGTAAGGACAAAGAGGGCAAGGATATGACCTACTACGTGTACAACAACTGCTCACACCACGCAGCCTACCTCGAAACTGGTATGCAGGCAGTAAGTTACACCACCGGCGTGCCGGCAATGATTGGCGCAATGATGTATCTCAAAGGCATCTGGAAACGCCCGGGCGTGTGGAATGTAGAGGATTTCGATCCAGACCCATTCATGGAGCAACTCAACAAGCAAGGCCTCCCCTGGCACGAAATCTTCAACCAAGACCTCGAAGTATAGGTCTCCGACCAACGGCACAAAAAAGGAGAGAAACCCCGCGTTTCCCTCCTTTTTTTGTGTATCGTCGCTCGAGATTAGTATTCTCTAAGCAGAAAAGCCATATATAGGGGCAGTGTAAGGAGTGCATCGGTCCTTCCTACATTGTAATCGCCCAATTTGATGGCATGGTAAACATGATACTTGTCGGGATGCGCGAGTATGGTTCGGGTGCTTTTGGTATTTCCGTCCTTCGCCTTAACTTCCACCAGCACACATTCCCCTTTGTAGCGCATCACGAAATCTATCTCCAACCCTGAGTCTTTGCGGAAATAGTAGAGTTTGCGCTTCATCTTGGTGAAAATGTCGGCTATCAAGTTCTCAAAAATTGCCCCTTTGTAGCCGTACAAGTTGCCTTGCAGAATGTCGAACTGGGTTCCATCCTCAAGCATAGACACAAACAGACCGGTGTCTGCCATATAGACCTTGAACGATTCGGGGATGGAGTTGCCATCCAACGGCAGTTCGGTGATGCTCAGGTTACGGCAACGGCTGATAATGCCGGCATCTTCAATCCACTGGAGGCTACCTTGGTATTGAGAGGCTTTGCTGTTCTTGCGGACGGCAGAGTATTGGAATTTCTTGTTTTTCTTGCTCAGTTGTTGCGGAATTGACTCAAAACATTCCCTAATTTTCGATTTGTCGGCATCGTCGGCGTATTTGAGCATATCGTCCTCATACTCAGCAATAATATTGCGTTGCTCCTGCAAAACCCGTCCGAGGTCGTGTTTCTCGACGAAGAGGTTTACCACCGCCGGCATTCCGCCGACAACGGTGTATTGGAGGATAAGTTGGCGGAATCGCTGGTGCAAAGCCTCGGGGACGGGCATCTCCTGGTCCAGACAGTCTTTCAGTTTGTCAATGACGAGGGCTGTGATGCCATTCGCCCAAAGGAACTCTTCAAAATCCAGTGGATACATATCAACGATTGTTTCATAACCAACAGGAATAGAAGTCTTTGCGTTTTCTTCTTTCGTTTTGTAGTATCGTGAACCATATCCTCTGACGCCGAGCAGAGAACCAGTGGCAATAACGTCGAACCTGCCATCCATCTTGAAAAATTTCAGTGCAGTACGGGCAGCAGGACACTCCTGTATCTCGTCAAGAATCAGGCACGTCTGTTGCGGCTCAAATACGCTACCAGCAATCATTGCGGACAGATTAACGATGATGTCGTCAATTACTTTTGAGCCTTCAAAGGCAAGGGCATAGTCAGGATTAAGCATGAAGTTCAGGTAAACCACATGCTTATAATTGGCTTGAGCAAACTTCTGCACACTGTATGTCTTGCCGCATTGGCGGCAGCCTTTGATGACGATTGGCTTATGGTCGGCTTCGCGTTTCCAAGCCAAGAGAACGTCCTCAATCTTTCTTTTAAGCATAACGCATTTATAATTAAACGGTTATTTATTCTCGCTCCACTTTTTCAAGGGAGTTTTTGCTTGTTCGCTCCACTTTTTCAAGTGAGTTTTCGTTGCGAAGATAATAAAAATAACGCGATTCGGCAGAAAAGTTGCATCTTTTTCGCTGCAAACGCTCGTCACTGGGTAAAAAAATCGGCGGTTGGGAGCCGCCGATTTACTTTTTTATGTGGGTTGTCGATTAGTCGAGGACGAGGACCTTTTGCGGACGTGGGCACTGATCGCTGTAGACGAGGTATGCGCCGTAAGGCAGCAGTTCGCAGTGGCCTTCGCTTACCGACGGGATAACCTTGATGGTGCGTCCCATCATGTCGACGATGCGCACGTTGGTGTGAACGTCAGAGCAGCGGAAATAGATGCCGTTACCGATGGTGAGCACAGTGAGCGGTGCCATTGCCTGCAAGCCGTCCACTCCGGCTGGATTGGCATAAATCACGTTGGATTTATCAGAAGTCATGCCGAGGCGTTGCGACTGCACGGTGTAACTATAAGTTGCTCCCGAAGTGATGTCGGTGAAGTCATAGTATGTGTGATCCACGTAGTCGGTAGTAAACGACATCGTGGTGCTTGTGCCGTTGATGTATTCCGTAAGGTTGACAATGTAGTTGTCAATAATCTCCGGATTGGCTGGTGCTTGCCAGTTGATGCGGAAACCGTTGTACGACACATTGGTTGCCTCCGTAGCCACGATGCGGTCGAACGAAGGAGTGTCGTAGACTGTACCCGTGAGGTTGACCACATAACTCGTTGTGCCAGTAAGTCCACCGTCGTAGAGCAGCAATTTAGCCTTGCGCTCACCGAGGTCGGTAGGCAGGAACGTTACCTTCAACGTGTAGCCATCGTTGTTGACCTCGCTCCACGACACCGAAGTGGTCGGGATGGAGAAATCAGAAGCGTTGTCGCCATAGAGGCGCAGCGACAGGTTTGCCGAGAGTTTGCCGCGGATTGGTATCTCTACAGTTTCCTGCTGACCATAGGCAACCTCGCCGAAATTGATGGTAGAATTGTTGGTCGGCGAAATCAGTGTGCCGTCGCCGATTGGAGGAAGATCCTCGTCGGTGTAAGGCTTACCCTTCATCGAGCCCCAGATGTATTCCACGAGGTTAGGATAGTCGATAAATGGGTTACGATTCGACTGCAGTTTATAGACCTCATCGTTGCGGTTGCGCTCCTTGTCGCTCACTGGGTCTTCGCGATGCCATTTCAGAAGCATATCGATTGCCCAGCCTTGCATCGACGGATAAGAGCCCGCCTGAGCGATGTAGGTGTAGCGCCAGGAAAGGTCCTGATAGCAGGTGACCATATAGAAATACGTGCGTGCGAAATCGCCCTTGTACTCGTCAGCCGGCTCAAACACATAGCGTGCACCGCCGCCTTGTCCCGACACGGGGTTTCCCACCTTTGTAACGCCGTTTTCATACACCACGCCCGACTCCGACACTTCGCCGAGCGGATAGTTGCTCTTCGCCATATTGGCATCGCCATCCGCCGGATAGAGGTGGTTGAGGTCGGTGTATGCGCCCACACTTGTGTCGCCTCCCCACCAACTCTTCGGGAAACTGTGTTCGCGGTTCATGCCGCTCCAGCCGTTGCGCACATAGCGCTTAGTGTCGGAGTACATATCCCACCATGTGCCGTCGGAGCGCACATCGGTATAGCAGAACGACTGCAGGAACAATCCGTTGTAGTCGTTGGTTGAGTGCTTACTTACAATCTCATGGAGTTTGTTTTTAAGGGCAGCGTCAGAAAGTCCGGAAATCGAACTGTAGTAGCCGGCAGGCGCCGATGCGCTTGCAGCCATTGCCGTCAGAGCGGCGATGAGCGTAAATAGGTATTTTCGCATTTGGAGATAGTTTTTAGTCGTAAAATGCAAAGTTAATAATAATTTCAACACAAAAACACCCTGCGGGGGAATAAAAATTATGCCATCACAGCCTCAAAACAGTCAATTCCAAGTTTTTCTTCTATGTTGGCGATGCTTTTGAATGAAAGATTTTCGGTACCAGACAACAGTTTGCTTACATATTGGGGACTCACGCCCAACTGCTCGGCGACATCGGCTCGCTTCAAGTTGTTGGACTGCATATAGTCAACAATGGCAAGCGCCACCTTGCGCGACCAACGAAGCCAACTGGCATTTTCTTTCCGCCACTTGGCATTCTCGACAAAGTGAGACGGTGTTTCACTCTTGTGTGATTCCAGAAATGTCAATGTTTTTGTCGTCATAATCAATCCTCCTCATTTGTCAGTTCTACAAAACTATTCTTATCAAAGACTCCGTTTGCAATCAGATAAGACTTGCAACGGTTCAGTTTGTCGAGTTCGACTTGCGTATGTTCTCTTTCCTGCATTGTGCGAGTAAGTTTGATTGCTCCGCCAGTAACAATGTAAATGTTCGGCTCAAGGCGGATGGCATACACTCGCAACCAACTTGCATGGCGCTTTCTATCCCAGTTTCGTGCCTTTTCGCGGCTAAGTTCCGATGCCACAGCATCCGTTGTGGCAAGAGGCTTGAACAATCCGTCGAGATGCTCAGTGAAAGGAAATTCAAGTATTAATTCTTCCAGCACGTCTGCGTCTTCCATTGTATCGCTTATGGCTTGTGAAATGCGCTCAATATGGAAATAATCTTTCAAGTCGTCAAGATGCTCAGTGAAAAATTCAAGAAGATACTCCGAATTGTTCCACTTATTGAACAAATCGGTAAGTTCATCATAGTCTTTCTCTGGGGATTTGACAGCCCAAAGATGGTCATAATTTTCAATAATCCGAACGAACTCCATACCAAAAGTTTCCTCTTATCACTGCAAAATTAACGATTTCAAACCAATTATGCAACTTATAGGTTGCACAATTTCTGAAATTCAGATAAGCAAAAACACCCCGCGGGGGATTTATTGAACTTTTGCTGCTACGGGGCGGATTGTGAGACCAATGCAGCGGACTTTGGATTGAAGAAAATAAACGCCGGAGTAGATACGGAAAAAGTAACTATTGGTATTTTTTTGTGGGTAGATGGTACTTGCCCAATAAGCCCCACTTTCGCCATGATCGACAAGTTCATCAGTGTAGCGTCCTGCGCAAGGAAGGAAGATTTGATTGCCGTTTGGCCCTGTCACCATATATCCGCTTGTGCCACGATAGGAATCATTCCAGTGCCACTCACATTTTGCGAAGAGTTCATAAAACTCGCTATCGGTAGGCATACGGAACCTTGAGCCCCAAATTACCGTAGCGGCATCGTCTTCCGCTTCAAGCGTGGTCAGGTTGTCGTCGTCATTGTATTTGGAATAGGTCGATTCGCCAAACTTATAGTTCTCCGTCGTGTATGTCTTCTTTGTCTCCGTTTCGCCCCACGCAAAGTAGTCGCCGTCATCTTGAATCTGGCTTGCGCCAAGGTTGCACGCCGACCACAGCAGGCCGCTCGGCAAGCCGAGGTCTACGAACTTGTGTTTATAAAGTATCACATACGACGGCGTTATGCCCGTGGTGGTTGCAGTGTAAACCTTGCTGTCGTAGTAACATTCGCTGTTCACTTTCACATAAGCGCGGTAGTAGAAAGTGGTGCCGTTGTCGAGGTATGGCACTTTGAAGGAGTATTCCTTCAGTTCGGTTCCCAACTTGTAATGCCCGTTGCTGTAGACCGGCGTGACGTTGTAGTCGGAATAGCATATTCCCACTTCCAATTCCGTTCCCGAGACCGACGAAACTTTATCAGTGAGCGATACGGAAGCCGTGCCCGTAAAATAGTCGTCGCCTACTTCGGCTGGCTTGGATGTTGTGATGTTGAAAAGCCCCGAGCCGTCGAAGGAAATATAGTCTACGTCAGCCGTCGACTCAATGACAACGGATTTGTCGTTTTTCCACAAAATCACGTTGCGCTGCGAATGCGCAGATACGACCGTTGCCAAGAGCAACACGGAAATCAAAAGTAGTTTCTTCATCTTTAAGTATTTGTAATGCTACAAATTTACAAATAATTCCCTTTTTAGCGAGTGCCAGCAGACAGAGAAAATAATTTTGCCGAAAAAAAGACATTATGGCAACAATTTCAGGAAATGACGGATTTGTAGTGCTCACCGAAGCACAGATGCTTGAAGAGTGGAAAAAGCGACGCGGATTTTACGCCGGAGTGCGGTCGTGCGACGTGGAGAGAGACGACGGCGTGGACCTCGACGGAGTGCTGCAGCGCGAATATAGCAACTGGTATGCGCGCCTACTGCGCGAGGCGCCAGCGGAGATGCTACCGATTGAGGACATCGCAGGGGAATGTGACCTCGGCATAGACGACCGCCTCGTGGCTACCATCGCGCTCCCCTACCGCTGCTACCGCCCGCTGTCGCTACGCCTCGACGGCTGGCAGACGAATGTGGAGCGGTTTGCCGACCCCAACTCTGACGAGGCTGCCGCCCAGCGCAGCGAATGGACACAAGCCGGGGCTGAACGCCCTGTCGTTGTGGCAGGAGCGCGATGGCTGAAGGCTTACAGCGCACCGACCAAGGACACGAAAATCAATCAACTGCTGGCTGTGTGTGCGCCAACCGACGGCACTTACCGCTTCCGCCGCGATGCGTGGACGTGGTTCGACGGCTATTTCGACCTCGCATAGCGAATGTTGTTTGTTCTATTGGTCGACAAATTATGATGATTTTGTGGTCATTTGAGGATTTTTATTGTAAATTTGCCACACAAACCAACAGGACAAATCATGGAGAAGGACTTAGTAAAAGACATACCGTGCCTCACGCTCGACAAACTGACCTCGATTTTCAAGCCCGATAAAGACGACGTATATCGCCCAGGGCTGCTCATCGGCCACCGCTCGTCGGTGGGCGTGGAGCATGTCGACATCTCGTTTGTGCACCCGTTCAGCGTCAACGCCTTCATCCTGATTTGCTGCGACAGCGGCGAAGTGACCATCGTGACCAACTCCGAGAAGTTTGTGCTCACGCCGGGCACTCTCTACGTCAACTTTCCCGGACAGATCATGCGTGCCGCCGACATCAAGGACTGCACGGTGCAGGTGGCGGTCATCGACCTCGACCTTATCCGCACCATGAATCTCGACGTGAAGCCGGTGGCGCAGAAACTGCTTGCGCTGAAATATGCACAGTGCATGCACCTCGACGCGCCGCAGTTTGCTGAAACTGAGGGAATTATCGATGCCGTGGCACACGAAATCCGCAACAACGAGGAGGACGCTCTGTCGACCGACATTCTGCGATGCCTGCTCACGGCACTTTTCTTCAAAGTGGGACGTGCCATCGACAAGAACATCGACGAATGCAAATCGCTCAACCAAGAGGCTTTCAGCAAGAATGCGGGATATTTCAAGGAGTTCATGATACTTCTCAGTGCGCACTACAAGCAGGAACGCAGCGTGGGATTTTATGCCGAGAAGATGCACCTGTCGCCGAAATATTTCACCACTCTCATCAAGCGCACCAGCGGACAGACTGCCGCCGAGTGGATTAACCACTATGTTATCCTCGAAGCGAAAAACCTGCTGAAATATTCCACAATGAATGTGCAGGAGGTGGCGTATAGCCTCAACTTCCCCAATCAGTCGTTTTTCGGGAAATATTTCAAGCACCACACGGGCATGACGCCCAACCAGTACAAGCGCTTATAACAGACAGAGCACAAGCAGCAAAAGAGAGTAGACGAGCATATTGCGCGCCGTAGCGCCGAGAAGCGGATTGAGCGCTGCGCCACGGTTGGCGCGGATTTTCCGCCATGTGGCGATGTGCAGGATGAGATACACCACAGGCACGACGATGCGCCAAGCGGCGACAGTCCACAGTGGCGACGTGAGTGCCAAGGCAGCAAGTCCAAACAGGAGGTAAGCCCATGCAGCAACGCCTCTGCCGAACATCACCACGGTGGTGTGCTTGCCTGCGGCAATATCGTCCTCCATATCGCGATAATTGTTCACAATCAACACATTGCAGCCCATCAACCCCACAGCCGCCGATGCCATAACGACGTCGGCGGTTATTGTGCCAGCCTGAAGGTAGAAGGTGAGGCACACTGGCACAAAGCCGAAAAACACGAGTACAGCGACATCGCCCAGCCCGATGCGCGACAGCGGATAAGGTCCAGCACTATAAGCGAGGGCGAATAGGGCAATGACAATGCCCACTGGGATGAGTTTCCAGCCGCCGAAAGGTATCATGCCGCAACCCACGAGGCACGCCAGTGCGAGGGTGGCGAGGGTGGCTACGAGCATTGCACGGGGCGAAATGTCGCCCTCGGTCACGCCGCGGCGAAAGCCTTCACGGCCTTTCTTGTCGGAGCCGTTACGGTAGTCAAAATATTCGTTGGCGAAGTTTGATGCCACCTGCGCCAGCAATGCAAACACGAAGCACAGCAACGCTGGCACCCATCGGAACGAATGGTACAGGCAGGCATAGCCGGATGCCACGACCACTCCGGCGGTCGACACAGGTAGCGTGCGCAGTCGCGTGGCTTCTATCCAGCATTTGAGTTTAGAGGGACGGTCGCTGCTCATCGGCTTAATATTTGTTGTCGCCCATCACCTCGGCGAGCGCGTGTCGCTGCTTATTGCGCAGGGCTTGCGTGCTGTGCCCGATTGCCACAGCGAGGAGCACTCGCTCACTGCGAGGCACGCCGAGCACTTTCTTCAGTTTCTTTTCGTCGAACCAGCCCATAATGCATGAGCCCAACCCTTCCGATGCGGCGGCAAGGGCTATGTGGGAGGCGGCTATGCCGCAGTCGATGAGCGGAAAATGCTTGTTTTTTATCCATCCGCCAAGACGCGCGGTGAAGTTGGGCGCTTTCTGCACGATGACGATAAAGCATGGCGCTTGTGTGGCGAAGCCGTTCATACCCATCGATACGAGGGTGGAAGCCACCTCCGTGCGCACTTCAGGCTTGTCGACCACGATGAAATGCCACGGCTGGGAATTGCACGCCGACGGCGCAAGGCGTGCGGCGTCGACAATGCGTTCCAATGCCTCGCGCGGCACTGGGGCATCGCTATAGGCTCGGTCGCTCTGACGGCGAGCCACAAGGTCGTAAAACGGATTACTCATAGCGTTATTTTGAAAATTCCATCAGTCGGCTAAGGTATTTGCCGATGATGTCGAACTCGATATTCACTACCGTGCCGGGCTTGATGCGGCAGAAATTGGTATGCTCAAGTGTGTAGGGGATGATTGCCACCTCAAAACTGTCGCGCTGGGAGTTGCACACGGTGAGACTTACACCATTGACCGTGACAGAGCCTTTCTCGACAGTGACATAGCCTTTGCGCGCCATGTCGGGGTCGACGGTGTAGGAGAACTTGAAATAGTGGCTGCCGTCGGCGTTGCGCATCTCGCAGCACACTGCTGTCTGGTCGACGTGTCCTTGCACGATGTGACCGTCCAAACGACCGTTCATCACCATGCTACGCTCAAGGTTAACGAGATCGCCCACCTCAAGCAAGCCAAGGTTGGAGCGGTCGAGGGTTTCCTGAATGGCGGTCACGGTAAACGTGCCGTCGCCAGGGAGGTCGACCACCGTAAGGCATACACCGTTGTGCGCCACCGACTGGTCAATCTTCAACTCGTTGGCAAAATCGCACTTCATCGTGATGTGGAGATTGCCGCCGTCTTTTCTCAAAGCCACAACCGTGGCTGCCGTTTCTACAATTCCTGAAAACATATATCTATTGCCTTTCTTTTTTATACTTTCAGCACGCTGAATGCTTCAACACAAAATTACGCAATTTTGCGGAAATGGCGAAAAGGCAAAAAATTTTCGCACAAGATATTGTGATATATCATTTGATTATCATTATTTTTGTGGTGATGAAACAACACATTGTCGTAATATTAACCGCCCTATTGTTGCAATTGATGGCTGTGTCATGCAGCAGCGCATCCTCCACGGCGCGCACCCACACGGTATGCCCCGAAGCAGCAATGACGCTTACCGACAACGACAATAATTCCCAACAGGCACAAATCAGCGACCAGCGGCTCATCGACCTTCAGGCAGCCAACATCGGCAACAGTGGCTTTGAGGTCTACACGGCTCAGTCGCAGTCGCAAATCCGCGTAAATCAATGGCAATGGCAACGCATACTGCGCGACAAGGCGAAAAGCATCCTGTCGAGCAACTGCCTGTCGGCGCAGGTGGCAATGACCTCGTTCCGCCATCAGTGCATAGAGCCTTGTAGCCAAAGCGGTTACGTCTACACCATCCGGCACATCATCATTTAGCCAATTCCATTTCTACTCCGCCAAGGGGTTCGGAGCATCTCGACAATGACATACGCC
The DNA here is from genome assembly GCA_963590405.1 of Eubacterium sp. CAG:180. GTDB lineage: Bacteria > Bacteroidota > Bacteroidia > Bacteroidales > Muribaculaceae > Limisoma. The sequence continues at coordinate 8,594 of CAVAPE010000025.1, read as the reverse complement.
AACACTGTGCGCATGTCGCACCGATGCATTTCCACGCGCCCACAACAGATTTTTTATTCACTCAAACAAAAACATAAAAAGAAATGGAATCAACAAAAAACATACTGTCGTACGACACCTGCAAAGACCTCAAGAAAGTAATCAACCCGAAGACTGCCACGCTGGGCATTATCCTCGTGGTCGTCGGACTTGTAATCTCTATCTTTCTCTCCACAGCCGACCCGAAGTCGAACCTCAACATGCTCCGTATGTTCTGTGGTTGGGCAGTGACTGCCGCTGGCTTGTGCATGCTACTCTTCAACCTGCGCCACTGGGTCTATGCGCCGACCCACAGCGCCGTGCGCCGCACCACGAGCGACTACACCATTGAGCAGATGCCGCAACTGCGCTCGCTGCTCGAGAACAACACCTCAATCGGCGACTTCCGCACGAGCGACATCAGCAAAGTGCATCTCGATTTCTACGCATCGGCCGACAAGCAGTTTGTTGCCCTTCAGGTGATGCAATACGCCACTTTCGGCGACCGTCCGCTCACCGACGTGGAATATCTCTACAACGACAAATCTGAAGCATTTCTGCGCGAATACGCCGCACGACGTGCTTAATACAGATATTAATTCATAGGTGATAGTGTTTAGGAGGGGTCATGGTTTCGTGAGAAACTGTGGCTCCGTTTTTATTGCCACACCCTCGCAAAAATGCAACGCATTTCATTTTCGCCCCAAACCCACACCAAAAATGCAATGGATTTCATTTTTCATCAGAAATTGTAGTATATTTGCAATGGATTTCATTTTTATGCGCTATGATAGAACGTAAGGAATATTTGTCTACCCTCGAAAAATGGAAAGACAAAAGGATAATCAAGGTGATAACGGGCATACGCCGATGCGGAAAGTCATCGCTTCTCAAGATGTTTAGCCAGCAGTTGCTAAACAATGGCGTGTCGGCAGAACAGATACAGGAGTACAACTTTGAGGACATCGACAACGAGCCTTTGCTCGACTACAGAGCCTTGCACAAACAGGTGAAAAGTCGCCTGTGCGAGGGGCGGATGAACTATCTGTTTTTCGACGAAATCCAAATGGTCAAAGACTTTCAGAAGGCCATTGATAGTCTATTCCTATCTGACAATGTAGACATCTACGTCACTGGTTCAAATGCCTATCTGCTTTCTGGAGAGATTGCCACTATGCTTACAGGCAGGTTTGTGGAAATCAAACTTTTGCCTTTTTCATTCCGCGAACATGTGCAGTCACTGCTAGAATCTACGAGTCTGGAAACTGCCTACCGACAATACATCGAATACGGCTCTATGCCCTACGTTGCACAGATACGCAACAATGAAGAGATGGTAAACGAGTATCTCACGGGACTGTACCACACCATTGTGCTGAAAGACGTGGTGGAACGCAAGAAAATCACAGATGTTATGATGCTCGACAGCATCGTGAAATTTCTGTCGGACAACATTGGCAACATATCGGTGATAAAGCGCATAAGCGACACGATGACTTCATTGGGAAGAAAAATCTCCTCCCACACTGTTGAGAGTTACATATCCGCCCTTGTGAACAGTTACATTTTCTATCCTGTGCCGAAATACGACACTAAAGGCAAACAACTGCTGAAAACGGGGATGAAACTCTACCTTGCGGATGTGGGCCTGCGTAATGTGATAAACGGGCGAAAAGGCGGCGACCTCGGACATATTCTGGAAAATGTCGTCTACCTTGAACTTGCCCGCAGAGGTGGGGACGTATATGTGGGAAAAGTTGGCAATGCGGAAATAGACTTCATTGTGACCAAAGGTGGGCAATGCTCCTACTACCAAGTGTCGCTTAGCGTAAGAGACAAAGCAACCCTTCAGCGCGAACTTGCTCCTCTGGCTGCCCTCTCCGACTCCTACCCGAAGTATATGCTCACACTCGACAACGACCCTATTGTCTACCACAACGGCATCAAGCAAATGTACGTGCTGGACTGGTTGCTTTCTTAAGGAAAATGCCAACTCGGCGAAAAAAATGGGGGGTGCGACAATCTCTTGCCGCACCCCCGTTAAGTGCTATGTTTAACTGATTCGTTTGTTACTCTTGGTTAGAGTCCCACCATACGTTGATGGTCCATGCATCGTCGGCGCGGTTCCACATTGTCTCCTTGCCTTCCGAGTCGGTCATCACTGCACCAGGCACTTGGCTACCAATTGCCTGAAGGTTCTTGCTGTTGTAGTTGTACTCGTGTGAGCACTGACGCCAGCGGCGGAATTGCTTGCCAACAGGGATTGCCTTCATTGCGTTTGCAGTCTGGTAGTAAGCCGCAGGAATGTTCCAGCCGAGGAAGTATTCAGGATTGAAGTCGTAGCGACGCATATCGTTCCAGATTTCCATCGAGTAGAGCAACGCGATACGCTTTTGGGTAAGGATTTTGCCCAAAGTGATGTCGGCTGACGAACCGATACCGTTCTGGAGGAAGTTGTCGATGGCTGTTTGCTCCATTGGAGTAAACGACGGGCAATCTGCAAGACTGCTGTCTTCGCCGACCCAAACTTTAAGTTTAGAGTTCATCAACTCGATGCTTGCTTGGATACCTTTCTTGTATGCCTCAAATGCACCACCGCGGTCGCCCTTGTTGAAGAGAACTTCTGCGCGGATAAAGCAAGCCTCTGCGTATGTACCGATGTAGGTAGGAGCAGACACGCGAGTGTAGAATGTTCCAGACTCTGCCGAGCGGTCATCGCCTTTCACGCGACGGTAGAGCAAGTCAACGTTGGCTGCGTAGCCCTTCGAAGAACTTGTACCTTCGATATATACTGTATCGCCTTTGCGAGCATCAGCAGCATCTTCGCAGTACCAACTGCCAGTAGTCTTGTTGAAGTTTGCACGGATAGGGCCACCGCTTGTGCGGATGTTCGACTGGAGGTCTACGCCGAGTGAACGACGCCAGTTGCCATTCCATTTGATTTCGGCTGGAGTGTCGGCGCTCTTCTGCGATTTAGCCCATGGGAGGATGTGGTCAGCACGTGGGTCCTCAACACCATAACCTGCAAAGTTTGTCAAGTTGTCGTAGAGGCACTTAGTTGGCATGTAGCCAGAGTTCATACCGCAAACCGAGTAGAGTGGTGAGTAGTCAACCGGCTCGTCCCAGCCAAGCACGTCGTGGCTCGAACTGTTGGCATCGGTGTGGTCCACGATAGTGTTGTCGGCATTGCTCTGCATTGCCTTGTCGAGGCAGGCAATGATTTCGCTAGCGTCATACTTACCGTCCTTGTAACTACCAGCACCTTTCTTGATAAGGTGGTTCAGCCAGCGTGCCTTGAGCAGATAAGCGAGTTTAATCCACTTGTTCACGTCGCCGCCGTTCCAGGAGTCGCCCACTGCGAGAGAAGGAAGCGATGACTTCTGGTTCAAACCCTTATTGAGAAGTTCGATAGCCTCTTCGATGTCTGTGATACAGCCCATGAAGATTGTGCGACCTGTGTCGTATTCTGGAGTTGCGTTAGCACCGCAAGCCTGAGTGTAAGGCATCTCGCCGTAGAGGTCGGTCATAAGCATGAAGCCGTATGCACGGAGGAGTTTCGCAGCACCAGCAAACTGATAGTTTTCAACTGCCATTGCCTTGTCGTACATATCCTGGTTGTTGACTTGTGCTCCGACGAAGAACCATTGGTAAGGAGTGGTTACGATACCGTCGGCAGGAAGCCAGTCGCTCATGTTGGCGTATGTGCCGCCGCCAGTGTTTTTAGTCCAGTCGCCCATTGCCATTGACGAACGCCATGCTGCAAACTGGTTGGCATCGTTAGTATAGAACTGGATGTGGGCCAAACGCTGTTGGTATTGTGCACTTGCATCCGTTGGGTTGTCAGGGTCGGTGTTGATGTCGAGCCAATCGTTGCACGATGAGAACGTCAGCATCGACATTCCTGCTACACCAAGCAATAATGATTTATATAGTTTCATAATGAATAGTCTTATTAGTTACACAATGTTTAGAAAGTGAGGTTGACACCGAGTGCGAAACTTGCTGTTGCAGGAACACCGCAATAGTCGAAGCCTACAGATGATGAACCACCTACACCTGAACCGCTGGCTGCTGCCTCTGGGTCGCCGTCATAGTTGGTGAAGAGAAGCAGGTTGTTGGCAGTTGCAGTAACGACTGCACGCTTGATGAACTTAGTCTTTGCGAGCGCTGACTTAGGAATGTCGTAAGAGAGCGAAATTGTGCGGAGACGAAGTGCATTTACATTTGTAATCCAGTTGCTTGACTCCAAGTTGTAGTAGTTAGTGTAGTACTCCTTGATGATGTTGTAGCCAAGCATTGTCTGACCGTTGAACACGTAAGTCTTGTCAGGCTCCCAAGTGTTGCTTACAGGATTGCCCGTTTCGTCAACACCAGAGATGGTGAGAGGCTGGTTACGTACGTCGGCTGAGAACTGGCTAACACCGCATTGTGTCATAGCGTATTTTGTACCGTTGAACACTGCACCGCCTACACGGAACTCCCACAACATATTAAGAGAGAAGTTCTTGTAAGTGAAGGTGTTGTTCCAACCGCCAGTGAATTTAGCCTCACGGTTAGCAACTTCATAAGTCTTCTGGTCGCTGGTTGGCATACCGTTCTTGTCGAGGATGAGTTCGCCGCTTTCAGCGCGTTTCCATTTCTTACCGGCAATTGCCATGAAACTACCGCCACTGAATGTTGCAGCCTGAACGTTGCCATATTGAACGTCGGTTACATACATTACGTCCATACCTGCAGGAAGACCTTCCATGCGGCCGCGGTTGCCTGCACCGTTGATGCTTGTCTCCCAAGTGAAGTCCTTAGTCTGTACTGGTGTGCCACCGATGCTGATTTCAAGACCCTTGTTGTAGACTGTACCTACGTTCTGCATACAGAAGATGTAACCAGTAGATTGCGGTCCACGCGGAGAGATAATCTGGTTGATAGAGTTGTTGGTGTAGTAAGCGATATCAAATTTCAAACGGTTCTGGAAGAAGCGGAGTTCGAGGCCGACTTCAGTAGAACGGGTCTTCTCAGGTACCAAGTATGGGTTACCACGGGTCCATGAGTTACCTACACCGCTGACGCCACCGAGATATGTGCGTACGCCCCAAAGTGTAGTGTTGGTTGCATAGGCTGTTGTACCTTTACCTACCTCTGCCCAAGATGCGCGAACCTTACCGAAGGTCAACCATTCTGGACGAGCATCACCCAAAAGTTCAGAGAATGCTACAGCACCGCTGACAGAAGGATAGAAGAATGAACGGCTGCTCTTTGGAAGAGTTGAGTTCCAGTCGTTACGTCCTGTCACTGTCAAGAAGATTGCGTTGCGCCAGTCAGCACGAAGTTCGCCGTAAACACCGAGGAGGCGTGTGCGAGTTGTGCCGCTCTTGAACTTCTTGTTGTCGTCGGTTGCGTTCTCGTAACTGTAAAGACCGTCAACAGCAAAGTTCCATGCCATCATGTAAGTGCGGTTGCTGCGCATATATTCGGTTGTGGTACCGAGCATGAGGTTTACGTTGAAGTCGCCGAACTGCTTGTTGAAGTTGGTCATCAAGTTGGTCGAGAGGAAGCGGTATCTCAACGAGTTGTCGCTCATCATACCGTTTTGCCATACTTGCTTTACAGCGCCACCAGGAGCGTAGCGTGTAGAGTTCTGGGTTGTATATGAGTCAACACCCATGCGGTAGTTGATCCACCACCAGTCGGTGAGGTCTGCCTTTATGTTGAAGTTACCAGTGAAACGCTCGGTCTTGTCGGTAAACTTGTTCTTGTTCACAATCCAGTATGGGTTGTCCTTCTCGTCCCATGGGTCGAGGTTGTTGCCAAACTGGCGGTAGCGCGAACCGTCCTCAGCAAGATATTGCTTCATGTCGGAGTTCGGAGCCCAAGTGTACACACCATAGAGGGCACCTGTACCGCTTGAACCATAGAGAGCCGCACCCGTAAGGGTCTTTGTTGTGCGGGCATCGCTATAGGCTGCGTTGGCACCGAAGGTGAAGATCTTGAACTTCTGCTCGCCGTTGAAGCGGAATGTTGTCTTGGTGTAGCCTGTTGTTGGCACGATACCGTCTTGGTCGTAGTATGAACCAGAGAGATAGAACTTGCTGTTCTTCGTACCGCCAGCCACGCTCAAGTTGGTGTCCCAAACGCCACCGTTCTGGAAGAAGTCACCGATGTTATTGTAATATGGAGTGTCGGTGCCATACTTCTCGCCCCAAGCATTGTAACTGTTAAGGTCCTTGTAGACAGTACCAGTGTAGTTGCCGGCTTGGTCATACTCGTCTTCCATGTAGCCACGTTTGTATTGGCCTTGTGTCTTAGGAAGCGACTTTGCCCAAGAGGTCATGTATTTTGCGCTAAGGTTGACTTCCACAGAGCCTTCCTTACCTTGTTTTGTAGTGATAATCACAACACCGTTGGCTGCACGTGAGCCGTAGAGCGCAGATGCTGCCGGACCTTTGAGGACTGACATGCTCTCGATATCCTCAGGGTTGATATCCATCACACGGTTGCTCGATGTTGTTGCGGAACTCATCATACCGTCGAATGCCGAGTTGCCGACAACGGATGTAGAGTTATCGTAGGTAACACCATCTACCACGAAAAGAGGTTGGTTATCCATACTCTCCGAACCTGATGTACCACCACGCAGGATGATTTGCGAACCAGCACCAGCAGCACCCGACGACTGGGTGATGTTGACACCGGCAATCTTACCTGCCAATGAGTTGATGGCGTTGGTGTTTTTGTTCTTCATAAGTTCGTCGGCCTTGATGTCGTCGATTGCATAACCGAGGGCCTTCTTGTCGCGCTTGATACCGAGTGCGGTTACGACAACCTCGTCAAGGTCTTGAGTAGTGCTTTTCAAAGTCACCGTGTAGTTCTTGGAAACGCCGACTGCAATTTCCTGAGTCTTCGACCCGACATAAGAAACTGTAAGCACCTGTCCTGGTTTGGCCTGCAGATGGAATTTACCGTCAGCATCGGTTGCCACACCGCGGTTTGTGCCTTTGACCGTTACTATTGCCCCGATTAGAGGCTCGCCATTGGAATCATAAACCGTTCCTGAAACTTCACTGCTCTGGGTCTGGGCAAATGCCGTACCCGACCCCATCGGTATAAATGGGGTTGCTCCAGCCAGTGATAGTGCCACGAACATTGCACTTAATTTTTTCATAAGCAAATTTTTATATTAGGTTATTTTCTCGCATGTTGCCATTACGAGGTGTTAATTCTAATTTAGGGTTATAACGTTTTGCCTAATGTTTTTCAAAGCCTTTTCAAAAGCAGTTACTCATCAATCAGCATTGCAAATTGAGTGAAAATTTTTCTAATATGCAAATATTTTTTAAGAAATTTTTCGCAATCGATAACTATTTTTTATTCAAAATGATATAATTCCCCCGAAACTTCCACTCTTACACCCGCCATTCCCCCATCTTTTATCGACAAACCGCAAAGCAGGAAAAATGGGAAATTATTCTATTTCAACAATGCCAACACTGTTGCTGGCAAGATTTCCATCTTTGTAATGGCACAAAGGCTTGTCCCCATATCTTTCACACTTGCTCCAAGAAGATACACATCATTGTCAATAACCAAAAAGCGGTCGTGCGCCTTGTGGGGAAGTTGAATAAATTTAATGGCATCATATTGTGTATTATGTTTATCCAAATCCAATTTAAACTGTTCAGTATATCGAGAGTGTATTGTTGCCTTCACTCCCTTTTTCCTTTTTGTTAACAATGTAAGCACACGTTCATCGACAAAATTATCAACCAACACAATATGGTCTTTTGCACTACGCACTAACTGAGAAACATAATCCCAGGCATCCCACACACACCCTGTGGCAAATATTTGCTCAGGAGCAATGGACGGCGATAATTCATCCATACGCTGCAATACCTGTTCCATCTTTTGGTCTGTCAACAATTGGTGTTGCTCCAATCTCTCTATGCGCTGAAACATACCAGAATTAACAGAAATAAAACGACGCATAGCAACAAAAGCTCGCATAATTGCCACATTCGTCCTTATAGCCATTTCACTTCGCAGCAATCCCGCCAACATGGCTATACCTTGTTCTGTAAAAGCATGCGGCAAAGCCCTTCTATCGCCGCCCCAACTTGAAATGCCATTTTGGCATTTCAAGTTATTAACCTCTTCCTCTGTAAGTTGGAACATGAAATCATCAGGAAAACGCGCAGCATTGCGTTTCACTTGACGGTTTAACTGTGCAGTTTCTACTTGATATAGTTTTGCTAAGTCACGATCTAGTATTTTGGTTACCACGAACATAATATATACACCTTTGAATACTTTCTGCGTTCAAAGCAGGTACCATATCTGTATTAGCAACATTTGGTTTTGTGATGTCACACACTTCTGTTGTTATTTTTGGCATAGTTGTTTATGTTTCATTACAGTTGACTATTTTACAGAGCAACTGCCATAATCTAATACAAAGATAGCTCATTTAACCGGCCACAAGCAATTGCATCGACGAAAAAAGCCCTAGATGGTGAAATCCAGGGCTTAATTATGAAATCTTTTATGTCTTAGATGATTTTCTCGAGGTCTTTGGTGTTGGC
>CAVAPE010000024.1:23675-29342 GCA_963590405.1 Eubacterium sp. CAG:180 | reverse complement strand
ATCTTTTTCACAATAATTATTGTCTATTGTATTTATAAATTTATCTATTATGTTAGAAAATTTATTTTATGGGTGCTGCGACGTATGTGTCATAGGTGCCAATAAGCTAGGATTGACTTATGGCGAATTTTGCATCCTAATGTTTTGCTACATCCAGCCATTAGTAATGCTATTGGCCGGATTGCTCAACATAAAGCATTTGATTGGGAAATTAACTGTGATTACAATGATCTTTTATCTTTGTTTTTACAGTCAATATTCCATAACAACAGAGTCATTTTATCGTATTTATGATGATCTGCATAACTGGGCAGCGATGATAGGAGTTAATTACATACAAATAAACATATTGCTTTATATCATCATACCAGTATTGATTGTGGTCATAAATAGTATTCATATTAAATCATTTTCAAAAAGAAGAAATGAAGCACAGATAAAGTAAACTAATAAAAACAAAATAAAATGTTACCAGATTTTTTAAGTAAATTACTGATACTAATAGATGATATGTTAGAATATGGTTCTGAAACTATTGGGAAGCCAGAAGGTCCTCAATTGTTTTTTACAATAGTAGGATTTGTAGTTCTAGTAGGTATCATATTTTTAGTAATACGTGATTTAAGATATTTTTTAGTAGAAAAAGATGAATAGCTTATTTTATTTTCTGTGTGGATGTTTGTATGTAATTGGCCAAGCATTTGGCTTGACATACAAAGAAATAAGTATATACATTTGCATATATGGTTGTCCAATAATATGCATTGTATGTGCTGCGATTGCTGCAATCTTTGCAGACCTCCGTTCATTCTGGGGACAACTCCGATTCTCCGTTAATACAGCATTATGTATACTGTATTGGTGGAAAACAAAAACATTCTGGATTCATTATGGAATCCTTCCAGATGAATTTGGAGGACGTGTTTCAGACACATTTCAACTATGTGTCGATGACATTACAAAAATTGCAAATGACCTGAACATAACATATCAAGAATGTAACATCTACATTTATTGTTATCTGTTCTTTTCAATTGTGATATTTCATTTAATTCAACCCCTCATTTTTAGAGAATATACATTTATCAAACTTATAAAAAGAAAGATAGCTAAAAAGAGAGAACAGGCCAGGCAGTGAGCCAGACCTGTTCGTATAATCATCCATTAACTATCAAAAGTCGTTTGTTATTCTGCATCTGTGTCGTGTGACTGGGAATTTCTCTCCGTACATACAGTGTGACGGGCGAGATAGTCGGAGAACGCTTTTTTGTATGTATCGGAAATAGGGATGTATTTCTTGCCAAATACTATGCGGTTGCGCTCGATGACGTTGATTTTTGACATCTGGACAATGAATGACCGATGCACGCGAATGAATTGGTCGGCAGGCAGGCGCTGCTCAATTGTCTTCATGTTCATCAATGAGAGGATGCAAGTAGGGGAGTCCTCTGTATAAATTTTCACATAGTCTTTCAATCCTTCGATGTAAAGGATTTTTGACACTGCAATTTGAATCAGTTTGTATTCACTCTTTACGATGATGTATTGGTTGTCGTTTGAGCGTTGGCTAACTGGTGCCGACGCCGCTTCGGCTTTTGCTTTCAGTTCTGCCCATTGCAAAGCGCGGTTGGCTGCGGTGAGAAACTCTGAATAGCTGACGGGTTTGAGCAGATAGTCGATGGCATTGTTGCGGAAGCCGTCGATGGCATACTTCTCAAATGCAGTAACGAAGATTATGCGACAGTCGGATGGAATAATCTTGGCAAACTCAATGCCGTTAAGCTCTGGCATCTGAATGTCGAGAAACAACAAGTCGATTTTATCCGTCATGATGCATTTGATAGCTTCTGAGGCAGATGCAAATGAATGCTCGAGTTTTAGGAACGGAGTCTTTTCAACAAACGAACAAATGAGTCCGCGGGCAAGCGGTTCGTCGTCGATTACGCAGCATTTGAGAGTTATGTCCATAGTGTTTAGTTTTTAGAGTTTCTTTTTTAGTTTTCTTTTGTGTCGATAGTAAGTTCGGCAACGTAATGGTCTCCGTCAATTTTTGACGAATATGTATATCGTTTCGGATAAAGCAAGTCGAGTTGCCGTTTGAGGTTGGTCAAACCAATACCCGAGCCGCTTTTGTCGGAATCTTTTTTGGGGAATAGGCTGTTTTCCACATGGCAACAAACCATGCCTCCGTCAACATAAATGTGAATGTCGATAAACGATTTTGCGGTAGCACTTACACCATGTTTGAAAGCATTTTCGATGAGCGATATGAACATCATCGGAGCGATTGTTATTCCTTCAGCACCATTTTCCCTAATGTCGACGTCCAGTTTGGTGTTGTCGCTAAGTCTCAATGCCATAAGGTTGATGTAACTGCGGATAAAGAGCAATTCTTTCTCAAGGGTGACTTCGTGGCTATCGTTCTCGTAGAGAGCATAGCGAAGAAGTTTGCTCAGTTGGTGGATTGCATCCTGCGCCTTGACGGTATCAATGGCCGTAAGTGCATAGATGTTGTTGAGCGTATTGAAGAGGAAGTGAGGGTTGAGTTGGTTCTTTAAGTTGCGCAACTCCATATCCTTGCGTTCCGAGATGATTCTTTCGTTCATCTTCTCAATTTTCGTCCAGCGCAATCCAATCTTCAGAGCAATGCTTAATCCGATTGTTAGCAGCGACATTACGTAGTCGCGCGTCATCAGGCTGAGCATAAATATGCCGTGATGGTCACCTTCACCTCCATGCCGGCGAGGCGGGCGAACGTGTTCAGTAAAATGGTCAAGAATCTGGTGGGAAGAACTACTTATCATCACCATGACAGCTGCAAAGATTGCTGCAACGATGAAATATGTCCAAGTCTTCTTTTTGAAAAGCAGTTTGTCTATGAGAATAAAATAATTCACATAGAATGTGATGATGTAGGTAATGGTATGGATATAAATATCGAAATGGCGAGGGCCGAATTTAGCCCGTTGCCCCATTGCTGCGGTGAAGATGACTTCGGGAAGAATAAACACAATCGAGAGCACAATGACGTGAGTCATTATGCCCCAGATTGTATTGCGTTTTGATACCTTATTCATATCTCAAAGCCTCAATAGGATCAAGGTTCGCAGCCTTGCGTGCCGGATACCATCCAAAGAATACGCCAGTTATGGTGCAGACCATGAATGACAAAACTACTGAATAAATTTGAATTGTCACAGGCCAATTCAAGAAAAGTTTTACCGACAACGATGCCAGTGCGCCAAGAATTACACCAATAATACCGCCGGCAACACTGATTATGATTGACTCGATGAGAAATTGAACCATAATATCTCGTCCTCGCGCGCCGATACTCATACGCAGACCGATTTCGCGTGTGCGCTCAGTTACCGATACAAGCATGATGTTCATAATACCGATACCGCCAACCAGCAATGATATGCCAGCCACACAAGCCAACAGGATTGTCATCATATCACTCGTGGAATTGAGCATTTCGCTAAGTTCCTGTTGTGAACGGACGTCAAAGTCGGCATCGTCTTCACTCTTTATTTTGTGGTTGCGATAAAGGATGGTCTTGATTTCTTCCGTAGCCTGCTCTGTGGCACTTTCGGTTATGGCAGAAGCAAAGATGCCTTGAATATAGTCGATGGCAAGCACACGCTTCATCACAGTGGTATAGGGCGTAAGAACGATGTCGTCCTGGTCTTGACCCATAGTGTTGTAACCCTTCGATTCAAGCACGCCAATAATTGTGAGCGGAATGGAATTGAAGCGAATTACGCGTCCCATTGGATTCTCTCCGTTAGGGAAAAGATTGTCAACCACCGTTTTACCTACAATACAAACCTTCGAAGCATGTTTAATGTCAAGGTCGGAAAATGTAGTACCTTCCTGAATCTTGAGTTTGCGGATTTCAAGATAATCAGAGTTGACACCTTGCAACTGCGACGGGTAGTTGTTTGCGCCGCAGATAAATTGTCCGGAACTGCTGACGTTTGGCGATACGGCGGAGATGTATTTTGTTTCATCGCGGATATTCTCGTAATCGACTGGTTTCATCGACTGCATATCGTCGGAACTTTGACGCACACCGCCACGTTCCATATTGCCAGGGAAAATCATAATCATGTTACTTCCCATCTCCGAAATCTGTTTCTTGATGCTGTCCTTGGAACCTTGTCCAATGGCAAGCATTGTGATCACGGAAGCCACACCGATGATGATGCCGAGCATTGTAAGAAAGCACCGCATTTTGTTGTTGTTTAGTGCTTTCAGCGCTATTTTCAGTAAGTTGCCTATTTTCATCTTTAATCGTCGTTAACAGGGAGTGATTTATAAACTTCTTCTGCTGACTCTGGCGATGGGTTTAACTCATCGGAGATTATCTTGCCGTCGCGCAGCACGATGTTGCGGCTGCTGTATTTCGACAAGTCAGGGTTGTGGGTCACGAAGATTATAGTTCTTCCCATATTGTGTAGTTGTTGAAATAGGGTCAGAATGCTAAATGATGTACGGGTGTCGAGGTTACCTGTAGCCTCATCGGCGAGGATAAGCACAGGGTCGTTGACAAGGGCACGGGCAATTGCCACACGTTGTTGCTGACCACCTGACATCTGGTTTGATTTGTGGGTCTTGCGATTCTGCAACCCTACGGCATCCAGGGCTTCGTCGGCACGACGATGACGCTCTTTCGCACTTATGTTAGGGTTATAGAATAGCGGAAGTTCTACATTCTCAATTGAAGTGGTCTTCGGCAGAAGATTGTAATTCTGGAAGACGAACCCAATCTTGCGGTTGCGGATGAAAGCCCTTTCGTTTTTGCTCATCTTCTGCACCTCAGCGCCGTCGATGAAATACGAGCCCGAGGTGGGGGTGTCGAGACATCCGAGAATGTTGAGCAATGTGGATTTACCCGACCCCGAAGTACCCATGATTGTGACAAACTCGCCCTCGTTGATGGTGAACGAAACGCCACGCAAAGCATGGACTGTCTCGCCACCAACAACAAACTTGCGATGAATGTCGTCGAGCCGGATTATTTCTTTCATTTCTTCTCCTCCTTTTTGTTTTGTCCCGGATGTTTCGGAGTAAATGGACTGCTTTCGGTGTCGTCAGAACTTTGCTCGGCAACTTGTTCTGCAGAATAATCAAGTGCAACGACATCGCCTTTCTTCAATCCTGACAAAACTTCAACGTTGACACCGTTGTTCGCTCCTGTTTCAATCGACACAGGATAGAGCTTGTTGTCGCGTACAACCCAAACCACATTCTTGGCATCTTTTGGCGCTTCCTGCGCTTTTTTAGGCAGTGTCTCGCTTTCAAGATCCTTTGGCGAGAATTTCAATGCAGAAGCAGGGACTGTCAGAGCGTTGTCGGCTTCGGCAGTGTAGATTGTCACATTGGCGGTAAGACCTGGGATGAGTTTGTGGTCGGCATTTTCTGTTGAAATGAGGACTTCATAAGTGATGACGTTTGACGTTTCTGTCGGATTAAGACGCACTTGAGTGACGCGACCGTTAAACGTTTCGTCAGGATAGGCATCAACACCAAAAGTAACACGTTGACCAACTTTAACTTGACCTATGTCGGCTTCGTCGACATCTGCGACTACTTGCATGTTGTCAAGGTCGGCGATGGTGAAGATGTTGGCAACGTTCATGTTTGATACGACAGTTTGTCCAA
>CAVAPE010000024.1:17679-23665 GCA_963590405.1 Eubacterium sp. CAG:180 | reverse complement strand
TTGTCCAACTTCCACTTCTCTTGAAATCACAATGCCGTCCATTGGTGCATAGATTTCAGCATATCCGAGGTTCTCAGTGGCTTTCACGCGGTCGGCCTTGCTCTTTTCATAAGCAAGACGGGCTACTTCGTATTCATTCTTTGACGTGTCGTAATCGTAGTCGCTTATCAACTTCTTTGCGTGGAGTTGTTTGTCGCGCTCGTAATTTGTCTTGCGGTATTCGTAAGTAGAACGGGCGCTTTCCATATTGGCATTCGCTGCTTCAACCTCACTTTCAAGAAGGGTCTTGTCGATTTCTGCAATAAGGTCGCCTTTCTTTACGATTGAGTTGTAGTCGGCAAAAAGTTTGGTAATCTTACCTGTTACTTGCGTACCGACATCGACTTGTGTTACACTTTCGAGAGTTCCTGTGGCGGTAACTGTCTCGCTGATGGAACTTGTGCCTACTGTAGTAGTCTCAAGTCCGATTTTCTCAGTCTTTGCACAAGATGTGACCACGGCTGCCATCATAAAAGCCGGCAGGGCAGTTGAGAATAGTTTGTTTAGTTTCATATTGTTGATAGTCTATTTCTGTTTATAGTGAAATCTGTTGCGTTTGGTAGAATTCGAGCAGACGTTTGTTGAGAATAGTCAAATATTTTGCCTGCAATTGCTCTTGCTGTGCAGTAAGCAATGACTGGTGCGCATTGAGCAGGTCGAGAGTGTTGACCAGACCAAGGTTGAATTGCTCGTTTACCAATTCGTCGGTCAATGTTGCACTTTTGAGCTTCTCTTTACAACTCTCGTATTTTGCCTGAGCATTTTCTGCGTCAATGTAGATGCCTTCGATAGTTTTCGACAATGATGTAACTGCACTTTCGTAGTCAAGATCGGCATTGAGTTGAGCAATCTTGGCTTTTGTCACGGCTGTTTTGTTCTTCTTTTGGTCGAGAATAGGCACACTTACAGTTAAAGAAACCTGTTCGTTCAGACGATCCTTGAGTTGAACGCCAAGATTGCCGTTGCCTGATTGGTTTGATGTGCCAACGCCAGCGTTGAGCGAAACAGTAGGGTAGTAGCCTCCACGTGCAATGTCGATGGCGTATTGCTGTGCGTCGCTTGCAAGTTTGTAGCGTTTCAGCGCAGGTACCCAAGTGCAAGCAGTGTCAAACACATCTGTTTTGCGAGGCAGTTCGGCATTGAGTTCTGCATCGTTGAATGAGATGTCGGCAACGTCAAATTCAGTTGCAATATTCAATTCCAACAACGTTTTTAGTGATACCTTAGCAGAGGAAAGATTTGTCTGCGCCTGAGTGAGTGAATATTGGTCAGTGTGATATTGCGATTCGATTTGGGAATAGTCCACACGCGAAAGTTTGCCAGAGTTCATTAACTGCTCAGCGCGTTCCATCTGATACTTGCTCACATCAAGATTCTTTTCAGCAATGGTAATTGCCTCTTTCGCATAAAGGATGTTGAGATAGAGTGTCAGAATTTCAGTCTGCAGAGTGTATCGATAATCATCAATACCAAGAGCCGAAATCTGTTGCTGCATCTCGTCGTACTTAATCTGGTTTTTGCGAATATTTCCGTTGTACACAAGCCACGATGCATTCAACCCATACGAACCAGAGTAGATGTTGTTTGTCTGGTCCTCGGCTGGACAAGCGTAGTTGATAAAACCTTGTGTAGTCGAGAAATTAAGCGTTGGAGTCCATTGAGCTTTGGATTGCTCAAGAGTTGCAGCGTCTTGCTGATTTGCAAGGATTTTTTGCTGGAGACTGATGTTTTTACTATAGGCATATTCCAAGCATTGGCTATATGTCCATTTCTCAGCAGGAGTAATGGTTTCTGTCGCTTGTCCGAAGAGCGGCGCGCAGACCATTAGTCCAAAAGCAATTTTTTTCACGTGTAGCATATAAACTATGTATTAATCCATTGCAAATTTATCAACGCCTAAAAGTAAAGGCAAACACAATAGATTAAAGCGATTAGCATCTATTCAACGTAAAGAAATTGACCGATAAACCTACTTCGCTGTTAACTCATTAACTTAAATTTAGCATTTCTTCAAATTTTCTTAAGACAAGAAAACAATTGAGTCGGTAGGAAAAACAGCTTAATCATCGAAGTTCGCAGCCAATCCGCCTTGCGATGTCTCTTTGTAAAGACTTGGCAAGTCGTGACCTGTGCGTTTCATCACCTCAACAACTTGGTCATAACTTACGCGATGGCGTCCATCGGTGAAATTTGCATAGGAGTTGGCGTCGAATGCTCTTGCTGCAGCAAAGGCGTTGCGCTCTATGCAAGGAATCTGCACAAGTCCGCAAACAGGGTCGCAAGTGAGACCGAGGTGGTGCTCAAGACCCATTTCTGCGGCATATTCGATTTGTGATACTGTGCCGCCAAACAGTTGGCAAGCAGCAGCCGCAGCCATAGCACAAGCAACACCCACTTCTCCTTGGCAACCCACTTCGGCGCCAGAGATGGAAGCGTTGGTTTTTGCTACGTTGCCGAATAGTCCTGCTGTGGCAAGTGCGCGCAGTATTCTCTCGTCGCTTACATTATGTGCTTTCTTTATATGATATAGTACGGCTGGCATAACGCCACACGAACCGCACGTTGGGGCAGTGACTATCTTTCCGCCGCAAGCATTCTCTTCGGCGACAGCAAGTGAATAGGCATAGATAAGCCCTCGGCTTTTCATGCTTCCCGACATACCGCCGGAGCGCACGTAGTAGGTCAGCGCCTTGCGTCGCAACCCTAGTCCGCCGGGCATAACTCCCTCGGCGTTTAGACCGCGTTCTACGGCTTCCTGCATCGTACGCCAAACCAAACCCAGATAGTCCACGATTTCTTTGCCCTCGCACTGTTCCACATACTCCCAATATGAGCAACCTGTGGCATCGCACCAGTCGAGGATGTCGCTTATTCGCGACATTCCGTAGATTTTGTTCTCGGTTTGCTCGTTGAATTCTTCGTTGGCAAGAGTGCCACCACCGATACTGAATACTGTCCATTGGCCTACTGCATTTCCTTTTGCGTCAATTGCTTCAAATTTCATTCCATTCGGGTGGAATTTGAGAAATTCTTTTGGCTTCCATACAATCTTGACATTGCCTTGTGGGGACAATGTGTCGATGATGGCTTTGTCGGTAAGGTGTCCTTTCCCCGTTGCAGCGAGGCTACCATAGAGTGTTACCCGAAATGACGAAACATTTTGCTCTGCCACGCGTGTCAAAAACATCTCTGCGGCACGTTTCGGTCCCATCGTGTGACTACTCGATGGACCTTGTCCAATTCTGTATATTTGTTTTATCGTATCCATGTTTGTCAAAGATACGAAAAACTTTTATTTTATATAGACTTTTGTCGATTCTCCAAGGCATCGCACAATGTAGAAGCCTTTCTGCAATTTCACGTTCGTGCCATTTACTGCAACTTGCACACCTGAGGCGTTGAAGATTTCGATGGGGTAGTCGCTCGATACAATTCCATTGGTAGAATCTACAGTAAAATGTTTGCTTGTCGTTGTACTAATCGCAGATGTCTGTCCGTCGTTCATCTCGACAAAGTTAAGTTTGGAGAAATTTGCCCACTTTGTAGAATATGCTTCAGCAGTGCCGTAAGGCACATACACCGTAGCGGCACAGTCCGTTGCAAAAGTATGTTGATCAATAGTCGGTGGGGTTGCGGTATTGATGTAGATTGTCGCCTTACTATTTATACCGTCAAATGCAGAGTCCCACAGTTCACTGATGTTTTTACCCTGCAATGTGATTTTGCTCAAATTTTTACAATTTTCAAATAAACTTCGATATATCTCATTTATCTGTTCAGGCAGAGTAATTTCCGTAAGTTCGCTGCCAGTAAAACATCCAGCTCCAATTTCTTTCACGCCGCTTGGTATTTCAATCTTTTTAAGAGGCGCGTTGCGAAAAGCATTAGGCCAAATTTCTGTAATGGTCGTTGGTAAAGACAAGCCTTCAACATATTGTACGTAGTATGAATCTGCATTACGGAACAAGTTACAAGTATAATCGGCAGAGCCTGCAACATCCCACATAACAGGCGCACTGCTGCGGTCATCAAGTTTCGCACCGATGGTAGTGACGGTGTAAGTGATGCCGTATTCGTCTTCTACCGTTTCTGGAATTACAATGTTAGCATCGTAGTTCAGCAGAACGATTTTTGACAATCTGGCTGTTTCTCCAGATGTTATAAATGATAATGTATATGTGTAGTTTGCGTCTGTTTGTGTCAATGACACTGTCTCTTCGGCACTCAGTGGCTGAGAAAGCAAAGTGAATGCCAAAAGCAAGGGGGTGATAAATTGTTTGTTCATTTGTCTTTATTATTTCACTCTCAGCACTTTCCCTGCATTGATACGGCTACTTTTGCTCAAGCCGTTGAGCTTGCAGAGGTTGTCAATGGTTGTGCCGTGTGCACTTGCGATAGAGGAGAGCGTGTCACCTTTCTTCACGCGGTAAGTTTCGCGTGAGCCATCCGTATAGGCATTCTCTTGCTTGCTTGCCTTCTCTGCGTATGCCACACTGCTACTTGGCGCATAGTTGCGGGCTTGTGTATAAGTGCCTTTGTTGAAGGTGTATGTGTCGGTGTGGGTTGTCTGGTTCGCAAAGTCGAAGATTGCGCATGGGTTAATTGCATATCCCATAAATCGGGTCTCGAAATGCAGGTGAGGGCCAGTGCTGCGACCGGTGCTACCACCGAGGGCGATAGGGTCGCCAACCTTTACTTCCTGATTTGGCTTTACGAGGAAACGGGAGAGGTGTCCGTAAACAGTTTCCAAGCCGTTGGCATGGCGAAGAATAACGTAGTATCCATAACCGCCGCGCTCAAAGCGTGTCAAGCGTACTTTACCAGCAAATGCTGCACGCACGGTATCGCCGACATTGAGCTTTAAGTCGACGCCCTTGTGCTGACGTTTGAATCGTGCACGATAGCCGTAAGGCGATGTGATAAATCCCGGAACAGGCATCGCATAGTCTGAAACGTCAATACGCACGTTGTTCGGTACGGTTTGGTGAGCATAAGGATTGACAAGGCTGCTGTTCCAGCCTTCGGTATAGATGTCTATTTCCGGCTCCTGCTCGTCGTTGTAGAGTTCGTCAATGTATTGTTGGGTCTCACGCACCTTGATTTGGTCGCTTACGTCGCGTTGCGAAGCAATCAAGTTGTTGTGCATATTGCTATGGGCAGATACTGAGCGCAATTTCTGAGCTGCAATTGGTAGCGTGCAGCAGAGAAATGCCCCTATGCCTATTAGTTTAGTTATTCTGTTTATCGTCATCGTCTCGATGTCTGTTTTTTCGGTTCGTGTTTGTAGTTAGATTTCGTCGTCTGCGTAAAGCAGTTTAATTATTGGAGTGTCGTAGTCGTTTAGCTCTTCGGGCTTGAAGAAGCGGCGAATTTCGATTTCTGCATTCTCTACAGAATCCGAGGCATGCACAATGTTTTGCTGTCCGCTCATGCAAAGATCACCACGGATGGTGCCCAATTCTGCGTTGCGTCCTTTTGTTGCACCAGTCATTTTGCGGACCACGTTGACCGCATCTAGACCTTTGAGGCAAATTGCAACAACAGGCGATGCCTGCATCGACTTCACAATCAACGGAAAAAACGGTTTGTCAGCCAAATGTGCGTAGTGTCCTGCCAAAATCTCATCAGAGAGTTTCATCATTTTCATGCCGATAATGACAAGTCCTTTCTTCTCAAATCGGGAAATTACCTCTCCGGCAAGACCTCTGAGCACTGCGCTCGGCTTCAACAAAACTAATGTTTTTTCCATCTGTGTGACACTATTTAATTAATTCAACTCCCCAAAGTTAAAAAATTGAATTCAAACATCAAAATGAAACCGATGCTAAATCTGCTGATTTTCACATTATTTGTGATAATCACAGCCGATTTAGCACTATTTTTTCTCAAAAAGGCGAATTTGAGTAGAATTTTTATATAGACGGCGACAATTCAACTGATGTTGCTC
>CAVAPE010000024.1:0-17669 GCA_963590405.1 Eubacterium sp. CAG:180 | reverse complement strand
AAATGGAAGCGGAGTTGCTCTGCGAGAATGTGGCTTGACGGAGATTTAAGATGAGGGTCGGCTGCGAGGATCGCCTCGGCTGCTTCGCGTGCAATATTGAGAATTTGTCCGTCTGTTCCAAGATTCGCTATGCGGAGGTTGAAGGCTATGCCGCTCTGCATTGTGCCCTCAATGTCGCCTGGACCGCGTAGCTGCATATCGGCTTCGGCAATGCGGAAACCGTCGGTCGTCTCGGTCATAATCTCAAGGCGCTTGCGGGTGTCTTTGGCGATGTCGGGCTTCGACATTAGTATGCAGTATGACTGGTCGGCGCCACGCCCCACACGTCCACGAAGCTGATGCAGTTGCGACAATCCGAACCGCTCGGCATTCTCAATAACCATTACCGATGCGTTCGGCACGTTGACACCTACTTCGATTACCGTGGTGGCAACGAGAATCTGAGTCTCTCTATTTGCAAACATCTGCATCTGATAGTCTTTCTCCGCAGGGCGCATCTTGCCATGCACGAAACTGACCTTATAATGAGGAAATGTTTCCTTTATATATTCATAGCCTTCTTCGAGGGCTTTCAGTTCAAGTTTGTCATTCTCTTGAATAAGAGGGTAGACGATATATGCCTGTCTGCCGATGCTGAGTTCTTTGCCAATCAGTCTGTTTGTCCACTCGCGGTTGTTTTCGTAGCGGAGGATGGTCTGTATGGGTTTGCGTCCTGGCGGCAATTCGTCGATTACCGACACATCGAGGTCGCCATACACCGTCATTGCGAGGGTACGAGGAATAGGGGTTGCAGTCATTACAAGCACATGCGGCGGCGTGACGCTTTTCTTCCAAAGCCGCGCACGCTGGGCTACGCCGAAACGGTGTTGCTCGTCGATGATGGCAAGCCCAAGTCGGCGGAACTCCACATTGTCTTCAATTACGGCGTGCGTGCCGATAAGGATATGGATAGTGCCGTCGATCAGTCCTGCGTGGATTTCGTCACGATTTTTCTTTTTCGTCGAACCTGTAAGCAAGGCTATGTTCACCCCGATTTTGCCAGCCATTGCGCTGAGCGACTCGTAGTGCTGGGTGGCGAGAATTTCGGTAGGAGCCATGATACACGTCTGGAAGCCGTTGTCCACAGCCATTAGCGCCGACATCAGTGCCACGATGGTTTTTCCACTACCAACATCGCCCTGCAGTAGTCTGTTCATTTGCTTGCCGCTACCCACGTCTGCACGGATTTCGCGGAGCACTCGCTTTTGAGCGCCAGTAAGTGGGAACGGCAACACTTCGTTGTAGAAGCGGTTGAAGAAATCGCCGATATGCGCAAACACCACGCCTCGACTTTTCTCGTTCCTCCCTTTTGTGTAGCGGAGAATATTGAGTTGGATGTAGAACAGTTCTTCAAATTTCAGCCTCAGTTTGGCTTTCTGCATCAAATCGATGGACTGCGGAAAGTGGATATTCTCCAATGCCGTCCTCAGAGGCAACAGATGGTACTTGTCAATCACCGTTTGTGGCAACGTTTCGGGTATTGTCGGCGTCTTTTCAAGCAAGTTGCCGATGAGAGTTTGAAACGTTTTCGACGTGAACGACCGGTTGCGCAGTTTTTCTGTCAGATTGTAAACGCCACGCAAGCCGTGCGGCTCGTTGTCTGCCGTCGCTGTCTCGATTTCCGGATGGACAATGTTGTAGCGTCCGTTGAAGATTGACGGCTTGCCGAAGATGATATATTCCACCCCCGTGTGGTAGTGCTCCGAGATGTATTTCACGCGGTTGAACCACACAACATCGATCGTGCTTGTGCCGTCGCTGAACAAGCCGTTCATGCGCCGTTTTGCCCCCTCGCCGATGGTGTTCATCGTTACGAAGCGACCTTTTAGTTGCACGTAGGGCATGTCCGCCTCCAGTTCGCAGATTTTAAAGATGCGGCTGCGGTCTATGTAGCGGAACGGGAAATAGTAGAGCAAGTCGTGGAACGTGCGGATTTTCAGTTGATCAGCCAACAATTCTGCACGTTTCGGACCTACGCCAGTAAGATATTTTATGTCTAAATCGCTAAGCCTCATTTTTGCCCACGGAAAGAATCCATTCAGCAGTCTTGATGTCCATTGGATGGGTTATCTTGATGTTGCGTTCGTCGCCAGGATAGAGGTTTACGCTTGTGCCGCGAAATTCCACCACCGATGCGTCGTCGGTGAATAGCGGACTGTAGGCAGTGGAATATGCATCTTTCAGAATTTCGATGCGGAATGTCTGAGGGGTCTGCACCGCCACAAGCGAATCTCTGTTCACGCTGTGGCTTCCATTTCTGTCGAGCAGGCGGATGCTGTCGGTTACTGGGACAACTGGAATTGCCGTGCCGCAACTCTCGGCGGTGTTGAAACTCGTCGATATCACCTCGTCGCTGACCAATGGGCGAGCGCCGTCGTGGACTGCCACGAGACAATCAGTTTCGGTGATGGAGAAAAGAGCATTGCGCACCGATTCAAAACGGTTTGCTCCGCCTTCCACAACCTTGTGCTTGATGTCGAATTTGTGCGATGCGCAAAGGTCGCCCCAGAGCGACATAAATTCCGACGCCAATGCCACAATAATCTCTGTGGATGCGTCATAGTCGTGGAAAGCCTTGATGGTGCGCATCAGTATTGGCATTCCGCAAAGAGGAACGAACTGTTTCGGCAGGGTAGAGCCGAATCTTGTTCCGGTGCCGCCTGCCACTATTATTGCATATTTCTTCATCATTTCAGATTTTAATATTACAAATTAAGCAAAAACAATTCAATCTGGCAACCGTCGCTATCTGCGGTTCGTCAACCATTAGTCTTCGCTAAGAAAATCCGGATTTGGGCCTTGCGTTAGATTGTCATTCATCAGGAATGCCGATGTGTCGATTTGGTCAAGTCCGTTGTCGGATGTTGGGGGAACGTCGCTGCCGTTGATTTGCGAATCGATGGTGTGGTAGTCGCCCTCGGTGCGGTTCTGGAAACGGGCAAAGCGGGCAACGAAGGTCATCTCTACATCGCTGACAGAACCACTACGGTGCTTGGCAACGATAAATTCTGCCATACCCTTGATGTTGCGACCTTCGGCATCGGTGCCCGATTTGGTGTAGTATTCCGGACGGTGGATGAAGCAAACGATGTCGGCATCCTGCTCGATGGCTCCCGACTCGCGAAGGTCAGACAGCTGAGGGCGCTTGTTGCCGTCGTTACGCTCCTCCACCTTACGGCTAAGCTGCGAAAGGGCGATAATAGGGATGTTTAGCTCTTTGGCAAGTTGCTTAAGGTTTCTGGAGATGGTGCTGACTTCCTGCTCGCGGCTGCCAAACTTCATGCCAGTGGCGTTCATAAGTTGAAGGTAGTCGATGATTATGATTTTCACGCCATGCTCCTTTACAAGTCGTCGCGCCTTGGTGCGCAATTCAAACACCGAAAGTGAAGGGGAGTCGTCGATGAACAGCGGAATCTCATAGAGACTGCGGATGCGGAAGTTAAGTTGCTCCCATTCCATAGCGTTCAGACGGCCACTCTTGATTTTTTCACTCTCTATCTCGCACACGTTGGATATAAGACGGTTCACAAGCTGGAGGTTCGACATTTCAAGTGAGAATATGGCAACTGGGGTTTTGTTGTCGAGCGCCATGTTCTTCGCCATCGACAGCACGAAGGCAGTCTTACCCATAGCAGGGCGGGCAGCGATGATGATAAGGTCGGAGTTTTGCCAACCAGATGTGAGCTTGTCGAGGTCGTCAAATCCAGTGCGGATACCGCTCAATCCGTCCTCGCGTTTCGATGCCTGTTCAATCTGTTGCAGAGCGGTGTTGAGCACAGGGTCAATCTGCGTGTATTCCTTCTTCAGGTTGCCTTGAGAGATTTCAAAGAGTTTGCCTTCAGCCTCTTGCAGGAGGTCATCAACATCGTACGACTCGTCGAATGCTTTTTGCTCAATCTGTGAGCAGAACGTGATGAGGCGGCGGGCAAGATATTTTTGTGCAACGATTCGCGCGTGATATTCAATGTGGGCTGCTGAAGCCACGTTGGCGGTGAGTTCGGAGATGTGCATCGGTCCGCCAACCTCGTCGAGGGTGCCGTCGGCGCGCAGCTGTTGCGTCACGGTGAGCATATCGATAGGCTGTTGGTTTATACCGAGGGTATTGATGGCAGCATATATCTTTTGGTTGGCTGGGTCGTAGAACGATTCAGCCTTTATCAGGTCGCAGACCATAGCGTAGGCGTCGCGCTCAAGCATAAGTGCTCCGAGCACGGCATCTTCTATCTCTTTGTCCTGCGGTTGCAATTTCCCGTCGTCGGAGAATTTCGACTTGAATTGCGCCTTTCTCTGGCTCGCCTTGTATTGACGAAATTCCTGAAACTCTCGGAAATCGCGGTATTCTTTAGTGCTTTGAACGTCGTTGTCCATATATCTGTCGTTTTTTCTGCTAAATTTTCAAGTTGTAAAGTTAGAAAGAAATAATGAATTTTTGGCATTTGGCGCAATTGTTGTTATCTTTGCACACGGAAAAAGGCTAACTTATAACACTTTGTTCAAAATCTCGTGATTGAGATTTGTAGCCAATAGGTAATAAATTTGGAAACTAAATTAGAAATCTTTTTATGACAAAAATTAAAATGGCGAGCGTATGTTTTGCGTCCGCTCTTACGGTCGTGACTGCCGTGGCACAATCCACTTACCAATTGCCGAACATCGGCTTCGAAAATTGGGAAAGCGCAAAAGGCGCGATCAACTGGACTGAAAAAAATGCAGGGCAGAGCCAACCGGGCAATGAGCCCACATCGTGGTATTCATCGAATATTAGTTATTTCACAAAGTTGGCGGGTTCTCGATTTGAACTTGTTCAGGAGAAGAATGCTGATAATCACCATTATGCAAATATAATTAACAAACTGACAGGACAAGCATCAAGTTATATACCAACTCTTGGTGTGTTGTCAGTTGCCCCATCTTGGTATTGCGACCAAGGAGATGGCGCATCTACTACAACAAGTATAGGTGGTAAATATAAATACAAGAACCTAAAATACGCTCAAAATGGTGTTTATGGCGGCATCTCTTTTGCTGGACGTCCTGATGTGATTAAGGTTGTCGCACAGGTAGATGCTGTAGATGAAGCGCACATTATTGCATACCTTTGGAAAGGGACATACAAGGGTGAAGTTCCGGCTGTATTTGATACGTCATCAATAACACGATGGCTCTCTCTTGACAATCTCGACCGTGCTATCTGGAGCCAGATTGACCCATCGATCGTTACCTCAGAAACAGTCCAAAACATTTCGAAGACGGATGATGCTGAGATTATCGCATATTGCGACCAGAAATACACTTCAAACTTTAGTTGGTCCACAGTGGAAATTCCATTGACCTATCTCTCGACTTCAACGCCAGAGATGACCAATGTAATTCTCGCTGCTGGATATCCTTGGGATAGCCGCAAGGTTACTGCGGAGAAGAGCCTGAATGTGGATAGCGTTCGCTACGTTTACTACTCTCGCTTGAAGTCGGCATCAATCAGCGGTTACGACCTCAATTTCAATTCAAACACTTTCGACTATAAGTTTACAGTTGAAGACCCGACGCAGGTGGAACTTCCAGAAACTGTCGATTATACGGTTATGAGCAACGATGCCCTTGTCGCTGAGAAGACAGTAACTGTAACTCGCGACGATGACAACAAGATTATTTCGGTGAAGGTTGCCAACAATGCTTACGCAGCTGGTAACACTGACGCAACCGATGTCGATGGCCTCGGCGAGCACACTTATTCAATCTATTTCCGCAAGCCGGCAGAAACAATCACTGGCTACTACTTTACGAATGTAGACAGCGCTTCGAGCGACATTGCAAGCGGCGAACAGACGACATTGAAACTTGAGCAAAACAAAGCCAGCCTGGATTCCTACACCGCAACAATTAGCAATGTTAAGGTGGCTGAAGGCGCAGATGCTGTAAATCTCGTATTTTCTGACGTGACAGTTACCGAAGAGAATGATGAAAGAACATTCTCAGGAACTGGCAACGCAACTGTTGGCGACGAAACGGTGAAAATGACAGTGACTGGCACAATAGCTGCCGACGGCACATTCGAGATACATTTCTCTTACGTTAACGCCGCAAATCAAACAGTTTTGGTCGTGCTTACTCCTGATGCAAAAACATCGGGCGTGGTTGATGCGAAAGCAGTAGCAGCAGTTGTTAGCGCAAGCAACGGCAAAATTTCAGTAGTCAGCTACACTGGCAATGTCGAAGTCTACACTATCGACGGTCGCTTGGTAGCCAACGAGGCTTGCCAACTTGCAGCAGACATTGACGTGCCTAACGGTCTCTACATCGTCCGCACAGGCAACAAGACAACAAAGGTGGTCGTGAAATAATCAACGCCACATACAAACATAGCAAAGCGAGGCAGCCTCAAAAACTGCCTCGCTTTGTTTATCCCATCACTCAGTCGGGCGGTGAGAGTGACGATTCAAAGTCGATCGATTTTCTTCGTCTTGGACATAAAGAAAGGCTGGCAAAGGAATGTCCTCTGCCAGCCTTATGATTGTTTGTGATACTTAGATTAGATTAGAACCACTTCAGGTATGCGAAACTTTGACGGTGCGCAAGGTTTGCATTCTTAGGGAAGATGCGGTATCCGTAGTGGAATACACCTGGGTTAGTAATATCGTGCTTCAATTCGTAAGAAACTACATCGCCTTCGCGCTTAACTTCCTTGAATTCGTAGCGAGTGAAATACTTCTCCTGTCCTTCTTCAATAGAATAGACAACCATTTCAACACCGATGCTGTCGGCAAGACCGTTAGTGTCAATCTTGACATCGACCTTAACCTTGTTGCCGAATGAGTTTGCAGCCTGGTCGATAGGAGTAGCCTCAAGAACCTTGATGCCGTCCCAGCGGGAAACAACGTCTTCCTTCCATGCAGCCAACTCTTTAGCTTTGGCATAATTGTTCTTCTTCAACTCGTTGGCGTATTTGCCCTCCTTTGAGTAGAAGCGATCAATGTAGTCGTCAATCATACGCTTCATTGTGTAGTTAGGAGCGATGTGAGCCATAGAGTTCTTGATATACTGAATCCATTCTGGAGAGTAGCCCTTTGAGTTCTTTGCAAAATACAATGGGATAATCTCGTTTTCAAGCATAGAATAGATTGTAGCAGCATCCAGTTGGTCTTGCTGGCTTTGGTCGGTAAATGTGCGCTTGTCGGTAAGAGCCCAACCAGCACCTTCACGATAGCCTTCATACCACCATCCGTCGAGCACTGAGAAGTTGAGCACACCGTTCATCTCAGCCTTTTCGCCAGATGTACCAGATGCCTCAAGAGGACGGGTCGGTGTGTTCAACCAAATGTCCACACCAGAGATAAGGCGTTTTGCCAATGCCATGTTGTAGTTCTCGAGGAAGATGATTTTGCCCAAGAACTGAGGCATTCTTGAAATTTCAATAATGCGCTTAATTAAGCCCTGACCAGCACCATCGGCAGGGTGAGCCTTGCCAGCAAATACGAATTGCACAGGGAACTTCTCATTGTTGACAATCTTGGAAAGACGGTCGAGGTCAGTGAAAAGAAGGTGTGCACGTTTGTAAGTTGCAAAACGGCGGGCGAAACCGATAATCAATGCGTTAGGGTTGATTTTGTCGATAATCGACACGATGCGCGAAGGGTCACCTTGGTTTTTGAGCCAAGTTTCTTTGAATTCACGCTTAACGTACTTGATGAACTTTTGCTTCAAAGCAACGCGGATAGCCCAGATTTCCTCTTCTTTGGCCTTGAGGATAGGCGACCAAGTCTTTTCGTCGGATTGAGTCTCAATGTAATTTTCGCCGAACGCCTTCTTGTAGTATTCCTTCCATTCAGAAGCTGCCCAAGTAGGCATGTGAACACCGTTGGTTACATAAGAAACGTGCGACTCTTCAGGAGCGTAGCCCTTCCAAACGCCTTGGAACATACGCTTCGACACTTCGCCGTGCAACCAGCTTACGCCGTTGGACTCTTGGCAAGTGTTCAATGCAAATACACTCATCGAGAAACGCTCGTTGGTGTCTGGATTTTCGCGACCCATGTTCATGAGGTCTGACCAAGAGATGCCCAATTTTGAAGGATAGTCGCCGAAGTATTTTCCGAAGAGGCTTTCCTCGAAATAGTCGTGACCAGCAGGAACCGGAGTGTGGACTGTGTAAAGGCCAGTAGCCTTAACCAATTCGAGAGCGACTTCGAACGAGAGGTGCTCGTTTTGTACGTATTCAACGAGGCGTTGCAAGTTGAGCAATGCAGCGTGACCCTCGTTGCAGTGATAGAGGTCGGTGTTGATGCCAAGTGCACGGAGCATGATGACACCACCGATACCGAGCAAATATTCTTGTTTGATACGGTTTTCCCAATCGCCACCATAAAGTTTGTGGGTAATTGGGCGGTCAAATTCTGAGTTCTGGTTGTTGTCGGTGTCAAGCAAATAAAGTTTCACACGACCAACGTTTACTCTCCAAACGTTGCAATAGATGTTGCGACCTGGATAAGGCACAGCAACAATCATTGGAGAACCATCCTCGTTGAGAACCTGCTCAACAGGGATTTGGTTGAAGTTTTGTGCCGGATATTGAGCAATTTGCTGACCATCCATCGACAATGTCTGGTCGAAATATCCGTAGCGGTACATAAAGCCGACAGCTGTGAGATTTACACAAGAATCGGAAGCCTCTTTGATGTAGTCACCAGCGAGGACACCAAGTCCGCCAGAGTAAATCTTAAGAGCGCTGCAAAGACCATACTCCATGCTGAAATAGGAGATTGAAGGAACGTCCTTGCGGAACGGTTTCTTCATGTAGTCTTTGAATTTCTTGTGTACTTCATTAAGACGAGCGATAAATGCTTCATCCTTTTCCAATTCCTGACAACGTTCAAGGCTTAATTTTTGCAACAACAAGACGGGGTTTTCATCCGTCGTCAACCATAGGTTAGGGTCGATTTCTTGAAAGAGATTTCGTGCTTCGCTGTTCCACGACCACCATACATTGTGCGCTAATTCATCAAGACTCTTGAGCTTAGCAGGTAACTCTGCATGGACTGTAATGTCGCGCCATACAGGTGCATTAGTGTTACTTACTTTCAATTTCATAGTTAAAATATTAAATTAATTTGGCTATGCCAATTGGTTTTTACTATTGTTAATAATCGCATTGTTATAGGCAATGTCATAGTACTTGATAAAACTTTCCCATGTTGCCATCTTGGAAGCAGCTTTCGCCGCTTTTCTTATCTTTGCAGATTCCGAAGAATCTGACTCAATCAAAATTTTTAGTTTCTCGACAATGTTGCTCACCGCCATATCGTAATTTGAGTCGTTACGATGGATGACCTCAGTTCCGCATTTTGAAAATCCGCCGCCGAAAGTCGACAAAATCCATTGTCCGAAACCAGCCAAGTCTGTGGTTATCGTAGGCACGCCAAATGCGATGCCTTCGTGCGGAGTGTAGCCCCACGGCTCATAGTAGGAAGCGAACACCGTTGCGTCGAATCCCGGTAGAAGTTCATAGTAGCTCTTGTCGAAAATGCCGTCTGTGCCATTCAAATAGCAAGGCACATATATTACATTAACGTTTTCGGAGGGCGCATTGTTGAATCCGAGATAACACAATCTGTTGTAGATGCTGTCCGATGAATAGTTGTGCAACTTATGTGTTATAATAGGATTCTCTAATTTTACGGAAGAATCTTTTGTCGTCAATTTGTCCTTCAAATCTTCTCTATAGCCATTCTCCCACGCAGGAACAAGAATAAACGCGATGATGTCGCGCTTGTGGGCAAATTCCTGGTGACGCAAAGCATTCAAGGAATCGATAAACATATCAAGACCTTTGTTGCGGTATTCATTGCGGCCAGCAGTAGCATATAAGAAGGTGTCGTCGGAAAATTCCTTGCCAGTAAGGGCTTCAGCCACTTTTAGCAATTTTGTGCGTGCCGATTTGCGTTGCGCAGTATATTTTCTTGTATCTGGCACCAATGTCAATTCAAAGCCGTTAGGCGTAACCAGCGGTTTGATGTCGAGCAACTGCTCGCATTCGCGCGCTGTAATTTCACTTACTGTGGTAAAGCAGTCAGCATTATGAGCGGCAGTCTTTTCCAAAGAATGTTTTGACTGCATATTTAGTTCCGCAGCCATTTGATCGCCATTATAATAATTGAAATAATCGTATAACGGCTTGCCGTTGCCGCAAATGCTTCGACCAATGCTTGTGGCATGAGTGGTGAATACGGTTGCTATTTCAGGTGCTTGCGTTTTCAAGTAGAGGAGCCCCATACCTGTCGTCCATTCGTTGAAATGAGCAACGACATGGTCGTCTGCCTTAGCAAGATATGCAGCGCAACTCTTCATTACAATCGCCGTGGCAATGGCGAAAGCGCAACCTTCGTTGTAGTCGCCATAAGCGTGGAGCGAATCAACGCCGAACTTTTCCCAAATAAAAGTGAAGAAAGAATTAAGATGTGGATATAGACCGTCAAATTTTACAAGAATTGCAGTAGGGTTGCCTGGAATGTTCCAATGACCTACTCTTATTTTAATCCCATAGGGCAAATCAACAGATTTTGCCCACTTATCCAATGATGTTTTGGATTCTTCAAAAAAAGGTGAGGGATTACTGTCTGACCACACATCGGGCCCGATGAAAATCATTTTATCGCCAAGTTGTTCTTTCAGAACTTTGGCCTTAGAAGATAAAACTGTATATATACCGCCAACTTTATTACAAACCTCCCAACTTGTTTCAAATAAGATAGTTGGGTCTACATTCTTATTAGACATAAATATAGTAATATCCTTTAATAGGTGCAAAGATAATGATTATTTTTTTATTACCGAAATCAATGTGCGCAAATGCGCTTTTCTCAAATTGTTATAGGTGAAAGTTGTAAAAATATTTACGAGACGAAACTTCAAATTGAAGAATCGTCTCGCAAAATAGATTATTTTAAAGATTAGCCTTTGATTGCGTCAACCATCTTTTTGAATGCCTCGGCAATTGCTTCGGCATCCTTGCCACCAGCTTGGGCAAATCCCGGTTGACCACCGCCGCCGCCTTTAATCATCTTGGCTGCATCTCTTACAATTTGCGATGCGTTAAGACCACCCTTAACCAAATCGTCGGTAAGCATCACGGTGAGCATCGGCTTCTTTTCAGCATTGACTGTAGCAGCCACAAAAGCAGTGTTTGTAGCAGAAATTTCTCTGATTGCGAATGCCACACCTTTGACAATTTCAGGGATGCGAATGCCAGTCAATGTCACAAGCTGAATGCCGTTTGCCAGCGTTTCTTTCTTGTCGACAAGTTGTTTCGACAAATTTTTGATGCGCTCTTTAGCCATGTTTTCAGCCTCTTTGCGCAATTCGGAGTTCTCTGCGATCGTCTTTTGCAGAGCCTGACGGATGTTGGTCGAATTGAGGGCAGTGCTAATGTATTTGATTGTGTCTTGGAAATCGCGGATCGCATTTTCAACATTCTCACCAGTGATTGCCTCAATACGGCGGATGCCAGCAGCGATACTTCCTTCCGATACAATCTTAATCATACCGATATTGCCAGTGTTCGGCACGTGTGTACCGCCACAAAGTTCTACGGAATTGCCATATTTGATTACACGCACTTCTTCGCCGTATTTTTCACCGAACAATGCCATTGCTCCCATAGCTTTAGCCTCGGCAATAGGCACATTGCGATGCTCTTCCAGTTGGATTGCTTCTCTTACCTTGCGGTTGGCAAGACGCTCAACTGCTTCGATTTCTTCATCAGTCATCTTTTGGAAATGAGAGAAGTCGAAACGCAATTCAGTAGGAGAGACGTACGAACCTTTTTGCTCAACGTGTGTACCCAATACCTCGCGGAGCGCTTCGTGCAACAAGTGGGTTGCCGTGTGGTTGCAAGCTGTAGCCATGCGGTTAGCTTTGTTGATTTGAGCGACTACAGGTGCTTGTGGGTTTGTAGGCAACTTCTTGGTCAAATGGATAGGCAAATTGTTTTCACGCTTTGTGTCGAAAACCTCGATTTTTTCATCACCGGAAATCAAAACACCAGTGTCGCCTACTTGTCCACCCATCTCGGCATAGAATGGAGTCTTGCCCAATACGATTTGATAGTATTCGTTGTTTTTCTGTTTTACCTTGCGGTAGCGAAGAAGCTGAGTTTCGCATTCGGTTTCGTCGTAGCCCACAAATGTGGTTTCGCCGGGAAGAAGTTCAACCCAGTCGGATGCTTCGACGGCAGCGGCATTGCGTGCGCGTTGCTTCTGCTTAGCCATCTCTTCGTCAAACTCCTTGTGATTGACTGACAAGCCACGCTCCTTTAAAATCAGTTCTGTCAAATCGAGAGGGAAACCGTAGGTGTCGTACAAGACAAATGCTTCCTTACCAGAGATTTCGTTCTTGCCCTTCGCTTGCGAGTCGGCAATGACTTTGTCAAGGAGCTTTATGCCTGTTTCCAAAGTGCGGAGGAATGTTTCCTCTTCTTCTTTGATTACCTTCTTAATCAAGTCGGGCTGTTGGCTCAATTCAGGATAAGCGTGTCCCATTGATTCAATGAGCGTGTCAACCAAACGATAGATAAACGCTTGTTTCTGATCGAGGAATGTGTATGCATATCTGACTGCGCGACGCAAAATGCGGCGGATAACGTAACCGGCTTTTGCATTCGAAGGCAACTGTGACTCTGCGATAGAGAAGGAGATTGTGCGAACGTGGTCGGCGATTACACGCATAGCCACATCCACCTTTTCGTCTTTGCCATAGGTCTTGCCTGACAATTGCGAAATTTTTTGAATGAGTGGTTGGAAAACGTCAGTGTCGTAGTTTGAATGCTTGCCCTGCAGAGCTCTAACCAAACGTTCGAATCCCATACCAGTGTCGATTACGTGCATTGGGAGCGCCTCTAAGCTGCCGTCAGCCTTGCGGTTGAACTGCATAAACACGATGTTCCAGATTTCAATTACTTGTGGGTCATCTTTGTTTACAAGCTGACTTCCTGGAACTTTTGCCTTCTCTTCCGGGGTTCTTGAGTCGAGGTGGATTTCAGAGCATGGTCCGCATGGCCCTGTGTCGCCCATTTCCCAAAAGTTGTCGTGCTTGTTGCCATTGATTATATGGTCGGCAGGCACATGCTTTGCCCAATAGCCTGCAGCTTCGTTGTCGCGCGACAGACCTTCTTCAGGAGAGCCTTCAAAGACGGTGACATACAAGTCTTCTGGATTAAGGTGAAGAACGTCTACGAGATATTCCCAAGCGTAGTCGATGGCGCCTTCTTTGAAATAGTCGCCGAAAGACCAGTTGCCGAGCATCTCAAACATTGTGTGGTGGTAGGTGTCCAAACCCACTTCTTCAAGGTCGTTATGTTTTCCGCTAACACGGAGACATTTCTGTGAGTCGGTCGCTCGTCTGTATTTCGGCGGCACATTGCCCAAGATAATGTCTTTGAATTGGTTCATACCAGCATTGGTAAACATCAATGTTGGGTCGTCTTTAATAACCATAGGAGCAGAGGGCACGATTTGGTGACCTTTGCTCTTGAAGAATTCTTTAAATGATTCTCTGATTTCGTTAGCTGAATACATATTGTAACCTATTGTTAAAATCAATTTGTTGGAAACGGAAGCGGAATTCCGCTACGTTTTATCGTGCAAAATTAATCATTTTATTACTTTTGTAAAAGAAGAAATTGTCTGAATGCTAAATACAGAAAAGAAATATTACAAAATCGGAGAGGTTTCCGAGATTCTGAATATCCCTATAACGACGTTGCGATTTTGGGAACGAGAGTTTACCGTAATAAAGCCGAGACGCACGCAGGGCGGCAAGCGCATGTACACGAGCGACGATATGGAAAAGATAAAAATGGTGTGGTATTTGGTGAAGGAGCGCGGCATGAAATTGCAGGCCGCTGAACAGACAATACGCCAAAATCGCAGAAACGTGTCGAAGCGTCATGAGGTCATCGAGCGCTTGCAAGAGGTTCGGGCTGACCTGCAAATTTTGGCTGATACATTTGAAAAAATAAGCCGTGAAACTCGTATGTGAATTTCACGGCCTTGGCTTTAATCTATATATCGTTTAGTTAAGTCGGAGTAAGCGTCGATCCTCCTGTCTCTGAGAAATGGCCACCAGCGGCGCACTTGCTCACTGCGTGTCATATCGATCTCTACTACAGTTTCCAACTCAGCATCAGACGGGGCTTCTGTTATGATTTCGCCCTGTGGACCAGCGACAAAACTTGTTCCCCAGAAAGTGATGCCATTTGTGGCGCCTGACGGGTCTGGCTCGTGTCCAACTCTATTGACGGCGACAACAGGTAGCCCGTTGGCGACAGCATGTCCTCTCATAGAAAGCATCCACGCTTGGCGTTGGCGGAACTTTTCGTCGTCGCTGTCAGTACTTTCCCAACCAATGGCGGTGGGGTAGATAAGCATCTCTGCGCCTTTTAGTGCCATTAGTCTGGCTGCTTCAGGATACCATTGATCCCAACAAACAAGGACGCCTAATTTACCTAAAGAAGTTTCGATAGGTGAGAAGCCTAAATCGCCGGGGGTAAAATAGAATTTCTCATAATAGGCGGGGTCGTCTGGAATGTGCATTTTACGATACTTTCCTGCTATCGTTCCGTCTTTTTCGAAAACTATTGATGTGTTGTGGTATAACCCGGGCGCTCTTCTTTCAAAAAGAGATGTAACCAAGACAATTCCACATTCGGCTGCCACATTGGAATAGAGTTGTGTGATTTCCCCAGAAATTGCAACCGCTAAATCGAAATTGTCGACAGATTCGACCTGACAAAAATAGAGCGAGTCGTGAAGTTCTTGTAAAACGACCAACTGAGCACCTTGGGAAGCCAGGCTGCGAATTTTCTGGATGAGATTGTTTCTGTTGGCTTCTATGTTTGCAGTATTTGACTGTTGGATTAATCCAACTTTGATTGTCCTTTTCATATATTGAGCGATTTTTTAGGGAATTGCATGGTTACGCAATGCAACGAACCGTGTTGTTTGATTAGGCATTGGCAATCTATTCCGATGACTTTTCTGTCGGAGAATGCCGTTGCTATTGTGTCCAATGCTTTTTGGTCATTGCCCTCTTGTCCGTAGGTCGGCACAAATACACAACCGTTGGCGATTAGGAAATTTGCATAAGTGGCAGGTAGTCGATTGCTGTCTTTATCGAAAATCGGAGAGGGAAGCGGCAATTCCAGCAATCGGAATTTGTCACCGTTGCAGTTGGTGAATTGTGCGAGTTGCTTGCGCATTGCTTTGAGTTCATCGTAATGTTCGTCAGATTCATCGTCTGTTCCTACGAAGAGTATGGTGTCGGATGGCGCTAATCTCGCCAAGGTGTCAATGTGGCTGTCGGTGTCGTCTCCACGGAGATAGCCGTGGTCTAGCCACAGAATCTTTTTAAAGTTGAACGTTTTTTTGAGATAATCTTCAATTTCCGACTTTGTAGAGCCTCCGTTTCTGTTCTTTGACAAAAGGCATTCGCTTGTGGTTAAAGCCAGCCCATTGCCGTCGCTTTCGATGGAACCACCTTCAAATGCGAAGTTCAGATGATTGTCATATTTACCTCTAAAGATGCCCTGGTTGGTTAATTCGCTTGTTATCAAGTTGTCATAGAATGCAGGGAATTTAAGTCCCCATCCATTGAACTGGAAGTCGTTTACAAAAAAATGGTCGCCGTCGGTAGTCGTCAAGGCACAGGTGTCGCGTGCCCAAGTGTCGTTTGTCTGGCAAGTGACGACGCGCAGCAAATCATTTTGCACTGGCAAGTCTTTACAAACTGAGTCGGCGACGACAATAACACGTTCGCCTTGCTGCGTGATAGCGCCTACGATGCGTTGATAACAGTCAATCACTTCATCGTAGATTGGAGCCCAATCAGTGTTCGCATGTGGCCATACAATCATTATGGCATCTTGCGGTTCCCATTCGGCTGGTAATCGAAGATTTTTATTTGTCATACTTGTAAATAGATTCTTCGTTGTCAAATATACAGATATTCCAAAGAATGTTCAAATACCATTAACAAAAAATAAGCACGCGCTTGTTGACGTGTGCTTATTTTCGTATTGTGTGAAACGAGTATTACTCAGATACTACTTCAAATGGGATTTCAACAGAAACCTCTTTGTGGAGTTTCAAGAGAGCTTTGTAGCTACCAACTTCCTTAATTGTCTCTTTGATGACAATAAGTTTGCGGTCTACATTGAAACCTAACTTCTCAAGAGCTTCTGCGATTTGGATGCTATTAACAGAACCAAAGATTGTGCCAGTAGAGCTTGTCTTTGCGCCAATAGTCAAAGAAACTTCCTTCAAAGATTCAGCCAAAGCCTCTGCATCAGCCTTGATTTGAGCCAATTTGTGAGCTCTTTGTTTCTGGTTTTCAGTCAAAACCTTGAGCGCAGACTCAGTAGCGATAACTGCCTTGCCTGTTGGGATAAGGTAGTTACGGCCATAACCACTCTTTACTTCTACAACATCGTCTTTGTAGCCAAGAGTTGCGATATCTTCTTTTAATATAATCTTCATAATTGTAATCCTTCTTTAAAAATTATTTCATCAAGTCAGTCACGTATGGAAGAAGAGCGAGGTGACGAGCACGTTTAACGGCTTGAGCAACTCTTCTTTGGAATTTGAGTGAAGTTCCAGTGATACGACGAGGAAGGATTTTGCCTTGTTCGTTCAAGAATTTCTTGAGGAATTCAGGATCCTTGTAGTCAATGTATTTGATGCCACTCTTCTTGAAACGGCAATATTTTTTCTTTTTGACGTCAACTGAAAGTGGAGTCAAGTATCTGATTTCTGATTGTGATTGTGCCATGATTAATCCTCCTTTGTTTCTTTGTTGTTAGACTTTGCTGCGCGAAGGCTTCTGCGTTTTTCTGCATATTCAGCAGCATACTTGTCAAGACGGAAAGTCAAGAAGCGAAGAACTTTCTCATCGCGGCGGTAAGCGGTTTCCAACTTCTTAAGCGCTTCTGGCTCTGCGTTGAACTCAACAAGGCAATAGAAGCCAGTGCTTTTCTTTTGGATAGGGTAAGCCAACTTGCGGAGGCCCCAGTTCTCTTCATTCACGATTTCTGCACCATTTTGTGTAAGAACAGAAGTGAATTTTTTTACCGCTTCCTTCATCTGATCATCAGACAAAACGGGAGTTAAAATGAAAACGGTTTCGTACTTGTTCATAATAATTAATAAGTTGTTTTTAAAATTTGCGGTGCAAAATTACGTATATTTTTTTGAATAAACAACTGTGCGACCGCTTTTTGCTGAAAAATTACAATATTTGAATGGCAAACAGTCCGTTCGTAGTATTCGAATCGCCATAAATTACTGCAGCTCATCGCTTTTAATGCCCAATGCCATCATAATTGGATATGCGATTATTTGAGTCGTAAATTTCGCATTGTCAAGATTTTGCATCGAAAAATTAGTAATCAGTTTTCCTTCGCATTTTTCAAGGATTTCTTTGATGTCTTCTCCGTAATGCTCATTGAAACCAATCACAGCGAGCCGATTGATGCGTTTCTCTTCTGTTATATTCACCAAAGAATCGAGAAAAAGCATATCAGGACTAATCAGACCTTCTGTCGAAAATGTGTGAAACCGAAACTCTCCAAGCTCGCCCTTGAAAGC
>CAVAPE010000023.1:0-29386 GCA_963590405.1 Eubacterium sp. CAG:180 | reverse complement strand
CCGATGCTGTGCTCACCAACAAAGTACCTTTCTCGGCTGAAACCCTTTCGAAACTTCCGAAACTGAAATTTATTGGTGTTCTTGCCACGGGCTATAACATAGTTGACACTGTTGCCGCAACGCAGCGAGGCATCGTTGTCGCTAATATTCCTGCCTATAGCACAATGTCGGTTGCTCAAATGGTCTTTGCGCATATCCTTAACATCACAATGTCGGTGTCAACCTACGCCAAAGAAATAGCCGACGGCAAGTGGTCGCAGTGTCAGGATTTCTGCTATTGGAACACTCCTACAGTGGAACTTGCCGGGAAAACCATCGGAATTGTAGGTCTCGGCAACATCGGTATGGCAACTGCCCGCATCGCTTTGGCATTCGGTATGAACGTAATTGCTGTGACGTCAAAGAGTCAAGACGCTATTCCCGAAGGCATTCGCAGCGAGAGCCTTGACTATGTGCTTGACAATGCCGATTTCATAAGTCTTCACTGTCCGCTGACCGAAGCCACTAGAAATCTGATTGATGCAGCGTCAATAGCCAAGATGAAGCGCAGCGCCATCGTAATCAACACGGGGCGTGGTCCGTTGGTCAACGAGGCTGATATGGCTGCAGCACTCAAGGCTGGTCGCATTGCCGCCTTCGGCGCTGATGTGCTTTCGGTTGAGCCTCCCACAGCCGACAATCCATTGCTTTCGGCCCCGAATTGCTATCTTACTCCTCACATTGCTTGGGCAACCGTTGAGGCGCGTCGCCGCTTGATGGCAATAGCCACCGAAAACGTGCGTCAGTTTGTTAGTGGTGAAGTCGTGAAAAATAAGGTGAACTGACGTTTTTTAGTATTTACAATCTATGAAACAAGACAACACAAAAGGCGGGTTGCTCCCTTTAATCGGACTGACCCTGTCGGCGTTTGTGTTCAACACATCTGAGTTTGTTCCTATCGGACTGCTCACCGATATCTCGTCCGACTTTAAAATTACAGAAGCCGAGGCAGGTATGCTTATCTCTGTCTACGCATGGATGGTGATGCTGTTGTCGCTGCCGCTGATGGTGATAACCTCGCGGATGAATCTGCGCCGACTCATGCTGTGGGTGGTGGGGCTCTTCTCCGTGTTTCAGGTGATGTCGTACCTGTCCACGGGCTACGCCATGTTGATGGCATCGCGCATCGGGGTGGCATGCGCCCACTCGGTGTTTTGGTCAATTGTGTCGCCTGTGGCTGTGCGGATAGTGCCTGAACATCGTCGCCAAATGGCTTTGAGCATGATTGTTACTGGCACTTCGGTTGCTATGATTTTCGGACTTCCTTTGGGGCGTGTCATCGGTTTGCACGTGGGATGGCGAATGACATTCCTCAGCATCGGCATCGTTTCGTTTGTCACTCTGGCTTACCTTGCATTGACATTGCCGAAGGTGCAAAGTCAAGGCGGATTTTCTTTCAGCCAACTGCCGTCGCTCCTACGTGACCGTTGCCTCACAGGCATCTTCGTTCTTTCGCTTGTCTTTGCCACGGCATACTATACGGGCTACAGTTACATTGAGCCGTTTCTTAAGCAAATCGCCACTATGCCCGATGGGGTGGTCACTACGGTACTGATGATTTTCGGCGGTGCCGGCATTGTGGGTAGTCTGCTGTTCTCGAAATATTATATTGGCAAGTGGCGGTATCCGTTTCTTTCCGTAACACTATCGGTCGTTGCCCTTTGCTTGGCTATGCTTTGGCCTGCCACTTATAGTGTTGCTACTATCGTCGCTACGTTGGCGTTGTGGGGTGCAGCGGTCACAGCATTCAACGTGGCAATGCAGTCGGAAATCATCAACGTCGCTCCGCCGGCTGCAACGTCGGTTGCTATGTCGATTTTCTCAGGAATCTTCAATCTTGGCATCGGTAGCGGCGCACTTATCGGCGGTCTTGTCTGCACTCATATCTCCATCGCTGGCATCGGTATCGTTGGCGCAGTAATCGCCGTTTTTGCATTGGCATTCTGGCAATTCTATCTGCGCGGAAAATTTTTTTCACGCGAATGTCACCTTTAGTGTCCTTGTTGCGTCTAACAGTCGAGAATTCTCAAAACAAACAACTTTTATTAACCGTTTAAAAAGGGAAAATTATGGATCATATATTAATTCCTATTTTCGTTTGTGTAGTTCTGCCTGTTGCGATTGTGTATATCGTGTTCCGCACGATTAAAAACAAGGACGACAAAAATGCTGAAATAATCATCAAGGCTATTGAAAACAATTCCGACATTGATGCCGATAAGTTTATAGCAGCGCTCGGACAACCGCAGAAGTCGCCAATGCAGATTTTGCAAAAGCATCTTCTCCGTGGATGCATCTTCACCTTTCTCGGACTTGTGGCAATGATTGCTACTACTATTTTTAACGTTCCGACAATAGAACAAAATCTTGAACCGGAAGACATTGCTGGTTGGCTTGTTAGTTTGGTCATTATCGGCGGATGCAGCCTTGCCATTGGAGTCGCCTATCTAGTGACCTATTTTATCACCCGCAAATCAATTGACAAGGATTGCCATTAAACCCTCGGAATGGACCGTCAGCAATTCATCAGAAATGTGGAGAGCACTCAGAAAGCAGTACGCCGCTTCCTGACTGCTCTTTGCTGCGGCGACAGTGCATTGGCCGACGATATTGCCCAGGATGCGTTTCTGAAGGCATATCTTTCTTGCGACGACTTTCGAGAAGATTGCAAGTTCTCCACGTGGATTTATCGTATTGCCTACAACGCCTTTCTCAGCGACCGCCGCAGCCAGCGGCTTTCAGACTCGCTTGCCGAAGCCGTTCAGTTGCCTGGCACCGACAAAGCCGACAGCGCATTCCGTTATCAGTCTCTCTATCTTGCGCTCGACCGGTTGTCGGTGAAGGAGCGCACTGCTATTCTGCTTTACTATATGCAGGGCTATGCTGTAGATGAGATTGCCGAAATCACCAATTCATCTACTGATGCCGTCAAGGCGCAACTGTCGCGTGGTAGACAACATTTGAAGAACCTTTTACAAGATTAGTTATGGACGATGACAAAAAACTTACTTCGCATTTTGCCGATTTCAACCCTGAAATGACATCGGACACTCGCTTTATGGCTCAACTCGAAAAGAGAATGCAGGCTGTTGAGGTGATTAAGCAATATGCCGAGGCAAACAGGCGCAAGAATAAACTGGCAATTTGTGTTGCTGCCTGTGCTGGATTTGTCGCAGGTGTTGTCTTTACGCTCTGCTTTCCTTATCTGTCCGAGATGCTCAGCAAGTTGGCTGGAGAATGGTCCGCAACTGCAAAATTTGTAGAGGTTTATGGCAACGTCGCAATTTGGGGCGTGATCGCCACAATCACAATCGCTGTTTCTTATTTCGCCTATGACTTGACCTCGTCGGCAACTGGTAAGCCTAAACTTTTATGATGTTTTGGCGACCGAAAGTGTTTGTTGTTACTCCTCTTTGTATTATTTTTGTATAATGATAGACTGCATCTCGGCATTATGGTCGACTGACGTGTAGTGCAGGGTGTAGTTGTTTGTATAATCAGAGGTTAAACGTCAGAAAACAAATGGATGAAAATGTAATTTCGGTCAGAAATTTGTCCCAACGATATGGTAACGGCAGGGTAATCTACGAAAATTTATCCTTCGAAGTGCCTAAAGGTAGGATTTTAGGTCTTTTGGGTAAAAACGGCACTGGTAAAACGACGACAATCAATATCCTTATGGGGTATCTTCGTCCTCAAAAGGGCGAATGTCGGATATTTGGTGAAAATATAACGAATTTGTCGCCAGCAACACGTGCCCGAATTGCTTTGTTGCTTGAGGGACATGTGCAGTATGCCTTTATGACCATCGGTCAAATTGAAAAATTCTATTCCAAGTTCTATCCGAAATGGAACAAAGATGCCTACTACGAACTGATGGCAAAGTTGAAGGTTACGCCTAACCAGAAATTGTCGAGCATGTCGTGCGGTCAGCGGTCGCAGGTGGCGTTGGGGTTGATTTTGGCACAGAATGCCGATTTGCTCGTGCTCGATGATTTTTCTTTGGGTTTGGACCCAGGTTATCGCAGACTGTTCACCGACTATCTTCGCGAATATGCCAAGGCAGAAAACAAGACGGTGTTTATGACCTCCCACATCATTCAGGATATGGAACGCCTCGTGGACGACTGCATCATTCTCGATTATGGAAAAATCTTGGTTCAGAAGCCTGTAAAGGAGTTGATGGACACATTCAGCCGCTACACCTTTGTGGCTGACGACTGCGCTGCGTTGAAGGACGACAGCCGCATCTATAGCCCGTCTGTAATCAAGAAACAGTGCGAAGCATACAGTTTTGAGTCGGAAGAAACTTTGGCGGCAATTCTCGCAGAGAAAAACATCGGTTATTCAAATCTTAAGAAAGAGTCGTTGTCGCTTGAGGACGTATTTATTGGTTTAACAGGAAAGTATTGATTGAATTATGCTTAAGGCAATTATATATAAGGAATGGCTTAAGACAAGAGGCGTGTTCCTGATTGGACTGGTCTTGTCTTTGTGCATCGCTGCGTTCGATGTGCTGAGTATGAATCGTGTGGCTACACTGAAAGGTGTGGAACACATTTGGCAGATAATGCTGATGAAGGACAATGTGTTTGTAACCCATCTAATGTTTGTCCCACTTGTGGTGGGCATAGGTCTGGGTCTGGCGCAGATGCTGCCTGAAATGGCGCAGAAGCGTTTCAAGTTGACATTGCACTTGCCTTATCCTCAAAACAAGATGATTTTGGCAATGATGGCAATCGGCATTGTGGAATTTCTGGCAATCGCCGTCGTTACAACAATCTTGGTCGCCGTCTACGATTCTGGAATTTTGGTGCCGGAATTAGTGTCGCGCGTGGTGCTCACCATGCTACCGTGGTTCTTGAGCGGAATTGCTGCATATTTTTTCACAACCTCTATTTGCATTGAAGGATGCAAGTTGCAGAAGGTGGCATTGGCGCTGATTGGCATCGGCCTTGTGTCGTTGTTCTATCTGATTGAAGCGCCAGAGGCTTACAACGGCGTTTTGGCATTGTTCCTGGTCGTATCATTGTTGTGTGCTCTGTTGGTTTATCGGGCAGTTTATCGGTTTAAGGAGGGCCGTCAAGATTAAGATGAAAAAGTTAAGCAACATATTTCTGATTGTCCTGTCAACTATAGTGTTGGCTTGGTTCTTG
Source organism: Eubacterium sp. CAG:180 (assembly GCA_963590405.1). Taxonomy (GTDB): domain Bacteria; phylum Bacteroidota; class Bacteroidia; order Bacteroidales; family Muribaculaceae; genus Limisoma. Next base: position 24,191 of record CAVAPE010000023.1, on the reverse strand, counting down.
CCGTGGCTGGCAAATTTTGTACTACCCACTAATGCTAAGGCTCCATTGGTCTACTTTAGCCCGACAGACAAAAAGTTTGTCCTCTCAAAGAGTGACGAGGACAATAAGCAGCAATATCTTGAACTGAATGCCGACGGCAGTGTGTATAAGAAAATCACCAAGAGTGAGCGTGACAAATTGCTGCCGCAGGTCTACTACACGCTGTTGGCTGGCAAAGACGAATTGCCCGACTCTGTATGCGGTAGGGACGTGTCGGTAAAGATATTCCGCGAAAATTCATGGGTGTTTGTAACCAATCCGCGGGAGATAAATAAGGTCGAAGCCAAAGTGAATATGATGATGGAATCGATGCCTGAGCGTTTGGAACTTGAAGATGCTACCGAGGTGTTCCGTATGACTGGCGACGGTATTGAATTTGTCGATATGGCTACCAACAAAGTGTTGCCGGAACGTAGCGCAAGATTTACTAAAATGATGAAGGAGGAGGGCTTCTCGTTCCCAGCATCAACTCTCGCAGCAAACATAACGTCGAAGAAACCCTACGATGAGGGCTATTTGATGGCAGATGCTTCGCATCAACTGTTTCATGTAAAGATGCAGGTAGGTCGTCCGTATGTGCATCGCGTGGATGCTGCCAAAGGTATTAATGTGAAGCATGTTTTTGTCACTGAAAATGTAGACCACCGCTTCCTTGGCATCGTCACTGATACCGACTGCAATATGTATATGCTCGAAGCATCGACCTATCAAATGCAGAAACTCCCGATAAAGTGGAATCCGGAAACGCAGCGTATAGTGATTATGGCTAACGTGTTCAACTGGATGGTCAACATAACCGACGACGCTGCTGTCACTTCGTATGCCATCGACAACAACGACTTCTCTCTCTTGGGCAAATATCAGGAAACTATTGGGAAGTCGCGTTTTGAAACGGCGGCGAATTATGTTTTCCCCTTCACACTGTCGTTCACCTCAATGACCGACCAGTTTGTGTATCCTCGCATCGGATGGCCCGATGGCTGCGCATTTATGTTACTGAATGTTGTTTTGGCCCTGGTCTTCGCCTTCTTGTATCGCCGTTGCCGTAAGGTGGCAATCGCTGGCGGTGTCGGAACATTCCTCTTCGGAATCTTTGCATTCATTCCACTTATTTTGTTCACTGATAAAAAATAAATCAATATGAAGAAATCAATCATTGCTTTAGCCGCAGTATTGTGCGTAGCACTGTTCGGCTGCAGTTCAAAAACATCAAGCGAGAAAGTCGACATTCAGGACGAAGCGCTGACCGTTGACAATGTACTTGACAATGCCGAGAAATATGTAGGCGACACAATTGTAATTGAAGGGGAGTGCTCTCACTTGTGCAAACACGGAGGTCGCAAAGCGTTCCTTGCCAGTGCCAAGGCCGACAGACTGCTCCGTGCTGAAGCCGCTGGCTCAACATTCGGCGCATTCCCAAAAGAAGCAATCCACAAAGTGCTGCAAGTGAAAGGCGTGCTTGTTGAAGACCGCATCGATGAGGCTGCCGTGCAGAAGATGGAAGCAGACTATGCCAAAGTTGAAGAAGTGCACGGTGAAAATGTTGAGGTAGGCTGTGAGTCGGAAAAAGCCGCTCAGGGACAAGCCGAAATCAACACCTTTGCTGCCCGTATGAAAGACTATCGCACCAAAATCGCCGAGCGTCAAGCAAAAGAAGGTAAGGCATACCTGTCATTCTACCATCTAAATGCTATTAGTTACGAAATCGTCAAGTCAGAAAAGAAATAGCACCTCTTTCGCGATATGAATAGGGCGCGTTGACTTCGCACCTCATATTGTATAACGGTTTATTGCAGTCTGTTTGCCAGACAGTAATAAACCGTTTTCTTATTTGCTCCAGAATGCTTGAGTGAACAAGATTATAACGGCAGAAAATTCAAGACGGCCGATGAGCATAAGCAGTGAAAGCACCCATTTGCCGAAGGCGTTTATGTCGGCAAACGAATCACCAGTGAAGCCATAACCTAATCCGTTGTTGCTGAGGCACGACATTGAGGCGAAGATGGAGTCAAACAGGTTGATTCCAGACAGTGCCAATAAAAACGAACCAGCAAGCAGACAGAGGGCGAATAGCATAAGGAATGCGCCAACTTTTGCTGTCATATCGCCCGATAGGATTTTACCGTTTACGCGAACAGGGGAGATGGTGTTGGGAAAAAGTATGCGGTGCATCTCGTTTTTGAGATTCTTCACAATTAGCACGATGCGGTCAATCTTCACACCACCGGTTGTAGAGCCAGCGCAAGCGCCGGACATCATCAGCGCAATGACGATGATGATTGAGCCGTGTTGCCACAAATTGATGTCGGTGGCGTTGAAGCCTGACGATGTTATGGCTGATACCGTCTGGAACGGCACATCGGCAAGTAAATTCTGCCATGGCTCATCGCCAGCCACATATTCTATGATGCCGATTGCCACCATCGAGAATACCACAATTTTAATGTACCATCGCGTTACATCGTTTTGCAGCAGACTCTTGAAGTCGCCTTTGATAATGCGGTAAATCAAACTGAAACTGATGCCGGCGATAAACATGAACACGGTCATCACAATCTTCACATAGGTGGAATCGTAGTATGCCACACTGTCGTTGTGCGGAGCAAATCCGCCAGTCGCTATCGCTGAAAATCCATAGCACACAGCGTCGAACAAATCCATCGGACCTAACCAGAGAAGCAGTACCAATGCAATGGTTAGCGACAGATAGATTGCCCACAGCGTCTTTGCTGTATTGCTGATGCGAGGGCGTATTTTTTCATGGGTCAAGCCAGTCACTTCTGCGTTGAATAACTGCAAACCACTTTGCTTGTTGAGCATAGGTATGACAGCCAATGTGAAAAGGATAATACCCATACCGCCGATAAAGTGCGTTACGGCACGCCAAAGCAAGATGCCATGCGATTGGGTGTCGATGTCGGTCATAATGGATGCTCCAGTGGTGGTAAGTCCCGACATTGTTTCAAAAAAAGCGTCCGCAACTGGAAGCCCACACGGCTTGAGCAGGAACGGTATCATACCGAAGATTGAGAAGATAAACCACGTAAGGGAAGTGAGAAGAAATCCCTCACGTCGCCCCATGTCGCGGTTGCGGATAGGATAGACAAATCCGATTGTACCGACGCCTGCCGTTATGGCAATGGCGTAGACGAAACTCCACATTGCTTCTGTCTCGCCGTATGCTATGCTGACAAACAACGAGGGGAGCATAAACACGGCTTCAATCAGCAGCAGAAGTCCCAACAGTTTGGCTACAACGCCAAAGTTTATTCTGTTTTTTTCGAACACCATCGTAGTTTATCAATGAAACATTTTTTCGATTTTGTGGATTGCACCAGAAAGGCAGAACACGAGCACGCGGTCGCCCGGCTCTATCTTTGTCGAACCGTTAACCAGCATACCTTTGCCGTCTCGGATTAGTCCACCGATAGTCATATCGTGCGACAGTTTCAAGTCCTTTACTGGGGCTTTTGTGATTTTCGACTTCTCGCTCGCTGTGATTTCCGCCACTTCGGCATCGGTCAATGCCAGACATTTGGCATTTGATGAGTCAAAGTCGAGAAGAATTTGGAAAATCTTGCTCGATGCCAGAAGTTTCTTGTTGATTACCGTGCCGATGTTAAGGTTGTCGGCTTCGGCAATAAACTGTATGTTTTCCACTTCGGCTATCGACTTCCACACTCCGAACTCTTTCGCCGTCAGGCATGCCAATATGTTTGTTTCCGAACTGTCGGTCAATGCAATGAAAGCATCATAGTCGGCAATGCCTTCCTCGCGGAGCAAATCGATGTCGCGAGCATCGCCGTTGACAACTGAACAGTTGGCAGGGATTTTCTCAACGAGTTTGTAGCACTTCTCGCGGTCGTTTTCGATAAATTTAATCTTATACGAATCGTCGAGCATATTTGCCAATTGGATGCCTATGCGGCTGCCGCCCATAATGAGAATTTTCTTTATTGTCTTGGTGCGCTTTCCGCATATTTCCATAATATAGTCGATGCTGTCGCGACGAAATAAGAAATATACTATATCGTTGAGTTCCAGATGGTCATCGCCTCGAGGGATGATGGTTTCGTGGCGGCGGCGGATGGCACAAATGTGGAACGGATGCCCCTCCATTGCCAAATCCTTGATCTTCATTCCAATAATCTGCGTTTGTTCACGCAGTTTAATGCCGCTCAATATCAGTTCGCTGTTGTAAAGTTCAAACCAGTTGCGCACCCACGAATGTTTCAAGGCACTAATAATCTCAAGTGAAGCAAAATTCTCAGGGTAGATCAGGTCGTCAACGCCCATTTCAGCAAAATATGCCTGATATTCGGGTTTCAGAAATTCATAGTTGTCGATGCGCGCCACCGTCTTTTTCGCTCCGAGTTTCTTCGCAAATGTGCACGACACGATGTTGCGCGTTTCAAAAGGGGTGACGGCAATAAACAGGTCGCAACTGCCCACCTTGGCATTCTTGAGTACCTTAAAGGCAGTAGGGCTACCAGTCATTGTCATGAGGTTATAGTTGGCATCAATAGCCAACAATTTGCTTTCATCATTGTCAATCAAGATGATGTCAAGACCTTCCTTCGACAGGAGTTTTGCCAAGTGGGTTCCCACTTCGCCGGCTCCGGCAATAACTATTTTCATTTCTTGCTACCTCCTTTCACGATGCTTATAATCAAATCGCGTATGCTGTCTTTGTCCATACCGCATTGTGCATACAGTTGTGCGACTGTACCTTGTTTGACAAATTCGTCAGGAATGCCAACCCGATGCACTGTGGTGTTCAGTCCGTTTGCATTCACGCACTCCATCACAGCTGAGCCGAGACCGCCGGTTGTTGTGCCGTCTTCGATTGTGATTATATGACGGAATTTTGTCGCTACATCTTTTACCAAATCCTCATCAAGAGGCTTTAGGAACACCATGTCATAATGAGCAACCGAGATGCCGTCGGCTTCAGCCTCTGCGATTGCCGCTGAGGCGATGTTGCCAATAGGTCCGAGTGAAAGCACGGCAATGTCGTCGCCATATTTTAGTTTGCGGCCTTTGCCGATGGCAACCTCGTGCATCTCGCTCTGCCAGTCGGCGTGCTCGCATTTGCCTCGCGGATAACGGATGGCAAACGGACCATGGTCGGCTGCTTGTGCGGTAAACATCAGGTCGCGCAGTGCATGCTCATCGAGAGGGGAGGCTATAGTGAGATTCGGTATGCCTCGAAGATATGCAAGGTCGAATGAGCCGTGGTGTGTTACGCCGTCTTCGCCTACAATTCCGGCGCGATCGATGCAGAACACCACATGCAGATTTTGTATGGCCACATCGTGGATGATTTCGTCAAATCCGCGTTGCAGAAATGTCGAATAGATGCAGCAGAACGGGCAAACACCGTCTTTCGCCAATCCTCCAGAGAAGGTTACTGCGTGACCTTCAGATATGCCGACATCGAAAGTGCGGTTCGGGAATCGCTCTTGCATGAACGTCATTGAGCATCCTGTCGGCATTGCCGCTGTGATGCCTACAATGTTAGGATTCTTTTCTGCAAGTTCCACAAGTGTCTTTCCGAACACATCCTGATATTTGAGGCGTCCGTCGCTTTTCGATTTAATGATTTCACCAGTCTCTTTGTCAAATTTGCCTGGTGCATGCCATACGCATGGGTCTTTTTCAGCCGGAGCATAGCCTTTTCCTTTGACTGTGCGCAGATGTAGGAGTATTGGTCCGTCCATTGCTTTCAGGTCAGCAAAGACCCTGACCAGCCTAATCACATCGTGTCCGTCGTAAGGACCGAAATAGCGAATGTTTAGACCTTCGAAGATGTTCTGCTGGCGTGAAATCAGTGCCTTCAAACTGTTGTTGAAGCGCAGAATTATGCCACGGTGACTTTCGGTAATCATATGCACCTTGCGAAGCGCACGATACACTTTGTAGCGCAGTGTGTTGTAACTCTTCGAAGTGGTTATGTTGACGAGATATTTGTTGAGCGAGCCTACGTTGTTGGCAATAGCCATATCGTTGTCGTTGAGCACAATCAGCAGATTGCTTTTGGTGCTTGCTGCATTGTTTAGGCCTTCAAATGCCAAGCCGCCAGCAATTGAGGCGTCGCCGATAACTGCAATCACGTTGCGACGGGTTTCGCCCTTTACTCGTGAAGCGATGGCCATGCCCAAGGCTGCGGAAATTGAATTGGACGCATGCCCAGCAATGAAACTATCGTATTCGCTCTCAGCGGGATTGGGAAAGCCGCTCAAACCGTCCATCATTCTGTTGGTGGCAAAAGCATCGCGGCGGCCAGTGAGAATCTTATGGCTGTAAGCCTGATGTCCTACGTCCCAAACAATTCTGTCGTATGGCGTGTCGAACACATAGTGAAGAGCCACAGTGATTTCGACTGCGCCCATACTCGAAGCAAAGTGCCCAGGGTTTACGGAGAGGGAATCTATAAGAAATTCGCGCAACTCCTGACATACTTTCGGCAGTTCTTGCACAGGAAGTTGTCGAAGGTCTGCGGGACTATTGATTTTTGATAATAACGGATATTTTTCAGTCACCTTTTCCACGTTTATATTTCTTATAGATTGGCACAAATATCACAATACCCGATGCAATGATTGCAAAAACCACTCGGAAATCAACCACTTGACTCCGTGTGACGAGGATGTAGCACAGTGCCAACCATAGTAGCACAACGCAAACAAACCGGAATATATTGTATTTGTTCATTAATCAAGTTCTTTCTACAATCAGCAAATTTACGTAAATTCCACGATAGATTACGCTCTCCGTTCCAAATATTTCTTTCGCTCCCGTTGCATAGCGCAATAATTCACCACTTAGAAATAATTTGCGTAACTTTGCACCATCGTTTTACTATCGCCCAAGGATAGCCATTTTGAAGACTGTCGGATTGCAGCGGAAAAAGCGGATTTGATTAGATTGTATTATGGAAAAATTTAGTTGGAAAGGCCATGGCGCAATGCTGTTGGCCAATAGTAGTTGGGGACTGATGTCGCCATTGGCAAAGATTGTTATGGCTGGCGGTGTTATCACGCCTCTTGTGATGACCGATTTGCGTGTTTTCGGTGCAATGGTTTTGTTTTGGCTTGTGTCGTTTTTTCAGAAACCAGAGCACGTCACGTCGCGGGATATGCTTAAACTCTTCGGCGCTTCGATGCTTGCCATCGTATTCAATCAGGGTTGCTTTATCTTTGGTGTAGGACTTTCTTCGCCTGCCGATGCTTCTATTATAACCACAAGTATGCCGCTATGGGCGATGCTCCTTGCTGCCATCTTCTTGCACGAACCGATTACTGGTAAAAAAGTCATCGGTATCGCATTCGGTGCTGGAGGTGCTTTGATGCTTATTCTCGGTAGCGGACAATCGTTGTCGATGAGTGCCAACGGCAGCCATATTGCCGGTGATTTGTTGGTGCTTTTTGCGCAACTCAGTTATGCTTCTTATCTGGTGCTATTCAAGAATTTTATTTCAAAATATTCTCTGATAACAGTGATGAAATGGATGTTTACCTATGCTTTTCTGGTGACTTTGCCATTTTCCTACACCACACTTCTGTCAACCGATTGGGTGGCACTGCAGATGAGCGACATTTTGTCAATCCTGTTTATTGTGGTCTTCGCCACATTTGTTAGTTATATGTTCATCATCGTAGGGCAGAAACATTTGCGTCCTACGGTTACGGGTATGTACAACTATGTGCAACCGGTTGTGGCTTGCATCGTTACAATCTATTTGGGACTTGATTCCTTCAATGCGATGAAAGGCATTGCTGTGGCATTGATTTTCGGCGGTGTCTTCCTCGTGACTACGAGCAAGAGCCGAAGCGAGATGCCAGCCGAGTCTTGATTTTTGAGTAAAGCCAATAGCCGAGCAAAGGAATGCCCACACCGGCGATAGTGTAGAGCACCCAGAAACAGTCATTTGCCGCATAGTCGTGGATTACCATGTGGCATCCGATTTGTCGAGGGTCCAGCCCGTACCACCAAATTTTAAGCAGGCTAACCACCTTGTATGCCGATACGTGCCAAATGAAGATGTACAGCGTATGCTCTCCGCAATAAACAAGAAATCGAGTAACGAAGTTCTTGATTTTTGCAAGATAGTGGGAGATGTTGTAGGTCATTATCCATCCTGCGAAGCCTGTCAGCGTTAAGGAGAACACGTCACGGATGCGTGGTGTGAGACACATACCTGAGCATTCCAGATATGAGCAAATCAACACAATCGCGGCTCCTGCAATAGCGAGCCTCAGGCTGTGCCCGATGCGGTTCTCATACTGGCGATAGATTGTGCCCATACCAAAGAACAAAACCCCCATCGTATCGCGGTATCCGCCTTGCACTAATGTGATTATCTTTACGCCCTCTCCAACCTTGAACAAGGCGAAGGCGAGTGCCATGAGGCAAATAATTGAAGAAATGACTATATGTTTGCCTTTCAAACGCTTTACTTGACTGAGAGCAAAATACAGCACTGCAAATGCAATACTTGCGACAAGCAGACCGCGAAAGAACCAGAATGCGCCGGCAAGAAATTCATCGTATCCGCCCATCGAAAACACAATGTTTGTCAATCGTTGCCAAAATTGATGCAGGGTGTAGGGATGCGTCGTGCCGCCACTCCAATTACCGTAGACCTCGTTGAGAATGCCCCATTTGAACAACAGGTTGTGGATGAGGAGGAAAAAGATGCTCCATTTCACGAAAGGCACATACAGTCCCTTGAAGCGTTTCACGATAAATGGCCATGGATTTTCTGCTGTCTCGGCTTTGAAGAAATATCCGGCAGTGATGAAAAACAACGGCATGTGGAAGAGGTAAATCGCTCTGTTGAGCATTCCTGGCATCTCGGCATGGGCAATCACTACAAATATTATAGCGAAACCTTTGGCGATGGATATGGCATTGTTGCGTTGCTGTGGCATAAAATGTGTCGTGTTACATGAATAACGTGCCTACTTGATAGACGATGAATGCCAACAGCCATGCTACAAAGGTGTTGTAGACCAATGTAAATGCACCGTAACGCCAACTACCTGTTTCGCGGACAATGGCGGTGATGGTGGCAATACATGGCACATAGATTAGCACAAAAATCATAAAGCAAGCAGCGACAAGAGGTGTGAAGTCTGGCTTCCCAGTCTTTGTGTCGGCTTGTTGCAGACGTTGCGAAAGTGCTGCATCGTTGTCCGACTCTCCGCTGTATAGCACACCGAGTGTCGACACCACGGTCTCCTTCGCCACGGTGCCGGAGAGTAGCGACACTGTCATTTTCCAGTTGAAGCCCATCGGTTCAAATACGGGTTGCACGAACTTGCCAAGGCGAGCGAGGTATGAGTTTTCTGTCGTGGCTACTTTCGTCGCATTGTCAACGGAAACGTCTTCCGCTCCTTCGGCAACCATCTCTGTTTTCGCAGAGGCAATTTGTTGCTCAGTTGGACGTGGAAAATAACTGAGAATCCAGATGAACAGGCTTGCCACAAGGATTATGCCACCCATCTTGCGAAGATATTGTTCGCCCTTCGCCCACATGTGGCGCATCGTCGCTTTCATTGTAGGGATGCGGTAGGGTGGAAGTTCCATAACAAATGGGGTTTCATCCTTTTTGTAGTGGAATCGGCGCAACAGTCGGGCTGTTACTACGGCTACAATCACGCCCAATGCGTAAAGGCTCAGCAGCGCCAAACTTGCGTGGCTCGGGAAAAACACTCCGATGAGGAGCAAGTAGATTGGCAGTCGGGCTCCGCACGACATAAATGGGTCAATTAATATTGTAATCAGACGGCTGCTGCGACTTTCGATGGTACGCGTTGCGATGATTGCTGGCACGTTGCATCCAAATCCCATAACCAGCGGAATGAATGATTTTCCGTGCAGACCTATCTTGTGCATGATTTTGTCCATAATAAATGCCGCTCGAGCCATATATCCGGAATCTTCCATAAACGAGATAAACGCATACAGAATTAAAATATTAGGTAAGAACACAATAACGCCGCCAACGCCGCCGATAACGCCGTCAATGAGCATATCCTTGATAGGTCCGTCGGGTAGGTAATTGCTGATTAAGTCGCCGATAAATCCCACACCTGCATCAATCCAGTCCATAGGGTATTGACCGATGGTGAATGTGGCCCAAAACATAAGCCACATTATGAAGATGAAAATTGGAAAACCGAACAATTTACTTGTCACTACAGAGTCAATCATTGCAGTGGTTTTGGCTTCTTCCTTGTCTTCAGTGTGCAGCGTTTCGCGTAGCGCACCCGTCACAAAACCGTATTTCGTGTTTGCGATTATGGTAGGAATATCCTCTTCGTGGGAGTGCTCTATTTCAGCAACCAATGTGTCGCGAAGTTCTTTTATTTTATCAAAATGAGGTAATTGGCTAAGCAGACCAGTGACTTCCTTGTCGTTTTCAAGGAACTTGATTGACAAATAGCGTGCGGAAAAACGCATATCAAGGTCTGGCTCATTTTTGAGTCCGGTCTGCAATTTCTTTACGGCGTCTTCCACGTCTTTGCTAAAACCGATATGCACGTGGCGGACAACCTCATTGCGACCCTCAAACACTTCAATAATCGTGTCGAAAAGTTCGTTGACACCTCTGCCTGTTTTAGATACGGTCGGCACCATCGGCACACCAATCATCTTTTCGAGCGACTGATAGTCGAACGTCACCTTGCTTCGCTCCAATTCATCATACATGTTGAGGGCAATAATCATGCTGTGATCCATGTCGATGAGTTCGGTGGTAAGATACAGGTTGCGCTCAAGGTTTGACGAGTCGACCACATTGATTATTACATCTGGCACTTCGTCATGGAGATAGCGGCGCACATACAGTTCTTCGGGCGAATATGCCGATAAAGAATACGTTCCAGGGAGGTCAACAATATTGAAAGTGTAGTCGCGGTATTTCATCTTGCCGCTTTTGGCATCGACCGTAACACCGCTATAGTTGCCCACATGCTCTTTGGCTCCAGAGGCAACGTTGAAAAGTGAGGTTTTGCCGCAATTTGGGTTTCCAATCAGCGCTACGTTGATTGTGTGGCGCTGGGTGTTGAACGATTTTACAAATCCGCAGTCAACGTCGTTGATGAGCGACACGTCCTCTGTCGGTACTTGGTCTGCCTGAGACTCGCGCACCACCTCAATTAGATTGGCTTCCGACCGTCGTAACGACAGTTCGTAGCCCATAATTTTATATTTGATTGGGTCGCGGAGCGGGGCATTTTGCTCAACAAGAATCTTTTTCCCTCTCACAAAACCCATTTCCATCATGCGTTTGCGGAAAGAACCGTGACCTAAAATTTTGACTATCACACAGGTGTCACCTGTCTTCAGTTCAGATAACCTCATATACTACAAATTTCGACTGCAAAGGTCGTAATATGTTGTGAACTACGCAAGTTGCGCTTAATCTTATTTAGATAAATTCCAAATAATAACATGTATTAACACTTTGGTGTGGTTGTGTAAATTGGTAATCGTGTTCTCTACGAGGAAGAAAATAGACATTTTTAGAGTAATTTTGTGAGGGTGATACATATTCGCCTAATGTCCAGAAAATAAACAAGGCTGTTGGAAATGAATGATGTGATATGCACTAAAGTCTACGACTCTCCGTGTGGAAAGTTGGTTTTGGGGTCGATTGGCGACAGACTGTGCCTTTGCGATTGGCTTGATTCCAAGCGCAGAGAGCGGAATGACAAGAGGTTGATGCGAGCCTTTAATGCGAAGATGAAAGAGGTCGTGTCGGATGTTTTAAATCTGGCGACAACTGAACTTGATGAATATTTCGCTGGGCATCGCAAGTCGTTCAGCGTCCCATTCCTATTGGCTGGTACTGAGTTTCAGACAAGTGTGTGGCAGGCATTGTGCGAAATACACTTTGGCGCGACAACGACGTATCTTGAAATTGCAGACAGAATTGACAATCGAAAAGGTGTTCGGGCGGTGGCGCAGGCAATAGGCTCGAATGTCATTTCTATAATTGTGCCGTGCCATCGGGTGATAGGCGCAAATGGTAATCTAACGGGCTATGCTGGAGGCTTGGAGGCAAAGAAAATGCTGCTGAAGTTGGAAGCGAAGAATTTATGAAAAATTGCAAAGCTCTTGGTTGTTTGCCAAAAAAGTGGTAAATTGCGCAAAATTTATGGCAATGGAGACATCAGAGGTAATTTCAAGGATAAAATATATAATGGGGGAGTTGCGATTGCGACAAAATGCCTTTGCTGCACGCATCGGGTGCGACGTGACAAATTTGTCAAAGTTGTTGAATGGCAAGTTGCCTATTTCCGACTCGTTTATCAATAAGATTGTTGTCGGTTTGGGAGTGTCGAAACCTTGGCTCGTCAATGGTGAAGGCGTTCCTTTTGGCAAACAGTCACATCCTGATTCGGTTGTTGTCGGAAATTTTGACAATGGTCAAGACGGATTGCCTGTCTACGACCTTGACGTAACGGCTGGAGCACTGACGCGCGACCGTCTTTTTGCCGACGACCGCATCATTGGCAGATTGTCGATGCCAGGTGTCGATTGTAATTGCCGTATTGTCCGTGTGAGTGGCGACAGTATGTCGCCGGTTATCGACAATGGTGACTATATCGCAGTGCGTGAAGTTTCCGATGCCTCAATTATCTATTGGGGACAGATCTATGTGGTTCTGCTGGATGATTACCGCATGGTCAAGTATCTGCGTCGCCACGCCGACGAGTCAATGGTTGTGTTGCGCAGTGCCAATCCTGCATACGATGACATCGATTTGCCGAAAACAGCCATCAGGAGACTGTTTTTCGTAACCAAAATCATTAAAGTGCAGGAGGCAGGGTAGAACTTATTGTTTCTCGGCTTTCGGATAGTTGTTGGAATGCCAAAAACTCATTTTGCCGTTCTGAGAGGTAATCAGCATCGCGGAAATTTCAGGGTGCTTTGCCAGCAAATCCTTAGCCTTGTCAAGTCCGAGCACCATCAATGTGGTTGCATAGGCATCTGCCGACATGCAGTCCGTGGCAATGACTGTGGCACTGAGAATGTCGGTCGTCGAAGGGTATCCGGTCTTGGGGTTGATTATGTGGGCATAGCGGTTGCCGAGACTGTCTTCCTTATAGTTGCGATAGTTGCCCGACGTGGCAACGGATTGATTGCTGATTGCAATTATTTCAGCGGATTCATGCACGATGTTGCCGTCGGAAATAATTGGCTTGTCAATTGATACGTGCCATTTGTCATTTTGAGGATTGCTGCCTTTCGCCACAATCTCGCCGCCTACTTCCACGAGATAGTCCTCCACGCCGTTGCGCTCAAGCATGCGCCCGATTTCGTCGCAGCCGAAGCCCTTGGCTATTGCGCTGAAGTTGAATGTGGTGCGCATGTCGTTTTTTATCAGTTGCTTTCCCTTGAGTTGGGACTTCTGGATGCCGACAAACTGGAGCATAGAATCTATGTCGCCGTCAGTAGGCATAGTTCCTGACTTGTAACCGAAGCCCCATGCATTGATGATGGGTGACAATGTGGGGTCGAAAGCGCCGTCGCTTTCTTTGTTTATCTCTACAGACTTGAGGTAGATTGTCTTCAATGTCTCGTCGAGTGAGTCTGTCTTGTTTTCGTTGATGGATGTGATGAGAGAGGCTTTGTTGAATGGCGATACGCTGAGTTCAACTCTGCGGAACGTAGCATCGATAGAGTCCGCGAGATTCTTTGTCGACAGATATGTGATGTGGTATTCGGTGTTCCAAACCACACCGGCTTGCTTTATCCATTCTTTGCGCGATGGTTTAAAGCAGAATATCAATATAATGCCGATAACTCCGAGACAGGCGAGGATGATGGCTCGCTTTCTGTTGTGTTCAAATGTGTTCATACCGCAAAATTAAGACATTTTCAGATGAAATAATTGTGAAGATTAAAAAAACGCCTTAATTTTACACTCAACCAATAAACCTATAAATTATGCAACAGTCAAATTCAAATAAAGTGGACGCATTGGTGCTTTTTGCTGATGGCTTTGAGGAAATCGAAGCGATTGGCACAGTCGACATCTTGCGTCGTGGCGGTATGAATGCCGTTAGTGTGTCAATTAATGAGGATGCAATCGTTACGGGTGCGCATGGCGTGCAGATGATTGCTGACACGGTTGTCGATGAAGTGGCTAATCTGAACCCTGATTGGGTAGTGCTCCCCGGAGGAATGCCGGGTGCGAAAAACTTGTATGAATGCAAGTCGGTGCATGCACTTGTCAACGACCAAATATCGCGCAATGCCTATGTCGCTGCCATCTGTGCTTCGCCAGCAGTAGTGTTGGCTCAAATGGGTGTGATGGATGGTCGCCGTATGACGTGCTATCCGGGTTTCGAAAGCCTATGCAGCAAGTCGACGGTAGAACCAGTGCGCAGTGTGGTCGATGGGCATTTCGTAACCGCCAACGGTCCGTCGTCGGTGGCGAATATGTGCTACGACATTCTTAAAATCGCCAAGGGCGAAGCGGTCGCCGATGAGGTGATGCAGGGAATGCTCATCTCAAAGTAGAGAAACGCCATTAGCGCTTTATTCGTGGTGGTAGGGCTCGTTGTGCATTATCGTGTATGCACGATAAAGTTGCTCGCAAAACACGAGGCGTATCAAGTCGTGAGGAAATGTCATTTTTGACAAAGATATTTTCTCGTTGGCGCGATTGTAGACGTCTTCGGAGAAGCCGTATGGCCCTCCAATGACAAAGACCAGTCGTTTGGGCACATTCTGCATTTTCTTTTCTATATAGGCGGAAAATTCAAGGGATTTCATCTCTTTCCCGTGTTCGTCGAGAAGCACTACGCAGTCCGACGGCTCAAAGGCGGCAAGCAGGTTCTGACCTTCTGCCACTTTTTGTTGCGCCTGTGTCATGTTGCGGGTGTTTTTGGCATCGGCGATAAACTGTATGCTGAAAGGCACATAGTGGTTTACTCTTTTGGTGTAGTCCTCTATGCCTGGCGAAAGGTAGTTGTGGTTGGTCTTGCCGACTACAAATAAGCAGATTTTCATTGGCTCGGTTTTTATATAAAATAACCCAACAGCGTGCGAATGCTAAGCATAGGTTTGCTGTTGGGTTAATTATTATGTTTATTTCAATAAGTCGATTGAACGACGCAAGAAGTTGTCAAGGTCTGCTCCTTTGAGGAGGTTGTTGCCAAGCAATGCAATGTCAATCAATTGACGCAAGGCTGGAACCGTGTCGGCATAAGCCTTGATTTGGGCATTCTCTTCGTTTCTGAGGCTCTCTGCCTTCGCTTCGTGCTCGGAGAGTTGCTTCTTCTCGTCGTCGGTGGCATCTTTCTTCTCTCTCAAAGTCTTTGCCGCCTCGTTTTCCGCAGTTATAGCAGTCTCAGTAGGTGCGACCTTTTCGGCGAGAGCGGTTTTTGCATCGGCAAGCATACGTTTTACCACTGGATGCTCGGTGTTGAAGATGAGGCTGTAGGAATCTGGCATTTCGCCATAGAAACTCATGCCCGGTTGCATTGCTGCCATCTCTTTCATTCGACGCATATACTCGCTTTGGGTTATCTGTACTGGTTGAGCCTCCGGTGTCAGTTTCTCAAATGTTACCAAAAATTCGCACTTGTCGATTGTCGGGATTTGGCTGCGGAACAATTCTGTGAATACTGTTCTGTCCTGAGTGGTCAGATCGGCACTCTTTCTGTCTTCCTTGACAATGAGGTTTTCTACTATGTCGCTGTCAACACGCACGAATCTCGCTTTCTCAAGTTTCTGCTCAAGCAGTCCTACAAAGTGGCTACCAAGTTGGTCGTTGATGAGAAGCACGTCGTAGCCTTTGTCGGTGGCTGCCTTGATGTAACTGTACTGCGCAGTCTTGTCGGTGGCGTAGAGGTAAATCAAGTTGCCGTCCTTGTCGGTCTGGTTGCCTTTGATGAGTTCCTTGTATTCGTCCAAAGTGAACTTTTTGTCGTCAACATTGCCGAGGAGAGCAAATTTCATTGCGGAGTCGCAGAATTTCTCATCGCTAAGCATTCCGTATTCGATGAAAATCTTGATGTCGTTCCACTTCTCTTCATATTCGCTTCTGCGGTTCTTGAATATGTTCTCCAGTTGCGAAGCAACTTTCTTCGAGATATAGGTGGAGATTTTCTTCACGTTGGAATCGCTTTGCAGATAGGAACGCGACACGTTAAGAGGAATATCGGGAGAGTCGATTACACCGCGCATAATCATCATATAGTCAGGAACTACACCTTCCACTGAATCTGTAACGAAAACTTGATTGCAATAGAGTTGGATGCGGTTTTTCTGAATGTCGATTTCATTCTTCAGTTTCGGGAAGTAAAGGATTCCCGTCAGCGTGAACGGGAAATCTACATTCAGATGAATCCAGAACAATGGGTCTTCGTTGCCAGGATAGAGTTCGTGGTAGAACTTGATATAGTCTTCGTCCTTCAGTTCCGACGGCTGAACTGTCCAAGCCGGCTTGACATCGTTGATTACATTGTCTTTGTCTGTGTCGACCATCTTGCCGTCTTTCCACTCTTGTTTCTTGCCGAATACGATTGGAATAGGCAGGAACTTGCAGTATTTCTTGAGCAACGACTCGATTTTGTCTTTTTCAAGAAATTCCTTGCACTCGTCATCAATATAGAGCACGATGTCAGTACCGCGGTCAGCCTTGTCAATCTCGTTCAACTCAAATTCAGGTGAACCGTCGCACGACCAGCAAACTGCCTTTTCGCCCTCTTTGTAGGATTTTGTGCGGATTTCAACCTTCTTTGAAACCATAAATGCAGAATAGAAACCAAGACCAAAGTGTCCGATTATGGCATTCGCATCGTTCTTGTATTTCTCCAAAAATTCCTCCGCGCCCGAGAATGCAATCTGGTTGATGTATTTGTCGATGTCGTCGGCGGTCATGCCAATACCCGAGTCGCTGATTGTTAAGGTACCCTTGTCTTTGTCAAGGCTTACTTTTACGTCAAGATTGCCAAGTTCGCCCTTAAACTCGCCGCACGATGAGAGTGTGCGCAGTTTCTGTGTGGCATCAACGGCGTTTGAAACAATTTCGCGGAGGAAGATATCGTGGTCGCTATATAAGAATTTTTTGATGACAGGGAAGATGTTTTCCGTAGTCACTCCAATTTTACCTTTTTGTGTAGTCATATCTTTGTATTTTTATTTTCCGACTATTATAGAGCAAAAAAAATGCCACATTCAAAAGAATATGACATTTTTTACACCAACTATGACTATTAGTCAGTCGTATGTGCTATTGCGTTATGCTGCAATCCAATTTGTCGTCCCCTGATTTGTGGTCAACAACAATCTTGTTGCCTTTTTCAACCTCAGCCCTCAGCACCATCTCTGCAAGTTCGTCCTCGAGATATTTCTGGATGGCGCGTTTCAGTGGACGTGCTCCAAACTGCTTGTCGAAACCTTTATCGACTAGAAACTCCCGTGCGGCTTCGGTCAACTCCAGTTCAAAGCCAAGATGCTTGATGCGGCTGAAGAATCCTGCCAGTTCGAGGTCAATAATCTTGTTTAATGCGTCTTTGTCAAGATTGTTGAACATCACGATATCGTCAACGCGGTTGAGAAATTCTGGCGCAAATGTCTTGTTGAGCGCCTTTTGGATTACACCTCGTGAGTAGTCGGCACTGCTGCCGCCCGTGTTGAAGCCTATGCCGTTGCCAAAGTCGTTCAACTGGCGTGTGCCAATGTTGGACGTCATGATGATGATGGTGTTTTTGAAATCCACTGTGCGTCCGAGACTGTCGGTCAAGCGACCTTCATCCATCACTTGCAGCAACATATTGAAGACATCGGAATTTGCTTTCTCAAGTTCGTCAAGAAGTACCACAGAATAGGGGTGACGGCGCACTTTCTCCGTGAGTTGTCCGCCTTCTTCGTAACCCACATATCCCGGAGGCGCTCCGACAAGTCGTGAAACAGAGAATTTCTCCATATATTCACTCATGTCGATGCGGATTAACGCATCTTTTGAGTCAAACAGAAACTCGGCAAGTTTCTTCGCCAAATGTGTCTTTCCAACACCTGTCGGACCAAGAAACAGGAAGGTGCCGATAGGGTGGTTGGGGTCTTTCAGACCGACACGATTACGCTGAATAGATTTGACAATCTTTTCGATTGCTTCGTCTTGTCCAATGATTGCATCCTTGAGCAGGTTGCCCATATTGAGCAGTCGTGAACTCTCGGTTTGCGCTATGCGTTGCACTGGCACTCCTGTCATCATCGCAACCACTTCGGCTATTTTGTCTTCGTCAACGATTTCGCGGTTGTTTTTAAGTTCCGATTCCCATTGCTGCTTCTTTTCGTCGAGCAATGCGTTCAGTTCGCGGACTTCATCGCGCAGATGCGCAGCCTCTTCAAAGTTTTGCGCTTGTGCAGCAGCGAGTTTCTTTTCTGTGGTTTCCGCAATCTTCTGCTCCAATTCTTCAATCTCTTTAGGCGCAGAAACATTGCCCACATGTACTCTCGCTCCAGCCTCGTCGAGCGCATCGATGGCTTTGTCGGGGAAGAAGCGGTCGCTCACATAGCGTTGTGTCAGCGAAACGCATGCGGCAAGGGCTTTGTCGGTGTAGGTAACATTGTGGTGGTCTTCGTAGCAATTCTTGATGTTGTGGAGGATCTGCAAAGTCTCTTCTGCACTCGTCTGCTCGACCATCACTTTCTGAAATCTGCGCTCCAATGCACCGTCTTTTTCAATGTTCTTGCGGTATTCGTCAAGTGTCGTTGCGCCGATGCACTGTATTTCGCCGCGAGCCAATGCTGGTTTTAGCAGATTGGCTGCATCCATAGTGCCCTGCTGATTGCCGGCACCTACTATATTGTGGATTTCGTCGATGAAGAGTATTATGTTCGGATTATGCTTCACTTCATCGATGATAGCCTTTATGCGTTCCTCAAATTGACCTCTGAACTTTGTGCCGGCTACGATAGCAGCCATATCAAGCGACATCACGCGCTTGTCAAACAGCAAGCGTGACACTTTGTGCTCCTTGATGCGGATTGCCAATCCTTCAACAATGGCAGATTTACCCACGCCAGGTTCTCCAATAAGCACAGGGTTGTTTTTCTTCCTGCGGCTTAATATCTGGATTACGCGCTCGATTTCGGTCTCTCTGCCAACAACAGGGTCGAGTTTACCTTCCTCTGCCGCTTTGGTTATGTCGTTGCCGAAGCGATTAAGCACAGGTGTGTCGGTCTTCTTCTCCTCTCGGCGGTCGCGTCTTGGCTTCGAAGCCGTAGTGCTACTTTTCTCCGTCTCTTCAGGGAAGCCGTCTTCGTCTGGCGGCACATCGTTGTTCTCGAAACTATTGCTGAGCGATGCGATAGCCAATGGTATGAATAATTCTGCTTTATTTTGAGAATGTTCTGTCATAATCGTTAATTTGCTTGGTCAATCCGCAAAAATAATGCCAATCGCTAAATCCGCTTACCAGAACTTGTTGGCACTTGGATTGTATTCGAAGCCAGCAGACTGCAATGTGGCAGTCAATTCGGCAATGTCGATGTCTTGGCTTTTGCAGAATTCCTCCAATGAAGAGTAGTTGTCGCGCAGTTGCTGGTTGACATAACTCATCAGTATGAAAGGGTCTGTGGGGAGATTTGTCATAATTTCTTTATTTCAAAAATTGAACCTTCAGTAAGTGAGACGAAAATCTTGCCGTTGAACTTCTCGAAACCGTTGATTTCCGACGAGCCGCAGCGATAAGTCCACAAGAGTTGGTGTGATGCTTTGTCGATGGCGGCAACCATTCCACGGCGAGAACCTATGTAAATTACACCTTTGTCTTCGGCAACGATACACGGAGCGTGCTCGTAGCCAAATCCAGCATCAACCACAAAGGCAACATTGCCTTCTTCGCCGTAAGGGTCAACGGCAAGAAGTTGTCCGTCCATTGTCTTTGCGTAGACAAGTTTCTGGTCGGCAGAGCAACCGAGGCTTTCGCGCACTTTGTATTTCTTGTCAAAGTTGCTTCGCCAAATCTGATTGCCTGTCTTGCGGTCCAGCACTGTCATGTAGCGGTCTGGCGCAACAAAAATCACACGGTCTTTGGTCACGACAGGTACACAGTTGCCTGGGCTGAGCATATTAGCGCGGCTTCCGTTCGACCATTTCCATTTTAGTTTGCCAGTTTTCTTGTCGAGACAGCGGAGATAGGTGTCCCAAGTACCGAAAATCACGTCATCGCCATCCACTACAGGCTCGGCTTGGCAATAATTATCGAGGTCGGTACGCCAAACGAGATTGCCTGTGTTTACGTTCCAGCATTCGAATTTCTTGTAGCCACCTTGATAAAGTTTGCCGTTGACAATGATGCCGTCGGCAACGTATGGCCCTGTTGATTCATTCTCGCGGATTATGCGTCCGGTTTTTTTGTCAGCCCAGATGATGCGCTTGTCTGCGGTTGGGATGATTATGTAGTTGGATGCGCCAACTGCAGGGCGAGAGAAGAGTGATGCATCGGTTTTCAGTGTCCAAAGGACATTGCCGTCCTTGTCGATGGCCTTTGCCTCACCGAGAGAATTGCCAAAATAGATTGCATTTTTGTCCACTGCCAGTCTAGTGAAGATGGATGCGTTGTCTTGATATACGCGCTTTATTGCAAATCCTTCGGGCACAACGTTTTTCTCTGTTTTAGCGTATTTAAACTTGGGGTGGTTGTCCTTTATCGGCAATGCCCATTGAAGTTTCTTGTCGTTGCCGATAACCTTGTCGTAGATGTTGATTGTGTTGTCGTCAATCGAAAACTCGGTATAGCCATAGCCGTCTTTTGCGCGGGTCATGTCAAGAGCACGGCATATAACGGCATCAATGTCGCCTCCTTTGTAGTATTCATAAGTGTGGTAGTGTCCGCAGATATGGATGATGGTCTTGTACTTTTGCAATATGTTTACATAATCCTGCCAGTTGTCGAGGTCGTCCTTGATAGGGTAGTGGTTTATCGACACCACTCGCTTGCCGGAGGCTGTGCGCTTGCTAAGTTGCTCGTCAAGCCAACTCAAGTCCTCTTGCTTGATGTGTCCGTCGCCCATCTTCATGAATGGACCGCAATTAATGCCGATAAACACAAGGCTGTCTGTCTCAAACACAAATTTATCATCGCCCCAAATGTCGTTGAATGTTTTGCAGGCGCTCTGCGACCAGTTGTTCTCGTGGTTGCCGGGAATCACGTAGATAGGCTTGTTTAACTTGTTGAGTATCTTCTTGACGTTAAACAACTGTTCGTCGCTGCCTTCATTCGACAAGTCGCCGGAAAGGATCACAAACGAAGAATTGTTCTGGTTGATTTCATCAATAGCGTTTATCAACTGCTTCTCGTTTTCGTTCCCAGGAGTTACGTGAACGTCCGTAAGAAGCGTAAAGTTTAGTCCGTAAGCACTGTTTAAAGTCAGCAGGAACGCCAACAATAAAGTGCATTTAAGTATCCAATTTCTTTGTATCATAATGGGTTTGTTAGGTTTTCGTTAATTTAGTCTTTAAGCATCGCTTTCATTTCTTTCGTTAGGAATGGAGCAACTTCTTTAATGGGGAGTTTGAATGAGATTAGCCCCATTGCGTATGGAGCAATCTCGTATTGCTGATAAACGAAACTGATGCTGTCGTTTTCAACCCACGGAGAGTGTTCTGGCAGCGGAATCGTATTGCCGTCAAGCGTAAGATATGAGTTGAGATTGTCGTTGGTCACACTTTCGTCGCATTCTTTCAGATATTGCATCACTCCTTTGCGCAGTATGCGTTGCATGCTTTTCACCTTTCTTGTGTCTATGGCTCTTGTGATAAGTTTTGATGTGCGTTTGTCGATATTGATGCTGTAGGATTTGAACGAGCCGTGGGCTCCGCCTAAGTCGCAATATTCGGTGAAATCGTAGGTGAGGTATTTGCCCGTTTCTGCGCCTTTGCGTATGCTGATTTCGTCGCAAAGTGATGGCTTTTCGGTCGGCTCATCCATATAACTCATTTGCTCCTCCTGTGAACTCTTGAGGTATCGGATAATGCCATTGCCATAGTAGTCGACCATCTTCTTGCCTTCCGTCGGGTCGCCTTTGTAGACGGGATATGCCTTTTTTTCATTGTCGTCGCCGTTGACCTGCGGCAGATAGCAAGATGCCAACTGCTGAGCGATGGCAGACTTTACTACATTGTCAAGATTGCCATTGCCACGTGGAAAGTCTATGCAGATGCGGCATGTTATTGTAGAGCTTTGTTTTTTGCTGAATATGATGCTATCTACCTCAAGTCCAGTATTGCTCGCCGAACCAATGGCAATCGAGTCGCTTACCATCGAATCTTCCGTTGTTGAATCGATGGCTTGCTTCGATGAAGAATGGCAACTTATGAGGCATCCTGAAATAGCAATGATGCATGCGAAATAAAGATTGATTTTTCTCATATCGATTTGTTTTAAGTGTTGTTATTTCTGTTCCATAGTGACGGCTCTGATAGAACTGCCTATAGTGCGGTCGTTGCGGTAGAAACTGAAATTCGCAAAATAGAAATAGAGTGTGTACGCATTGCCGGAGTCCTCTTCGGATAGAGTGCTCGACCAGTACACGCCAGTTTCTCCATAGGAATAGTAGTTGCTCCCATTATATGCACCACCTGCTGGCAGGAATATAGCGTTGCCGTTGCGTTTGCTCTTGATGTCGTAGCCTCTTGCTGTATCGCCTTTTGCAACAATAATCTCTTTCCATGTCCATGTGCAGTTGGTGGAGTCCGACAACTCTTGAAATTCTTTGTAGGTTGGCATACGGCATGGCGCACCCCAAAGCACTGTCGCCACGTCATCGTCCTTGCCGAGGGTCGTCAACTTGTCGGAAGCACAGTATTTTGTCACGTTGTTGAAGTCGTGCCCCCAACTGTATGTTGTCCACGAATAGTCGGCCTTCGGCTTCGTTTCGCCCCATGAATAAAAGTCGCCTCTGTCGGTCGCTTTGGCTGCTCCGATGTTTGTTTCTGCCCAAAGTGTGCCGCTCGGAAGCCCGAGGTCAACAAACTTGTGCTTGTTGACGAGGATATCGCTATTCTCTGCCTTTTGCGCAGTTTTGGCGGAGCAGGCAGTAAGAGCGCATGTCAACAATGCGACTGCATAGAAATGGAGATGTTTCAACATAATGCAAAAATTATTTTAGGTCTTTTACGATTTGTGCCTTTCGTTCGGATTGGCGAAGGAATATGTTCGCCAAGATTGCGCCGGACACGTTGTGCCAAACGCTGAACACCGCCCCAGGGATTGTAGCCAACGGATATTGGGCAAAGTGTACAGTCGCCAGCGAGGTGGCGAGCCCAGAATTCTGCATGCCGACCTCTATCGACACGGCGCGGCATTTCGTGGTGTCCATTTTCATCAGAAGTCCTGCTCCGTAGCCGAGGAGATAGCCCAACACGTTGTGCAGAATGACAATGACCAAGATGAGCAGACCGCTGCTGATTAGTTTGCTTGCGGTGGCGCTAACCACCGCTCCAACAATGGCAACGATTGCCAAGGTTGAGATTAATGGCAGAAGGTCAACCGCCTTCTCTGTGAATTTGGAGAAGAAATGGTTCGTTACAAAGCCGAGTACAATAGGGAGGATTACAACCTCAATAATGGATATGAACATGTCAAACATGTTGACATCTACGGTCTCTCCCGCATAGAGATAGGTGAGTAGTGGTGTCATTACTGGCGCCAATATGGTCGATACTGCTGTCATACCGACTGATAGTGCTACGTCGCCTTTGGAGAGATAGGTCATCACGTTCGACGATGTTCCGCCAGGGCATGTGCCGACAAGGATTACGCCCACTGCCAGTTCTGGCGACAAACGGAATGCTTTGACCAGAATGAATGCCAAAAGAGGCATGATAAGGAATTGTGCCACCGTGCCGATTATCACGTCCTTAGGGTTGCTGAACACTATGCGGAAGTCGCGTGGCTTAAGTGTCAAGCCCATGCCGAACATTACAATGCCCAGCAGTATGCTGATATAACTTGTTTTGATAAATCCTACTGCATTTGGAGCAAATAGAGCCAACAATGCCATGGCAATCACGATAATCGCCATGTGCTTACTGAAAAAGAGTGATAGTTTTCTTAAAAAATTCATCTTGGGGTTTCTTTGTATATATCAGTTTAATTTTTGCTTCGTAATAACAC
>CAVAPE010000022.1:0-30217 GCA_963590405.1 Eubacterium sp. CAG:180 | reverse complement strand
GACTTACGCAATCATAAGCAAAGCGGAGTGCTTCGGCGCTCCGCTTTTTTTGTGCCCATGGTTAGCAACATTGCGCCGCCTACGGGCGCTTTTCTGTCGTTTATTTATTGGCAGTAAACAAATTTAGGCGATTTTATTTACTGCGGATAAATAAAATTGGTTGTTTTTATTTATTGGCAATAAATAAATTTGTATTTTTGCGGTGTAACCAAAGCGTGGAGTTATGCAGAAAGAAATATTCAAGACCCTCATAAAGGAGGGACAAGACGTTGTAAAAGAGATGGAACTGTATCAGCGTCCATTCACTTTTGAAGAGCAAGGCAGATATGTGCTTGTGGGCATCCGACAGGCTGGCAAGTCGTATCTGTTATATCAGCGCGCCATGCAATTTCTCGCCGACGGGCACGACATCAGGGAAATTGTCTACATCAATTTTGACGACGAGCGCCTCTACGGCATGACTACCGACGATTTCGACCTCATTTTGCAGGCATACAATGCCATGTACACCTACAAACCAATCCTGTTTTTCGACGAGATACAGAACATCGAGGGCTGGGAGCACTTCGCGCGCCGACTGGCGAACCAGAAATATATGGTGTTTATCACCGGTTCAAACGCCCGCATGCTCAGCCGCGACATCGCAACAACCCTGGGCGCCCGCTATTTCGACGAGAAGGTATATCCCTACTCCTTCAACGAATACCTGGGTGCAAACGGCATAGTGCTTGACGACGACTGGCAGTACGGCAAGCAACGGGACGCAGTGCAGCAGCATTTTGAGGAATATTTCAAATGGGGAGGATTCCCCGAACTTCTGCTTTTCCGCAACAAGCGCCACTGGCTCAACGGTCTCTACGAAAAAATCCTGCTCGGCGACATCATACAGCGCAACAACATAAAAAACGAACATGCACTGCGGCTCGCCATAAAACGGCTTGCCGACAACGTGATGCAGCCCACTGCCTACAACCGCCTTGCAAACATGGTGAAAAGTGCTGGCATATCCACCAACACGGCATCGATAATCGACTACATACGCTACACCAAAGAGGCTTGCCTGATGTTTTCGCTCGACAATTATGCCTCAAAATTTGCCGAAAAAGAGACAGCCAAGAAGCATTATTTCACCGACAACGGACTGCTGAGCGTGTTCCTCACCGACTCCAAATCGCCGCTGCTCGAAAACCTCTGCGCCATAGCCCTGCACAAGAAATACAACAGCGATGCAGGCGCGCCAAGGTTGTATTACTACAACCGCAACATCGAAGTCGACTTTTTCGTGCCAGACGAAGGACTGGCTGTACAGGCAGCCTACACACTGACCGACACGGCAACACGCGAGAGAGAGTTGGCGTCATTGACAGCCATAAACAAAGTGTATCCTCTCCGAAAGGCAACGATTGTTACCTACGACGAAGAGGATACTATAGATTTGGAGGGCATCACCGTGGAAGTGATCCCTGCTTGGAAATGGCTGGCGGGGGTTAAGCCTCGTCTTTGAGCGGGCCGAGTTTGCGGGTGCGGATGTCGAAGATTACGAAGCAGATAAATGCTGCAATCACGCCGCAGATGTTGCCCACTTCCGTCGGCAAGCCAAAGCCGGCTGCTGAGTTAGGAGCGACGCAGAGGTAGCAAACGCACACGGCAGTGAGGAACATTGCCGGGAGCGAGAAGAGCCAGTGCACTTTGTTGTGGCGTGCGAAATAAGTAGCCAACGTCCAGAGCGTTACAGTGGCAAGCACCTGATTGGAGATACCCACGCATTTCCAGATTGTCGAGAAGTCAACGAAGCAGCAAACGAAGGCAGCAACGAAGATAGGCACCGACACCACAAGGCGGCTGGTGAGAGACTTCTGCGCATAGTGGAACGCCTGCGCCACAATCATACGCATGCAGCGGAAAGCGGTGTCGCCCGTGGTGATAGGGCAAACAATCACGCCGGCGGCAGCGAGTACCAAACCGATTTGACCGAGCCATGACTGGCAGATTTCGTTGACCATAATCGACGGCGTTTTGCCGGCTTCAGCAGCGGCGTTAAGTCCTTCAGGACCGCCGAAATAAGCGATGGCGGCAGTTGCCCAAATAAGGGTTACGATGCCCTCGCTAATCATTGCGCCGTAGAACACTGGGCGCGCATATTTCTCACTTGTCATGCACCGTGCCAACAGAGGCGATTGAGTGGCATGGAAGCCCGAGATTGCACCGCAGGAAACCACGATAAACAGCATCGGGAAGAGGATATTGTTGTCGGGGTCAGCGTGGTAGTTGTGGAACGCGTCGAGCGAAAACTCCGTGAGATGAATCTGCCCCGAGAAGCCACCATAGAACAGGTAGCCGCCGATGCCGAGAGCCATAAAAAGCAGGCACGCACCAAACACAGGATAGATGCGACCGATAATCTTGTCGATAGGCAACAGAGTGGCAATCACATAGTAGAAGAACACCACAAGCAGCCAAATCATCTTAGGCGCACCGGTGATGGTGTGAAGCAGGTCGGCAGGGCCAATCACGAAAGAGATGCCCACTGCAAAAAGGAGCATCGCCGTGAAGAACACCAGGAAGTGGCGCACGCCGTTGCCCATATATTTACCCACCACGTTAGGCAGGTCGTGACCATCGTTGCGTAGCGAGAGCAAGCCGGCTACATAGTCGTGGGCGGCACCCATAAAGATACAGCCGACCACAATCCAGACGTAAGCCATAGGACCGTAAGCAGCACCCATAATGGCACCGAAGATAGGGCCAAGGCCCGCAATGTTGAGAAACTGGATGATGTACATGCGCCACGGCGCCATCTCTTTATAGTCCACACCGTCGGCGAGACGCTTCACCGGCGTGGCGCGCTTCGGGTCGACGCCGAAATAGTGCGAAAGGAAGCGTCCGTAGATAAAATAGCCTCCTATAAGCAAACATAGGGAAACAATAAACGTAATCATTGTTTAAAACATTTATAAAAACTCACAAAGGTAATAATAAATCATAGGGAAATGACACGAAAACGGTAACAATATTGAAAAATTTGTAATTTTTGTCGGCAAGCACAGCGATGATTTACGGCTGATAATCCGATATAAATGCGTAACTTTGCAAAAACAATATTCCGAACAGCAATGGAACACATTTCACAAAGAATTCAGGCTTTGTCGCCATCCGCCACATTGGCGATGTCGCAAAAGAGCAACGAGTTGAAGGCTCAAGGAGTCGACGTAATCAACCTTTCAGTGGGCGAACCCGATTTCCACACCCCTGACCACATCAAGGAGGCAGCAAAGAAGGCTATCGACGACAACTTCACGTTCTACACCCCCGTGGCAGGCTACATGACCCTGCGCAAGGCCATCGCCGCGAAGATGAAAAACGAGAACGGACTCGACTTCGCACCCGAGCAGATTGTAGTGTCGGGCGGTGCCAAGCAGTCTTTGTGCAATGTAATCCTCTCCACCATCAACCCCGGCGACGAGGTGATTATCCCTACCCCAGCATGGGTTAGTTATGTGGAGATGGTGAAACTTGCGGAAGGCAAGGCAGTTACAGTGCCAGCAAGCGTGGAGCAGGACTTCAAAATCTCGCCTGAGCAACTTGAAGCAGCCATCACGCCGCGCACACGCATGCTCCTTCTCTGCTCGCCGTCCAACCCTACGGGCAGTGTCTACACCCACGACGAACTGAAAGCCCTTGCCGCAGTGCTCGAAAAATACCCCGACATCCTTGTGCTCTCCGACGAAATCTACGAGCACATCAACTATACAGGCAAATTTGCCTCAATCTCCGAGTTTGACGCCGTGCGCAACCGCACAGTCATCGTCAACGGCGTGTCGAAAGCCTACGCCATGACAGGCTGGCGCATCGGCTTCATCGCCGCTCCCCTCTGGGTGGCAAAAGCCACTACCAAACTGCAGGGACAGTACACGTCAAACCCGTCGTCCATCGCACAGAAAGCCGCCGAGGCAGCCTACCTCGGCTCGCAGGACTGCGTAGAGACTATGCGTCAGGCATTTGAGCGCCGCCGCGACCTCGTGGTAAGCCTTCTCAAGGAAATCCCAGGTCTGCGCATCAACCATCCGCAGGGCGCGTTCTACATCTTCCCTGAGGTATCAGCCTACTTCGGCAAAGCCGACGGCGACCGCAAAATCAACGATGCCAACGACTTGGCAATGTACCTGCTCGAAGTGGGACACGTGGCAACAGTAAGCGGCGACGCCTTCTGCGCACCGGGCTACATACGCCTCAGTTATGCAACCAGCGACGACAACATCCGCGAAGCGGCTCGCCGCATAGCAGCAACCCTCGCCCGCTTGAAATAAGGCCATGGGAGGATTTTTCGGCACCATCGCAAAGGGTGCCTGCAAGGCAGACCTGTTCTACGGCACCGACTACAACTCACATTTGGGCACCAAGCGCGCCGGCATGGCAACCTACGATGCCCAGCGGGGATTTATACGCAAAATCCACAGTCTGGAGAGCAGTTATTTCCGCTCCAAATTTGAATGCGAACTACCAGTGTTTGAGGGCAATGCTGGCATCGGAGTGATCAGCGACACCGACCCGCAACCCATAATCTTCAACTCCCACCTTGGGAAGTTTGCCATCGTCACAGTGGCAAAGATTGCAAACATCGACGCACTCGAAAAGCGGATGCTTGAAGCCAACCACCACTTTGTGGAGCACAGTTCGGGACGCGTCAACCCTACGGAAGTCATTGCACTGCTCATCTCCGAGGGGCGCGACTTTGTGGACGGCATTGAGAACGTCTACAACAACGTGGAAGGCTCATGCTCAATGCTCATACTCACCGAGAACGGCATCATTGCTGCTCGCGACAAACTCGGACGCACGCCGATAGTGATAGGCAAAAAGGACGGCGCGTATGCCGCCACAAGCGAGTCGACGAGTTTTCCGAACCTCGACTACGCCATCGACCGCTACCTCGGCCCAGGCGAGATTGTGCGCCTCACAGCCGACGGCGTAGAGCAACTGCGCAAGCCCAACGAAGAGATGCAGGTGTGCTCCTTCCTGTGGGTGTACTACGGCTTCCCTACCTCATGCTACGAGGGTGTAAACGTAGAGCAAGTGCGCTTCAATAGCGGTGTGGCTATGGGTCGCACCGACAACAGCGATGTGGACTGCGTTTGCGGCATACCCGACAGCGGCGTAGGCATGGCTCTTGGCTATGCCGAGGGCAAATGCGTGCCCTACCACCGCGCCATCTCCAAATACACGCCCACCTGGCCGCGCAGTTTCACGCCGAGCGACCAGTCGATGCGCTCGCTCGTGGCAAAGATGAAACTCATCCCCAACCGCGCGATGCTCGAGGGCAAGCGACTGCTCTTCTGCGACGACTCAATAGTCCGCGGCACGCAGTTGCGCGACAACGTGAAGGTGCTCTACGAATACGGCGCACGCGAGGTGCACATGCGCATCGCCTGTCCGCCACTCATCTACGGTTGCCCGTTTATCGGCTTCACGGAGTCGAAATCGGACATGGAACTCATCACGCGCCGCGTCATCAAAGACCTTGAGGGCGATGCCGACAAGAACCTCGACCGCTATGCCACTACCGGTTCGCCGGAGTACGAGCGACTGGTGGATGAAATACGCCGCCGCCTCTCCCTCACGTCGCTGCGCTTCAACACAATAGAAACTCTCGTCGAAGCCATTGGCTTGCCCAAATGCAAGGTGTGCACGCACTGCTTCGACGGCAGTAGTCATTTTTAATGCTTCGACAATGATTCACACCGTTTGCGTATACTGCGCTTCGAGCGCCAACGTGGATTGCCGCTACCTCGATGCTGCCTACCGCATGGGCGCTGCCCTTGCCAAGGCGGGCATTGACTGCGTGTGCGGTGCTGGCAACGAAGGACTGATGCGCAACCTTGCCGACGGATGCCTCGACGGCAAGGGCACGGTGATTGGCATAATACCGCAGTTTATGGTGGACAACGGATGGGCTTACGACGCGCTGACGCAGACCGTCGTCACCGCCGACATCCACACGCGCAAGGAGCGCATGGCGGCGATGGCTGATGCTGCAATAGCCCTCCCCGGCGGCTGCGGCACACTCGAGGAACTCCTCGAAATAGTGACCTGGCGGCAACTGGGACTGTTCGCCGGACGCATCATTGTGGTGAACACTGGCGGCTACTACGACCCTCTGCTCGCCATGCTCAGCCGCTGCGTCGACGAGGGCTTCATGAAGCCGTCCCACAGGCACTTGTGGGAGGTTGCCGAAACGCCAGAACAGGCGGCAGCAATGCTTATGCAAGAGGCTGACAACGAAACTATTGAACCAAAACGAGGAAAATGCCCGACAGTCTGAACATAGCAACACAGCAGCCAGTGGCGCAGCACTACTACCGCCACTACTACCAGCCCGCCCATCCGGCAGGGCTGACCGACTCGTTGCCGCCGTCGTCGAGCGAATACAAGCCGCTGGAGTCGTACCCTACGGTGGGCGACCGTTTGGGTGATGCTCCGGTGACTTATACCCACACGCCGGCGCACTCCTCAATAATGATTGCGTTGCTTGTGGTGTCGTTTCTGCTGATAGCCTACAGTTACAAGAAGGGCGCAAAGTTTTTCCCAAAACTGCTGCGCAACCTGTGGTCGGTGAAGCGCACCGAGAACCATCTCGACGAGCACACCGCCAACGAGAACATCCTGATTGTGGCGCTCATCATCGTGTCGCTGATTTCCGAGGGCATAGTAATCTACTCCGCCGCCCTCCAATGGCTACCGGCAGCGGCCACGATGTCGATGCCAGTGCTCGTGAGCCTATCAACGGCCACAGCCACAGCGTTCTACCTCTTCCAACTCATCTCCACCGCCGTCACGGGCTACATCTTTGCCAGCCGCATCGACACCCGACTGTGGCTACAGGGCTTCAACTCGGCGCAGATTTTTCTCGGACTTTTTCTCACCCCTCTCGCCCTCATTATGCTCTTCGAGCCCGACCTCATAGGCGTGATGACAAGCGTGGCAATAGGGCTTTATGCGGCTTCCAAACTGGTGTTCTACACAAAGAGCATTAGAATTTTTTATAGATATTTCTTTCAGTACGCTTATTTTATTTCGTACCTTTGCACCGTTGAAATTGCTCCGATCACATTTATCCTTAAAAGAGCATTATTTATATAGGACAAAGCAAAATGGCAAAAGTTAACAAGATTTTAGTTTCTCAACCAAAACCATCTTCCGACAAGTCCCCGTATTTCGATATTGAAAAGAAGTACGGTGTACAAATCGTGTTCCGTCCTTTCATCAAGGTTGAGGGTTTGACCTCAAAGGAATTCAGACAGCAAAAAATATCACTTTCAGAACACACAGCCGTGATTTTCACCGCAAAATCTGCCATCGACCACTTCTTCCGCATCGCCGAGGAGTCGCGGTTTGCTGTGCCTGAAACAATGAAATACTTCTGCACCACAGAGGCTATCGCTCTCTACCTGCAGAAATACACCGTCTACCGAAAGCGCAAAATCTTCTTCGGCAAGACGGGTAAACTCGACGACTTAATCCCGCAAATCACCAAGCACAACACCGACAAATACCTCTACGTGGTGTCGGAAGTGCAGAAGAACGACGGCGAGAGTGTGCTCGAGAAAAATAAGGTAAACTACTCGCGTGCAGTGATGTACCGCACCGTGAGCAACGACTTCCAAGAGGGCGAGCCGTTTGACTACGACATGCTCATCTTCTTCAGCCCAACAGGCGTGAAGTCGCTTCAGAAAAACTTCCCCAACTTCGAACAGGGCGACACCAAAATCGGCTGCTTCGGCGTTCAGACCGCCAAAGCCATCACCGACGCTGGTCTGCGCCTCGACATCGAAGCGCCGACAGCCGCTGCACCGTCGATTACAGCCGCTATCGACCAGTATCTGAAAACCCACAAGAAATAACAATTCCCCGCCGTAGGAGCACGGCAACAAAGGATGGCGGAATTCAGTCTTCATAAATCGGAAAAACTTTGCAGCCGCACCGCTGTAAACCGCTTGTTCGCAGAGGGTAGCCAAGCCAAAGCCTATCCTCTCAGGGCTGTCTATGCCGAGAGCCAGCGCACCTACGGTGCCCCGGCGCAGTTTATGATTACCATCCCGAAGAAGAAAATCCACACTGCCGTGGGGCGCGTGTTGCTCCGCCGCCGCGTGCGCGAAGCCTACCGCCTTAACCGCCACCTGCTCAACCCCACCCTTGCCGCTACGGGAAAGAGGGTGGACATCGCATTTATCTACGTCAGCGACGAGGAGAAGTCGTACGCGTCAATCGAGAAACGCGTATGCGCCATTTTAAGCGCCGTAGCCGCCAGTTTCTCGGAAGAACGGCCAACTGCACCAGAATCATGAAAAAGTTCCTCACAAGGCTTCTAATCATGCCTATTCGCTTCTATCAGGTGAGCATCTCGCCGATGCTGCCGCCAGCATGCCGCTACACCCCCACGTGCAGCCAGTATGCCATTGAAGCCCTGCGCAAGCACGGCCCGCTGAAGGGTTTGTGGCTTGCCATCAAGCGCATTTGCCGCTGCCATCCGTGGGGAGGAAGTGGCTACGACCCTGTGCCATAGACCAATGATTGTGGATTGCCATACCCATCACGCTGACCGCCTCAACGCCATCGTTAGCGTCGCACCTGAAGATTTCCATCCGCAGGAGGGTATTCTTTATTCGGTGGGCATCCATCCGTGGATTACCGATAAACCATTTGATTTTGAACTACTTGAAGCCGCCGCTGCTCACCCATCTGTCGTCGCCATCGGCGAGACAGGCATCGACCGCCTGCGCGGCGCCGACATCAACAAACAAACGCAGATACTGCGCCGACACATCGACCTGTCGGAACGGCTGCAAAAACCCCTGATACTGCACGTCGTGAAGGCTCTCGACATCATTCTTGCCCTCCGCAAGGAGTGCCAACCCACGATGCCGTGGATATGGCACGGATTTCGGGGCAACGCTGCCACGGCGAAGCAACTCACCGACAAAGGGTTTTACCTGTCGTTCGGCGAGCATTTCAACGCAGAGGCTGCCACTACCGTGCCTGCAGAAAGGCTACTGCTGGAAACCGACGAATCGCCACTCACCATCAACGAAATAGCGGCACGCATCGCTGCATGCCGCCACATATCGTCCGACGAACTCCTCGCCACCGCTAACCTTCAACGTCCTGAAGCATAGACAGTGTAGTAGTAGAACGAAGGGTCGGTAGAGAAGTACATATAGCGACCGTCGTAGCGGTAATAGCACGTCACAGTGCCGAAGGAAGGGTTGTCGTATTGGATTGACAACTGATCATAGCCGTTGTCCATCCAGTAGAATGGCTCCTGCCAGAACTGACCGTAGTTGTCGTAGAAAGAGTACATGCCCGAGCCGTTGCTGTAGAAGGTGTAGTAGTCCACCTGATAGTCGTAGACAGGCTGTCCGCCCGACTCCACGAGTTGCCAGTAGCCCACAAGAGGGTTATAGTACATGTCATCGTCGTCGCACGACGAGAGCGAAGCCCCTGCAACGACAGTAAGAAGGAGTGCAAAAATCTTAAGTTTCAGTCTTTGTGTCATGATTGTTTGTCGTTTAGTCACACAAACTTACAAAAAATTCCCCATTGCGTAACTATTTCAGCATAACTTATCGCTTTTTGTTTTTCTTGAGGGTGTTGATGTTGCGCATTAGGCCGGAGTATTTTGCGCGCTTCACGGCGGAGCGGCGGAAGATGCGGCGATAGTCGTCCTCGGTCATCTTAGGCATGTTGTCGTAGGAAAGACTGAGAAACTCGTCCGACGGAGCGAAGTCGGCAACCTTTGTGGGCGAGGCAAAGCGGTTGTGGGGACAGGCTTTCTGACACTCGTCGCATCCGTAGACGTGATTTCCGAGCCGCTGAGCCACGTTTTCGGGCAGGTTGCCCTTGTATTCAATCGTCATACAAGAAATGCAACGACGGGCGTCTAAACCACTTCCGTCGGCATTCAGCGCGCCGGTAGGGCAGGCGTCAACGCAGCGGTGGCAGTTGCCGCATTGCAGTGCTAATGGAGCGTCTGCTGGTAGGGATAGGGTAGAAAGTACTTCGCCGAGGAAGAAAAACGACCCTTTGCCCGGGATGATGAGTTGGTTGTTGCGCCCCACGAAGCCTATGCCAGCGCGCTGCGCCCAGTAGCGTTCGCGCAGAGGGGCGGTGTCGACGCAGCAACGGCATTCGCCACCGTATTCCCCCTTGATAAACTCCGCCAACTGCATAAGCATCGAGCGCACCGTGTCGTGGTAGTCGTGACCGTAGGCGTAGTAGGCAAACTGCGGTGCGTCAGCCGGTTGGAAAGCCGTAGGATAGTAGTTCACCGCCAGCGCAATCACCGTCTGCGTGCCTTCCAGCAGAGTGCGCGGATCGTTGCGTAGGTCGAGATAGTTGTTCATGTAGTCCATCGTGCCGTTGCGCCCCTCGGCAAGCCATTGGCGGTAGCGCTTGTCGGCAGTGGGGGCTATGGCTTCAGCCACGGCAAAGCCGCAGGCGGAGAAGCCCAGGTCGAGAGCCTTTTTGCGTATGGCCTCCTTACATTGGGATGGGGAGAAACTGGTAGCCATTTTCCTTTAGCCATTCGATGGCGCGCGGCAAGGCATAACGGAGGTTTTTCTCCGATTTCAGCGAGTCGTGAAACACCACAATAGAGCCGTTGCGCACATATTTCTTCACGTTGTCGAGCACCTGCTCGCCGTTGAGTTTCTTGGAGTAGTCGCGCGTCACGAGGTCGTACATCACGATGCGCATATTGTCCTTGATGGCAGCCGCCTGCTTCCAGCGTATCAGACCGTGGGGCGGACGGAAAAGGGGAGTGTTGATAAGCGCATTTGCCTCCTGGATGTCGGCCACATAGCGCTTCGTCGTCACCTTCGCACCCTGCAGATGGTGCATGGTATGGTTGCCCACGCTGTGTCCGCGCTCCAGCACCATGCGAAACGTTTCGGGATGCTTCCTCACATTGTCGCCCACGCAGAAAAACGTTGCCTTGATGCCATACTTGTCGAGCAGGTCGAGCACCCACGGTGTCACTTCGGGTATCGGGCCGTCGTCGAAGGTGAGGAATACGGCCTTATGCTTCATAGGGATGCGCCACACTGTTTCGGGAAACAGCATGCGGTAGGGTACAGGTGGTTGCTCGATTAGCATATTAAAAACAAGTCTTTCTACAGGTTAAATTTCAATAGTCTTCAGTCGCCTTTTGCTGTCGCGGAGGCACTTGTCGTGGTAGTCCTCGGCACGTTCTACGGCAATGCCGTACGATGGGTTCTTCTTCAGCACGGCAGCATATTTCGCTGGGTTGTAGGCTTTCAGCATAAGAGAAGCCTCATAGGTGTAGTTCCACACGCGCACATTGGGCACTGACGGCGCTTCCTTGCCCTTGACAATGTTGAGCGTGCGCTCGAAGGCAGCCCAGATGTCCACTCCGCTGCGCTCCACCTCGGCAATCTTCTTCTTCGCAGCCTCCGGACTGCCGTTGGCGTAGGAGGCGAGCAGACGCAGATAGCCGCCGTCGTTGTAGACAAGGCGGTTGCCGTTTGCCATAGGTTGCCAGAAGGTGAGGGTTTGGAAGTAGAGCATGTGCTGCGTAAAGCGGTCGATGGCTGACACAATCAGACTGTCAGCCTCGCGGCGGTCGGCATCGTTGCCCGTGGCGCGCCACAGACGGTAGTAGAGATCGGCCGTGCGCTGATAGAACTCATAGTTGCTCAGGCAAGCGCATTCGGGCAGTTTCGTGGCCTTCAGCACAAGGATGTCGCGCGCCTTGGCGTAGCGGTCGGCAGCGTAGTCGGCAGTGCGCACACGCTTGGGCAGTAGAGGATATATCCTACTGTTCTCCGACGCTTCCTTCGCCACGTCGCCCTCAAGCATCAGGCGGTCGGCGAGGTCGAGCATTGCCAGGCGCGTGTAGGTCACCATCATACGGTTCACCTCGTCGAGATACGGACGCTTTTCGGGAGTGGCTTTGTCGAGTCCGCCCCAGCCGAAATGGTGCATGAAATTGTCGTAGGCGCGGTCGCTATAGCCTGTGCCCACGCTCGCATAACTGTCCTGACGGAACGGCGTGAGTTCGATGGTGAGGCCCGTCTGTGCCAAGTAGGGCTTCACAAGCGAGTATTTGTTGGCACTCATGCACTTCACGTAGGCTATGTTTCTCGGCCAGCCCTTTGCGGCGTTGGTGGCAATCATATCCGCCATCACCATCGTGGTGGCGTTGATTTTGCTGTTTGGCAACGGCTTGAACGGGTTGTAGCCCAGGTCGATGACAATCTTCGAAGAAGCCAGCGGAGCGCAGTCGGCAGGGAATTTCCCTTGGCAGAGCAGGGCACTGGTGTTGGCATCGACGGTGAAGCGCGGGTTTATTTTGCCATAGTTGGGCGAATTTTTGTCGTAGTAGTCCTTCAGCGCAGTCACCGCATCGGCAACGGTGTCGCCCTCAAGAGAGTTGGCGCGGTGAGCGTTGTAGGAGTAGAAATCCGTGGTGCCAGTCATTGCCACCCTTTCACTCTCGAAATATGGGTAGTCGGCTTGCTGGATGTACCACGACGAGTTGAGATAGTCGGTGTTGAGCGTGCGCGCGTCGGTGCGGAAGTTCTCCACATCCTGCGTGTACCACAACGGGAACGACAGATTGTCGCCGCTGTTGAAGAGGATGGCGTTCTTGTCGGTGCTGATGAGGAGGTTACGCCCGTAGTCGTAGCAGAACGAGCGCCCAGTGCGGTCGTGGTCGTCCCACGTCTGACTCACCATCTGCAGCGGCACGAGGATGCCGGCGGCAATGGCCGTGTAGAAGGCTATGCGCTCAAAGCGTTGGCGTCCGCGTTTGAAGAAACGCCTATATGCCTTGAAGAGAAGTCGATAAAGCCCGATTACGCCCAGACCTATCCAGATGGCGTAGGCATAGAACGAGCCAGCAAACGAGTAGTCGCGCTCGCGGCACTGTCCAGGCGTCTGGTTGAGGTATAGCACGATGGCTACGCCCGTCATAAACCACAGCAGGAAAATCACCCATGCCTGACGCTTGCCTTCGCGTCCGCCGCGCGCTTGCCATAGCAGTCCGAGCAGTCCGAGCAGGAACGGCATGCCGTAATAGAGGTTGTGCCCCTCGTTGTCCTCGCCGTATTCCTTAGGCAGGAGTTTCTGGTCGCCGAGGCGCAGGTTGTCGACAAAGGGGATGCCCGACAGCCAGTTGCCTTGCGTCACCTCGCCGTTGCCGTTGATGTCGTTCTGTCGGCCCACGAAGTTGAAGAGCATATATCGCCAATACATCTGGCTGAACTGGTAGATGGCAAAGTATTTCACGTTGTCCCAGTAGGACGGCATCTGCGCTTTGACGGTTTTCACCGAGTCGCCGTATTGCACATGGACGTCCACCTCCTTGGTGGTGATGCCACCCACCCAACTGCTGTAGTCTTCGCCGCAGGCAGGAGCGTAGATGCGCGGCAGGAACATGCACACCTCGGGAGCATACTTGTTTTCACGCAGTGGCGACAGTTCGATGTAACTGTCTGGCTCGTCGGGCGATGCCTTGGTGCGCTTGCTGTAGCGGTGCTTCTTTATCGTTGTTATTGGCTTCCCGTCCTTGTAGCGCTGGATATGGTCGGAAGTAGCGGTGTAGACTGGTCCGTAGAAGAGTGGGGCAGAGCCGAACTGATCGCGCTCGATGTAGGATTCGAGGGCAAACACGTTGTCGGGGGCGTTGACGTTCATCGGCACTTTCGCTGCCGAGCGAATGGGGATTACAGCGTAGCAGCCGAACCCGATGAGTATTGCCACGATGTAGAGCGCGATGTTGCTCATCGAGCGCACGGGCAACTTGTTGCAGTAGCCGAAGAAATAGCCAATGGCAAGCACGAGCAGTGCCGCTGGGATGTAGAGGTTTTCGCCAGCAATCATCAGCACTCCCGAGAGTGCAATGAGCAGGAGGAAGGAGATTTTCATCCTCACCTCACTGCGCTGCGCATAGAGTTCGTAGAGAGTCCACACGGCAACGACGGCGAAGGTGGCTATGTAGATGAGTGCTCCGCTGTTGAAACTCATGCCCAACTGGTTGACAAACAGGAGTTCGGCGTATTGCGCCAAGTGGAGCGAGCCAGGCACGAGCCCGTAGAGGATAAACATGATGATGGCGAGCGACAGGATAAGCACGGGGAACGTGGTCCACCAGTGGGTGCGCTCCACCTTGCGGTAGTAGACCACAAGGGCTATTGCTGGCACGCAGAGCAGGTTGAGCAGATGCACGCCGATTGACACGCCCACCACGTAGGCTATTGCCACCAGCCAGCGGTCGCTGTGGGGCTCGTCGATGCGGCTTTCCCATTTCAGCACGAGCCAGAAGGTGAGGGCGGTGCAGAAGGAGGAGTAGGCATAGACCTCAGCCTCCACTGCCGAAAACCAGAAGGTGTCGCTCCACGTGAACGCCAGTGCTCCGCAGATGCCGCTGCCCATAATCAGGGCCATCTGGCGGCGCGACTGCACGGCTTTGCCCACGCCGCAGACGAGGCGGCGCGCCATGTGGGTTATGGTCCAAAAGAGCAGCAGGATAGTCGCCGCACTCAGGAGACCTGACATGGCATTGATGCACACTGCCACCTTGTCGACCGAGGGCGCGAAGTTGGCGAAAAACCGTGCCGTGAGCACGAAGAACGGGTTGCCTGGGGCGTGCCCTGGCTCTACGCGGTAACTCTGGGCAATGTATTCCGGGCAGTCCCAGAAACTTGCCGTAGGTTCAAGTGTGCAAAGATAGGTGATGGCCGCTATGGCAAACATCACCCATCCTAAAATGTTGTTTATGTTGTTATATCGCTTTTCTGTCATTCAGTCGGCTTATTGGTTAAGTGCTTCTACGATAGCCTGCAGGTTGCGGTCGGCTGAGAGGTGCTTGAACGTCTCCTCAGGGAAGAGTTCGTTGAGGGTAGCCACCGTCTCGTAGACGTTGAGCGCTGCGCGCTGCGAACTCCTTGCTACGGTGTGCTGCGCCGTGCGCGAGAGGCATGACCAGAGGTTAATCTTCTTATCGATTTTCTGGAACAGTTTCTTGCCGTCGGCAGGGTTGCGCTGCAGATAGGTGTTGATCAGACTGAGATAGCCGCCTTCGTCGTAGAGATATTGGTCTACGTTGGTGAGGCAGGCGAGATGCTCAGGGCTGAGGCTCTTGTAGTAGGCAATGTACTGCGCATAGTTCTCAATAAGTCCTTCGAGCAGCGCCGATGCGTGCTTGAAGTCGTCCTTGTTGCCAGTGCCTTCGGCAATGCTGAAATATGCGTTGGCAGTGTCCTCAATGAGGGTGAAGTTGCCTTGTGCTGCAAACCACGGCAGTTTCTGCTCCATGAGTTTGAGGATTGTGCGCGCCTTGTTGTAGCGGTCGGCAACAAACTGGTCGGTGAGCACTCGCTGCGGCACTACGAAGTCCATAGAGTCCTTCTTGGTGCGCAATTCGGTAGCCATCTGCGCTTCGTCGATGAGGTTTTTGGCTGTCTCCACGATGGAGATACGAGTGGAGTTGACCATGCGTGTAGCCGTCTCGTCGTAGTATGGCGAATGGTCGGGCGTTGCAACGTCAAGACCGCCCCAGCGGTAATGCTTGGTGATGTTGTTGTATGCCTTGTCGTTGTAGCCGCTACCCACACTCTTGTAAGCCAACACGTTGAACGGTGTGAGGGCGTAAGCCATACCGCTGTTGGTGGTGAACTTGTAGCCGCTCTGCTGGTTCTCGAAGTAGGAGTAGTACTCATCGGGGATGGTGAGTGCGAAATAAACTGGGCGTTTCCATCCTTGGGCAACCATCGACGAGATGATGTCGATTTGCATCGTCTTGGCTGAGTTGATATAGCCGTACTGCGTGCAGTATTGATCCTTGAGCAGGTTCATCGGTATGCTCTGCGCCACGCTGCCTTTCATATCGGCTGGCACTACGCCGGCCTTCACGAGGGCATCGGCGTTGATTGGCAGATACATGTTAGGGTAGTTGAATGTGCCGTCGCCCGAACTGCCCACCGGCACGTTGTAGTAGTCGGTGATGGCCTTGTAGGCTGAAGTTGGTACATTCTCGTTGTTGAGCGAATAGTTGCCGTCAGCGTCGCTTGAATAGAGCATTCCGAAGGTGCGCTGGTCGTAGGCGTAGGTCTGTGCGTTGGCCTGCATTGGCAGCGGTGCCGACTCGTAGGCTGGGCGGCGCATCTGTGCCATATACCAATCGGTTGCGAGATACGACATGTTAACCACTCTCACGTCGGTGCGATAGCCTTCAACCTCCTGCGAATACCAAAGAGGGAAGGTGTCGTTGTCGCCCGAGGTGAAGATGATGCCGTTAGGGTCGACGCTCGACAGGTAGTTCATACCGAAGTCGCGGCAGGCGTAGCGCCCTGAGCGGTCGTGGTCGTCCCACGTCTGGCTCACCATCTGCAGCGGAACAAAGATGCCGAATGCCACGGCAATCGCAGCCAGCGCTTTCGACTGCTTGCTGCAATACGTGTAGGTGTATTCTTCTTCGTCATCCTTCGATGCCTCTGTTTTCTTGCACTTGCGGAGCAGGAAGGAGAGGAATTTGTAGAGACCCGTCACACCCATGCCAATCCAGATGGCGAAGGCGTAGAACGAGCCGGCGTATGCGTAGTCGCGTTCACGCGGTTGCTCTGGCGTTTGGTTGAGGTAGAGCACGATGGCTATACCGGTCATGAAGAACAGGAAGAACACCACCCAGAACTGCTCGATGCCGCGCTTGCCGCAGTAGGCTTGCCACAGCAAGCCGATGAGGCCGAGTAGCAACGGAAGCATATAGAACACGTTGTGTCCGCGGTTGTTCTTCAGGTCGTCAGGCAACTTGTCCTGGTCGCCGAGGCGTGCGTTGTCGATAAACGGAATGCCGCTAATCCAGTTGCCGTGGTTGATTTCGCCCTGTCCCTGCAGGTCGTTTTGCCGTCCAGCAAAGTTCCAGAGGAAGTAGCGCCAGTACATGTAGTTGAGTTGGTACTGGAAGAAGTAGCGGATGTTTTCGCCGAACGTAGGCACATCCACCACGCCTTGGCTGGTCTCCATGGGGTGGGTTTCGATGCCGCCCATAGCGCGCTGGTATTTGTCCTTCGACTGACTGTCGTAGAGGCGTGGGAAGAGCATCTTGGTTTCCGACGGATATGAGTAGTCGGTATTGAAATTGTCGTCGATCTTCTTGTAGCGGTCAGGGTCGTCGGGCGTTGCCTTCACCTCTTTCACATAGCGCGAAGCGGTGGTCATCACGGCGTTGCCCTGCTCGTCGCGCTCAATAGGCGATGCGTAGGTAGGGCCGTAGAGCAGCGGTGTCTTGCCGTACTGCTCGCGGTTGAGGTAACTGCCGAGGGCAAACACGTTGTCGGGCGAGTTCTGATCCATCGGCGTCTGTGCATTGGAGCGGATAAGTATCAGTGCGTACGACGAATAGCCCACGAAAATCACGGTGATGAAGAGTGCCACGTTATAGAGTATTCTCACCGGCAACTTGTCGCTGCAGAAGAAGTAGAGATACACTGCAAGGGCGGCTGTGATGACCAACGGGATAATCATGCTGCTGCCGATGAACGGTATGCCAGAGAAGAACACCATCAGCAGGAACGACAGGCGCATTTGCGACAGGCTCGTCTGCTTGTGGAAGGAGTAGATGGTCCACACTGCCAATGCCACAAACACGAGCGTATAGGCCATAACGCCGGAGTTGAAGCCCATGCCGAAGACGTTGACAAACAGGAGTTCGGAGTACTGCGCCACCTCAACAAAGCCAGGCACCAAGCCGAAGAGTATCAGCACGATGATGGCAAACGAGATGAGCAATGCTATGATGGAGCCTTTGGCAGTGGTGTGCTTGCTCTTCTTGTAGTAAATCACGAGGATGATGGCTGGAATGCAGAGCAGGTTGAGCAGGTGGACAGCCACCGAAACGCCAATCACATAGGCTATTGCCACGAGATAGCGGTCGCTGTGATGGTCGTCGCAGCGGTTCTCCCATTTCAAAATCAGCCAGAAGGTCAGCGCCGTGCAGAACGACGAGAAGGCGTAGACCTCACCTTCGACGGCTGAGAACCAGAAGGTGTCGCTCCATGCGTAGGCGAGTGCTCCGCAGATGCCGCTGCCCATAATCAGTGCAATCTGAACCCACGAGTATTCATATTGGTCGTCGCGCGTTATCAATCGGCGAACAAGGTGGGTTATGGTCCAGAACAACAACAGGATACATCCTGCGCTCAGCAAGCCAGACATTGCGTTGATGCACACTGCCACCTGCGATGGGCTGGAAGCAAAGTGCGTGAAGAAGTTGGCTGTGAGCATGAAGATTGGGTTGCCCGGTGGGTGCCCCACTTCGAGTTTGTAGCCTTGCGAGATAAACTCGCCGCAGTCCCAGAAACTCGCCGTCGGCTCAAGCGTCATCATGTAGGTGACGGTTGCTATCACGAAGATTAGCCATCCCAACGAGTTGTTAATCAGATTGTATTTTCTCATTGTTTTCTTAATGTCAGACAATTTCAATCTGCAAAGATAATACCTTACCACCAATATTCCGGCTTAAAGCCTGTTAATTCGCGGGCTTTCAGCCTATTTTTTTGTTTTGCTATTGATTTGCACTATCTTTGCAGTTATGAAAATAGCATTGATAGGTTACGGCAAGATGGGACGTGCCATTGAGGGCATTGCCCGCGAGCGCGGACACGAGGTGGTGAGCATCATCACTTCTGCTAATCCTCAGGACTTCGACAGTGAGGCTTTCCGCTCGGCCGACGTGGCAATCGAGTTTACGGTGCCTGCGGCAGCATTCGCCAACGTGACGAAGGCCATTGAGAGGGGCGTGGCTGTGGTGTCGGGCACTACGGGCTGGACCGACCGCATTTCCGAGGTTGAGGCTTTGTGCAACGACCGCGGCGGTGCGTTTCTTTATTCGTCGAACTTCAGCATCGGTGTCAACGCATTTTTTGCCGTCAACAAGTATCTGGCAAAAATCATGAACCGCTTTCCGCAGTACGACGTTGCGATGAAGGAGATACACCACATCCACAAACTCGACCATCCGAGTGGCACTGCCATAACGCTTGCTCAAGGCATCATCGACAACATCGACCGCAAGCAATCGTGGTCGGAGACCTCGAAGGCTGCCGACGCGGTCAACATCGAGGCGGTGCGCGAGGGCGAAGTGCCTGGTACGCATATCATTACCTATACTTCTGCCGACGACCGCATCACGATTGAGCACGAGGCGTTTTCTCGCCGCGGATTTGCTCTTGGTTCGGTGGTTGCTGCCGAATGGCTCAACGGCAAGAAGGGATGCTTCACAATGAACGATATTTTTGACTTTTAAACACGACATTTCAATATGGACAACAAATCATTCAAGCAA
The DNA here is from genome assembly GCA_963590405.1 of Eubacterium sp. CAG:180. GTDB lineage: Bacteria > Bacteroidota > Bacteroidia > Bacteroidales > Muribaculaceae > Limisoma. The sequence goes on along the minus strand of CAVAPE010000022.1, from coordinate 10,860 downwards.
CGGCTGCAAGCCACCAAAACCACGCGCCGTGTGCGCTTTGCCGTGGTCAGTGTGCTCTTCTTCATGTTTCTGGTGTGGCTCGGCAACTTCTGGTGGGTGCTGATTTACCCGTTGCTATTCGACATCTACCTCACTCACTACATCAAGTGGGACTGGTGGAAATCGTCGAAAAATCCTGTGCTCCGCACGGTGATGAGTTGGGTCGATGCCATCGTCTATGCGTTGATTCTCGTCTATATGATTTTCACGTTCATCGGTCAGAACTATAAAATTCCATCGTCGTCGCTCGAAAAGACCCTTCTCGTGGGCGACTACCTGTGGGTCAACAAGATGTGCTACGGTCCGCGTGTGCCTATCACACCGATACATTTCCCTCTGTGTCAGAACACGTTCCCTATAATCAACACAAAGAGTTATCTCGACCACCCCGAACTGTCGTACCGCCGCCTCAAGGGCTACCGCAGCATTGAGCGCAACGACATCGTGGTGTTCAACTTCCCGGCTGGCGACACCATCGCCTTCAATGTGCAAAATCCTGACTACTACACTATTTGTTACATCGAGGGCTTCAAGCAGATGAACCCTACATCGCCGGCTGTGTACTACGACTACAACTTTGGCAAGCAGTGTCTGGCTCTCGGTCGCGAGGCTGTGAAGAAGCATCCAGAAACGTTTGGCGAGGTGATGTACCGCCCTGTCGACCGCCGCGAGAACTACGTGAAGCGCTGCATCGGCTTGCCGGGCGACTATCTGAAGATTGTAGACCAAGTGGTCTACATCAATGGTAAGCCGCTCAAAGAGCCTGAAAACGTGCAGTTTAACCATAACATCTACACCAACGGCAACGAAATCACCGAAGCCGAATGGGAATCGCTCGGCATCAGCAATGCCGACCGCCGCACGCTGCAACCCTCTGCCGACGGAGCCTACTACGAAGCAGTGCCTCTCACTCGCAAGGCCGTCGAGGCGTTCAAGGCGTTGCCACAGGTTGTTAAGGTAGTTCCTGCCGAGGTGGCTGAGGCTTGTCCTCCCTACCCTATCACGCGCTACTACGGCTGGACGCGAGCCAACTACGCTTCCACCTTTGCCCACGGTGGCATCTGGATTCCAAAGAAGGGCTCTACACTCAAACTCACGCTCTTCAACTTGCCTATCTATGAGCGCTGCATCCGCAACTACGAGCACAACGACCTCGAAGTGCGCGACGGCAAAATCTTCATCAACGGCAAGGAGGCAAATGCCTACACCTTCAAGATGGACTACTACTGGATGATGGGCGACAACCGCGACAACTCGCTCGACTCGCGCTACTGGGGCTTCGTGCCTGAAGACCACATCGTGGGTACGCCGATGTTTGTAATCATCTCCTTCGATGAGGACAAATCGTTCTTCTCGGGCATCCGCTGGAACCGCGTGTTCAAGACCGCTAACCCCGACAAAAAATAAGAGACTATGGACGCAGTGCGTGCCGTGTTCTCATCGCGCTATGCTGGCAGTGTAGACTACTACGCTGCCATGCTGCGCTACGGCACGGTTGCTATCGACCTCACGGAGCGCTACGACAAGCACCGCCACCACCTAAACCGCATGGACATTGTGGGCACAAACGGTGTGCAGACGCTATCGGCGTCGCTCGAAAAGCCCAACCGCTCGATGCCAGTGGCGGAAATCCGCCTCTCTGCCCACGGCAACTGGCGTCACAACCACTGGGGCGCACTCTTCTCTGCCTATGGGCGCACTCCGTTTTTCGACTATTTTGCCGATGACCTGAAGAAAATCTATGCCGACGACACCATCCAGACAATAGCCGACCTTAATATGGCTCTACATTCCGCCGTAATCGACTTTCTCGCCCTCGACGTGCAAACTATTGCCGTCACCGACAAAGCGGCTCTTGAGGCGTTAAATGCCGCCGATATGCGCGACGGCGTGTTTGCCCCCATCGCCGACGTTAAGCCCTACTATCAAATCTGGTCGCAGAAACTCGGCTTCCAACCCCATCAAAGCATCCTCGACCTCCTTTTCAACCTCGGCCGCGAAGCCATCTTCATCCTCAAATAAACCCTTCTCAACAACCTGTTTATTGAGTTATCAACATCCGTGTTGATAACGTTGCAATATGTTGTTTATAAGGTTAATAATCTGTTGATAACTTGTGAATATTGGTGTTGATAGTGCCTTCTACATCGGCTCGTATTCGTCTAATTTATCCACCAGTTTGTAAAGAGGAATGCCATCTATGCAATGGATAGCGCCCCGTAGTGGGTGCAACCACCACTGCAACCACCACAAGCCTTTCTGCAAAAATAAAAAATTGATTTTTGTGGAAAAATTTGGTTTTGAAAAATCTTTGAATTATCTTTGCACCACATTTGACGCAAGGGCGAATACCAGAGTGGCCAAATGGGGCAGACTGTAAATCTGCTGGTTTATACCTTCGGTGGTTCGAATCCATCTTCGCCCACACAAAAAAGAGTTTCCGATTGGAAACTCTTTTTTTGTTACTTTCCTTTGCAGAGCGGACAGTTGGGATTGCGCTTCAGCGCGAATTTCTGAAATGTCATCGTTGCCGAGTCCACCACCAGCAGACTGTCGGTGAGCAATTCGCCGATACCCACAATGTATTTGATTGCCTCCGTGGCTTGTATGCTGCCGATGATGCCCACGGCGGCGCCGAGCACACCCACCGTAGAACTGTTGGGCACGGTCTTCGGGTCGGGAGCCTGCGGGAAGAGGCAGCGGTAGCAAGCCGAGCCGGGCACGTGGGTCATGGTCTGTCCGCCGAGCATGCGTATGCCGCCGAGCGAGAACGGTTTGCCCACCGCCACACAGGCATCGCTCACCAAGTATTTCGTCTGGAAATTGTCGCTGCATTCAAGCACGAAATCGTAGTCCTTGAAAATCTGCGGAGCGGTCACGTCGGTGAGAAACTCCTGATAGGTGGTAATCTTGATGTTAGGATTGAGGTTGGTGAGGCGCTCGCGAGCAGAGTCGACCTTAGCGCGTCCGAGGTCGAGCGATGAGTGCAGAATCTGTCGCTGAAGGTTAGAGAGGTCCACGCGGTCACCGTCGGCAATGGCGAGATGCCCCACGCCAGCCGCCGCCAGATAGTAAGCCACGGGCGACCCCAGTCCGCCGGCACCAACGATTATCACCCTGCTGTCGCGGAGACGCTCCTGCCCCTCCACGCCGAAGCCGTCGAGCAGCAACTGACGGCTATATCGCTTCATCTCTTCTTCCGAAAACCCTTTCATAGCAAATCCTTTTTCAGTTCCATGTAGAGATTGCAACGCCCATAGGCCGGGTGCGGGCATTCAGCCGCCACGAAGCCCAGTTTGTGGTAGAGCCCCACCGACGCTTCGAGGGCAGTGTTTGCCTCCAGCGACAGCACGGTAGCACCTCTGCGGCGCGCTTCAGCCACCACCGCCTCGCCCAGTGCCAGACCGATGTGGTGCCCCTGAAAACCGGGGTCGACCGCCATCTTTGCCAACTCATAATGGCTGTTGCCGTGGTTCACCAAGGCGCAACATCCAGCAACCTTGCCGTCTACGAGAGCGAGGAAAATCTCGCCGCCATCGTCGACAATCTTACCCGGATTGGCAAAAATTTTCTCGTCGCACGGTTCGATTTTGAAATACCGTTCAATCCACTGGCGGTTGAGTCGCACGAAAGCATCGCGCACAGCCGGTGCCTCGTTCCACGTTGTTATCGTTGCCATCTCTTTCATAATTCTGCTGCAAATTTCGCGGTTTATTCCCGCATAGCCAACCTTCGCAGTCAGAAAATTATTCCAAAAAAGCCCGCCAAAAAGAAACAAAGATTTCGTTCTACCCTACGCATTGAGCCATCTCCACGCGCTTCTTGCGGGTGCAGAACCGCTCGCACTGCAGACAAATGTCGTAGCCCAGCAGCGCTCCGAGGATAAAGTCCTCCTCCGGCGACAACTGGTTGAGCGGGCGCACAATGAACTGTCGCACGGCTGCGATGCACTCCGGTTTGCCGAAATACAAGTTCACGTTGCGCTCGCCGGCGCTCTGCTCAAAGTGGCAGATGCCCTGGCTTTCGAGCCGCCCTACCGCCGCAGCGATGTAGCGGCGGCTGAGGGTGCACAGCACCATGTTGCGCACCCCCTTTTTGTATTCGTAAACGTAGTTGAGAAACACCTGCAACTCGCTTGAAAGCATTGTGTTGGCCAAATCCATAGTTGTCGTAGTGAAGAAATTGCAAGTGAGGGTTATTCGATGCCTTCGCTCTTCAGTTGGGCAACCCAAGCGTCGATGCGCTCGTCAGTCTTGTCGTCCTCGTTGACCTCATCGAGGGCAAGGCCAACAAACTTGTCGCCGCTTACGGCAGCCGAGTCGTCGTAGGTGTAGCCGTCGGTGCTTACTGCGCCGATAAATGTGCAACCAGTTTCGGCGAGTCCCTCGTGGATTTCGCCCATAGCGCTGCAGAATGTGTCGCTGAACGACGACGAGTCGCCGCAGCCAAACAGGGCAACGAGTTTGCCGCTGAGGTCCTCGCCCTTGAGAGCATCGAGGAAGTCGTACCAGTCGTCCTGCATGTCGCCCGCGCCCCATGTCGATGTGCCGAGCAGAAGCACATCGTAGCCAGCGGCATCGGAAGCCGAGGCAGAGCCTACATTGTGCACGTCGGCGGCGTCAACGCCGAGTTTGTTGGCAATCTTCTCTGCCACGCTTTCTGTTGTTCCTGTTGTAGAACCGAAAAAAATACCGATTTTCTTCATTTTGTTTTGCTTGTTTATGGTTGATTTTTCCGGTTGTAAAATTCGTGCAATTACCCAATGCCCACAATACCTATTTTTCCGTAAATTCCTCCAAGTGAATACCTACGGTTTCGAAGGACTAAAAAATAGGCAGTCGTTTTTACCACAATGAAATCTTTCCGGCAATACCCAAATCGAGGGTTGCCGTTGCGATGCCCAGCGCCTGAAACACACGGCTCATTGTTGGCAGTGTGATAACGCTTGTGCCTTTTTCAAGTTTAGAAATTTGGGCACGTTGCACACCAATCCGCTCACCCAATTGCTCTTGTGTGAGGTTCTGGGCCAAGCGAGCCTTGCGTATGGCTTCACCAACAATGTAGGCGTTGACCTCTTCTTTGAGTTTGGCCTCCATTGCCTCGCGCTCTGGTGTACCTCTTTTACCCCAGAGTTTATCTTTCATATCGTCGGCTGGTATCAATTTCATCTGTGCCATAATGCTATTTCTTTTTGCTGTTAAAATACTCTTTCCTTATCTCTTCCGCTTTGGCTATTTCCTTTGGAGGCGTCTTTTGTGTTTTCTTGACTATACCGTGCGTGGCAATAACCAAGGTTTCTTCTTCTGTGTCCCAAAAGGAGAAAAGTCGATAGCAGATACCATTGTAGAGAGTGCGGAACTCCCATATCTCGGTGTTTTCCAATTTTTTGAAGATGTCAACCTTCATCACTCCTTCCTCAACTTTGAAGATGTTGTAGTATATCTTCTGCTGAGCCTTGAACGGTTGAGCGTCCAAGAAGGCTTGTGCTTCTTCGGTCAACACAACTTTTAGTTTGTTAAAACCCATATTGCTTGATTATGCCGCAAATATAGCACTTTGTTTCCAAACAACGATACAAAGCCGTTGTTTTTTGCCTAAAAAAAGGCGCGCCCGTCGCGGGTGCGCCTTAATCACATTATATAAAGTCTAAAATTAGAAACGATATCCGAAGTTTACAAACATTGCAATGTTGTAGTCCTGAGCACCTTTTGAGAGGTGAAGGAAGCCGTAGCGAGTGTCGATGCCTACGAGGAACTTAGAGAACTCATAGCCTACGCCGAGACCCACGCCCATGTCGAAACGCTTAAGACCGTTGTCGCCGAAAGTTTTCGAACTAGTTTTGCCCTGGTTAACTTCAATTTTTGTATTGCCGCCAACGCCAACACCGAGGTACGGACCAGCGTTAAACACAAGGTTGCCGCTGCCCACGCCGTAGCGCAAGGTTGCCATCAAAGGCAGTTCGAGATAGAGTTGAGTAGCCTTGAATTTTGAATCTATCTTCATGCCCATTTCTTCAGTCTTAACCAATGGAGTGCTTACGCCGAGACCTTCGAAGTTGATACCAGTCTGGAAGCCGAATTTACCAGTGATAGGCACGTCAACGCCAAAGCCTACGCGATAAGCAAAACGTGCAGAATTCGATGGAGAGTCCTTGCCAACCCAAGAAGATGTACCAACACCAGCCTTTACGCTGAAGGCGATGTCCTCAGCCTGCATTCCAAACACAGCGCTTACAGCGAGAACCGCTGCCAAAAAGAATCTTTTCATAATTGTTTTCTTTAGTTTGTTCAAGATTTGTTATGCAAAATAAACACTTGCCACCGGATTTTGTTCTATCCAGCAAACCATCGGAACAAGTTATGCGACTAATAGGCTATTTCTCGACGGCGTCTGCCAAAGCCCCAACATTAGCCACTGCCCTGAAATTTTCGCCCCAATTTTTGGTTTTATTAAATGGCATTTTATAAATTTGCGGTGTTTTATAAAGTGTCACTTTACAAATTTCGTTATGGACAAGATATTGCTTAAGCAGATTCTCACCGACAACCGCCATGAGGTGGAGCGTTATCAAGTGCATCACAGAGACATCGATATGGACGGATTTCCGTGCTACGTCTTTGTCGGTGTCCGCTGTGCTGGCAAGTCATTTCTGCTTTATCAGAAGATGCAGAGCCTTTTGGCAAAGGGCTACGGATGGGATGAAATGCTGTATCTCAACTTTGAGGATGACCGTCTGTCTGACTTCTCCTCTGCCGACTTCAACCTCATTTTGGAATGCCATGCCGAGATGTCGGACAAACGTCCGATTCTGTTTCTTGACGAGATTCAGAACATTGCTGGATGGGAAAAGTTCGCCAGACGCCTTGCCGACACCAAGTATCGGGTCTACATCACTGGTAGCAATGCCAAGATGCTTTCCAGCGAAATCATGACCACATTGGGCGGTCGCTATCTCACGGTGGAGGTTTACCCCTTCAACCTCAAGGAATATTTTGACTATATCGGTCAGCCTTACAACGAACAATCTCTGCTTGGCACTGAGAGCAGAGCACAGATGAAACGCGCCTACTCGGATTTCTTTCATTGGGGCGGACTGCCAGAGAGCATCGGATTGCCTGTGAAGCGTAACTATCTGAGTAGCACTTTCCAGAAGATTTATTTGGGTGACATTTGCAGCCGCAACAGCATCAGCAACCCCAACCTGTTGCGACTGATGGTGAGAAAGGTGGCGGAAAGCGTAAAACAGCCCATTTCCTACAATCGGCTTGCCAAGATTCTGTCGACTGTTGGCGGAAAAATCAGCGTGCCCACTGTAAGTAACTATATGCAATATTGCGAGGACTCATGGTTGCTGCTGCGCTTGCACAACATCACCTCTTCGTTTGCTGAAAAGGAAACCATTTCAAAGTATTATTTTGTGGACAACGGCTTGCTGAACCTTTTCCTTTTGGATGGCGAAACGTCGCTTCTGGAAAATCTGGTAGCCGTCACGCTTTTCAGAAAGTACGGGCACGACAAGGACAATGAAAGGGTGTTTTTCTACAACTCAAACGTAGAGGTAGACTTTTATATCCCAGAGGAGCGAACGGCTATTCAGGTTGCCTACAGTATTTCTTCCAACAAATCAACTTATGAACGGGAAGTTTCGGCATTGCAGAAATTACCGGCAGTACAACCTTGTCGCCAACGGCTAATCATCACCTACGATGAGGAGCAGACCATAAAGGACGACTTCGGGGAAATCCAAGTTCTGCCCTACTGGAAATGGTGCTTGGGATAGCCTGAGTTTCAGGTATGCAATAAAACAAAAAAGCAGTCAAGATTTCTCTTAACTGCTTTTTTGTGGTGCCACCAGGAATCGAACCGGGGACACAAGGATTTTCAGTCCTTTGCTCTACCAACTGAGCTATGGCACCAACACGTAATAAAACCTTTGCTTCAACCCTTAGAAAGTGGTGCCACCAGGAATCGAACCGGGGACACAAGGATTTTCAGTCCTTTGCTCTACCAACTGAGCTATGGCACCTTGCGTTTGTTTTGCGAGTGCAAAGATATGGCGAATTTTTCAATCCCGCAAATTTTCCGCACAAAAAATATTAACTTTTTCACAACTATTCACAATATAATAGAATTTGCAACTCCAAAAGCGTTGTTGTATACCACTTTAACTAATATAAGATTTGCCAATATTCTATTTTGAAAACAAAAAGACAGGTTTCTCCTTTATCCAATCAACAATAGGAACATTGTTCGCATCTGCAAATTTTTTACACTGGTTAACCCATCCGACAAACATATTGTCATATTTAAGAAGTTCAGGATTATACTCCTTAATCATGGCGTAAAGTTCATTAGAAGGGTGTAGCAATAATGCTTTTATCTCATCAGCATAGTCTACAATGATGTTGAATACTTGTGCAACTGGAGTTTCAAGACGTTCCCCGTTAATATGGGTTATTTTTCCACCAGCAGAATAAAGGTCTCGAATATTTGGGTTCACTACCTGATTATATGAGCATAACCAAAGAGTGGTATTGTTGTATTTTGACATACTTCGTGCTGGGTTAAGAGCTTCTGGGAAAAGAATCATACATTTGGCTTGCAACTTTCTTTTTTCCCCAATTTCAAGAGAATTCCATAGTTTGATGTTGAATGAGTATGCTTTTTCAATGTTGTCCGAGGTTATCCACCACGGCATCTCTTGTTTGCCTTGATATTCAGCTTTTTTCCTATAGTAATTTCTGACTAATGATATGCAGTCTGAGGATTTTCTGAACGAGTCATAGTCCGTTCCCATTTTTGAAAATATAGTTTCATCCTTTTCTAAATCCATATTTATGAGGTATCTGGGAGAATGGGTTACTGCTATATCATAAAGCACATCTTGATAAGGTCTACATTTGAACTGAGGGATATCTCCACCCAATTTTCCAAATAATATATAGATATCGTCAACATTTTCCACACGGGTAGTTTCAACTATACTACTTCCTATAGATGTCCAATGGTTGTCTTTTGTAGACTTTACTTCAATGCCATAATATTGGTTTGCTACGATGTCTGGAAATCGTTGTCCAGAAATGAGTTGCACCTCATCTGCATCGAATGGAGAGTCTGCACAAGCCATTTTGATTTTGTCAACAGCGCATAATTCGAGTGTAGAAGAGGTCAACTGCTTATAACTATTTGGCTTTAAGTGGGATTCTGAATTGAGAATATTTTCAGTTTTATCCATGAGGTCTACAAAAGCCTCATGAGCAAGATTTATATCTTTTTTGCGTATTGCGATTATATTGTGTTCTGCTTTCATATTATTCAAAGTATAAAGACCAGATGTTTTGTATTCTGTTGGCAATATTGAAAGCCAACATTGGAGGAACAGCATTACCAATTACCTTATAAGCACCTGAGGGACTAACAGCGTATTTGCTTGAATTAGGTTTGTAGAAGACAAATGGATAGTCAGGTGGAAATGTTTGAATTAAAGCACACTCACGAGGAGTTAATCTTCGTTCGCACAATCCTTTATCAAGTTCCTCGGTGTTCTTTCCGCCATGCTCATAAGACAAACGGCGGTATTCTATATTTCCGTGATGTTCGGAACGTATCGTTGGTGCCAATCCATCATAATCTATTTCGGTTTGACCTTGGCCATGCGTTAGTAATTTTGCCATAGAGTATGTTTTCTGAGCAAGGTCATTTGATTCGGATGGTTCTGCCAAGTTTTGAAATATGTCTCTACAGCAGACAGGCTTGGGTAGGTTGTCATTAAGACAATTAAAGTTATGCGTAGGCTTAGGATATGGATTGTATTCATCTGGGATTTCTTCTCTTTCCAATGCATCAATTGCTTTTGGCGACAAAGCAGAACGCTTTATACCAATGAATATTACACGCTCTCTTGTTTCTGGAACGCCATAATTGGCAGCATGAAGAATCTGAGGATTAAGAACGATATAGTCATTTCCATTTGCCGATGAAAAATCTTTTTGGATTATATTCTTTACGTCTCCAAGACTAACAAGACCTTTAACGTTCTCTGCTATAAACATTTTAGGTTGAACAATGTCAATTACTTGTTTCATCCACATATACAACTTACCGCGTGTCTCTTCTGAAGGATTGTCGGTTATTCTTTTTTCTCCATTATGAGAAACGGTGGAATTAAACCCTTTTCTCTTGCCAGCCACGCTGAAATCTTGGCATGGGAATCCTCCAGTAACTATGTCTATGTTATGTGGAAAAACGTCCTGACCTTCTCGATGTAATTTTACTAAATCAACAACGCTTGCAAGGTGATATATATCAGGATTGATGCCAAATCTTGACATATATCTCACCCATGTCAATCTTGCCTCATCCAATATGTCACAAGCAAAAACTGTGCGAAAAACATTCCGCTTAAGCATTACCCAATCTTCATTGATGGCATGAAGAATGTAATCCTCATTAGTGACGGATTTTTTGTGACAGATAAAACCACCCTCAAGACCTAAGTCCATACCACCACAACCAGAAAATAGTGACAGAACTCTTAGTGTGCCTTTTTCTTGTCTTTCATTTTCTCCATTGTTAAAGAATAAATCAAGTTGGGGTTCACAAACCATATCAGAAAATTCTTTAGTGGATTCATATGGTTTTCTTGTATGTCTCTTTTTTTCCATCTAAATATCTTACATAGTTAATCTGCATTCAACGAAAGTTCATTTATATCAACTTCAAGAAGGGTAGATTCCAGTAGCAAGTGCAAATTTAGGCAAGAGATTTGTAAAACTTGTCTTTTGGAGGAGAAAAAGTTGAACTTGTTTGCGTTTTAACTCA
>CAVAPE010000021.1:0-30664 GCA_963590405.1 Eubacterium sp. CAG:180 | reverse complement strand
AGGCATAGGCTGGTGCTGGTGGCACCCACTACGGGGCGCTTTTATTGCTAAAAAAAGCAGAACTTTGCTAATGTGCAGAAAAAACAGCAGTGTAGAGGTGTAAACTGCATAAAATGGAAAGTTTTTGGGGGTGTAAACTGCACAAAATGGAAAATTTTGAGGGCGGAGGGCGTAAAAAAGCGGGCGCTGGGCGTCCGCTTTTGCTTATTGTTGAGGGGGTGCTTATTGATGTGTGCCCTCTTGTTGTTGTGCGTTGGTTATTTCAACAGGGTAGAAGGGTCGAGGTGCTGGCTCTCGATGTCCTTGAAGTAGCGGTAGGTTGCCACTTTGAGTTCCATCGTAGCAGGCTCGTCGGCAACGATGATAGCCTTCTGGTGGAGTTGGAGGGCAGAGATTGTCCACATCTGCGACACTGCGCCTTCAACGCCGTGCTGAAGGGCGCGCGCCTTGTTGTAGCCGTTCACGATGATGAGCACGCTCTTGGCAGCCATCACTGTGCCAACGCCCACGGTGAGTGCGGTGGAAGGCACTTTATTGATGTCGCCGTCGAAGAAGCGCGAATTGGCAATCTTCGTGTCGAGCGTAAGAGTTTTCTGGCGGGTGCGCGAAGTGAGCGACGAGCCCGGCTCGTTGAATGCGATGTGTCCGTCAGGACCTACGCCACCGAGGAAGAGGTCGATGCCACCGTAACTTGCAATCTTCTCCTCATAGCGGCGGCATTCAGCCTCGAGGTCTTCGGCGTTGCCGTTGAGGATGTTCACGTTTTCTTTCTTTATATTAATGTGGCTGAAGAAGTTGTTCCACATGAATGAGTGGTAACTTTCAGGATGCTCTTCTGGAAGTCCGCAATATTCGTCCATGTTGAAGGTTACGACGTGCTCAAACGACACTTTGCCAGCCTTGTTAAGTTCGATGAGTTGGCGGTACATGCCGATAGGGGAACTGCCTGTTGGGCATCCCAGCACGAAAGGCTTCTCTGCCGTAGGGTTTGCTTCGTTGATACGCGATGCAACATATTTTGCTGCCCATTCAGATACTTTACCGTAGTTTGGCTCGATAATTAAACGCATAGTATTAATGTTTATGTTAGAAATTTTTGATACAAAATTAACGATAATTTTTGAAATCTCGGATATTGTCGCTATTTTTGTACAGCAATACAAGCAGCATAAACCAAAAAATAAGTCACTAAAAGTTAATTGTTGTCAAAAGCAGTTGTTCTTTTTTGCAAGAACATATAACTTTGCAACAACCGAAAATAAGGTTCTGACAATGAAAACTAATTTAAGTTCCCAAATCAAACTCGACCTCATCCCGAAGAGGTATTATGCACCGGAAAACAAGATTGAATATGCATCTTTGTGCCGGGAAGAGAAAGTGTTTACCCAGATAGCCGAGACAACCGACGACGGTGTTCGCATGATTGCCGACGACGTTGTTGAGACAATCAAGAAGAACACCGACCAGAAAGGTAAGTGCGTAATAGCCCTCGGCACTGGTAACAGTGTGCTCCCGGTCTATGCGGAACTCATCAAACGATACGAGAATAAGGAAGTTGACTTTGCCGACGTGGTAGTGTTCAACCTGTTTGAATTCTATCAGGCAGAGGAGGGCGCTGCAACGACGCTCGACCGCCTGCACAAGTTGTTCCTCGACAAGGTCAATATCAAACCAGAAAATATCCATTCATTCGACCAGAATACAGCCAAGGCCGACCTCTACGAAGGATGCCGCGCCTACGAGGCAGAAATCGACGCATGCGGAGGTCTTGACCTCGTGATTTGCGAAATCGGCGTTGCCGGCAGTCTTGCATTCAATGCGCCGGGCACGCAACTCTCTTCGTCGTGCCGCATGACGCTTATCGACAGTGCAGTGCGCCGCAGCGTTTCGAGTGCCTACGCTCTCGAAGTTGCTCCGACCACGGCTATTACACTCGGCATCAGCAACATCCTCAATGCAAAGAAAGTGCTTGTAGTGGCTTGGGGCGAAAACCAATCAAAGATTGTGAAGTCGGTTGTAGAGGACAAGCAGTCGGAAGCCGTTCCGGCATCGTTCCTCCAGATGCACCGCAATGCAAAGGTGGTCATCGACCTTTCAGCAGCCGAGAGTCTTACGCGCATTTGCCACCCATGGCTCGTTACTTCGTGCGAATGGAACAACAAGATGATTCGCCGCGCCATTGCATGGCTCTGCGAGCAGACTGGCAAGCCTATCCTTAAACTCACAAGCAGCGACTACAATGAGCACGGCTTGAACGAGTTGGCAGCACAGTTCGGCTCAGCATACGATGTTAACATCAAGGTGTTTAACGACATCCAGCACACCATCACTGGCTGGCCAGGTGGCAAGCCTAACGCCGACGACACCGACCGTCCAGAGCGTGCCAACCCATATCCAAAGCGCGTGATTGTGTTTAGCCCGCACCCCGACGATGACGTAATCTCAATGGGCGGCACACTGAAACGCCTCGTTGACCAGAAGCACGACGTGCACGTGGCTTACGAGACTTCGGGCAACATCGCAGTGGGCGATGAGGATATGTTCCGCTACATCCTTGTGATGGATCAAATCAAGAAAGAATTCGGACTTGACTCCGACCTCTATAATCAGAAATCGAAAGAAATCAAGGAGTTCCTCGCCACTAAACATGCTGGCGACGTTGACTCTGCCGACTTGCGTTTCCTCAAGGGTCGCATCCGCCGCGCTGAGGCTAAGACTGCCTGCAACTGGATGGGTGTGAAGCCTGAAAATGTTCACCATCTTGACCTGCCGTTCTACGAGACTGGTACAATCAAGAAGGGCGACCTCTCAGAGCGCGACGTGAAGATTGTCAAGGATTTGATTTCTTCGGTTAAGCCTCACCAGATTTTCGTGGCTGGCGACCTCGCTGATCCTCACGGCACACACCGCGTGTGCACCGATGCAGTGCTTGCTGCCATCGACGAACTCCTCGACGAGGGTGCTGAGTTTATGAACGACTGCCGCATCTGGATGTACCGCGGCGCATGGGCAGAGTGGGAAATCGACCACATTGAGATGGCTGTGCCGATGAGCCCTGAGCAATTGCGCTTCAAGCGTAACACCATCCTCAAGCACCAGTCGCAGATGGAGAACGCTCCGTTCCTCGGCGACGACGACCGCTTGTTCTGGCAGCGCGCCGAAGACCGCAACCGCGCCACTGCGCAACTCTACAGCAGTCTTGGACTTGCATCCTATGAGGCAATGGAGGCATTTGTGGAATATCATCCAATTAGATAGAATAAGATTTGTTACACTACAATAAAATGTTTACCTTTGCGTTATTGTTATTGAAAAGCAACAACAACAAATAAGTGAATCATAGGTTAAGGAATCCGACGGATCGAGAGATTAGTCGGATTTGTTTTTTTTATGCAGGGGGTTGGTGTTTTTGTATTAGCATGTCATCGAGTGTGCAGAGTTCCGATATAAGTTTAGGCTGAAAGCCTTATTCTACCATAGCCCAGGGCAACGCCCTGGGTATAAACGCATTAGGAATGGCGCCCTGAAAGGGCAACACAAATCACCATCGTCGCCGGTTTAGTGTTGCCCTTACAGGGCGTAAACGCACAATCGCCTGTTACCCAGGGCGTTGCCCTGGGTTATGGTGGTTTAAGGCTTTCAGCCTACTCTTCGCCGACTTGCATAATCAAATCACCAACGTTGCCGTTTTTGTGTTGCCCTTACAGGGCGCAAACGCATAATCACCTATTACCCAGGGCGTTGCCCTGGGCTATGGTGGTTTAAGGCTTTCAGCCTAACCATATGTCGCCGCTTTGCAATCTTAATGCCGCTCGGCAAACTTAGTGCTATGGTAGAATAACGCTTTCAGCCTACTCTTCATCAACTCGCATTTTTTGTCATTCTGCAATAGACTAAAAGCCGCCCGTAGGCGGCTTTCGTGTGGTGATTATTTCTCCTTTGTTATTCTTCTTCTGTCGATTGGGGGGCGGTTTCGTTGCGGTACTGGGTGGGGGTCATGCCGGTGAAGCGCTTGAACACTTTTGTCATTGCCGAGGAGTCGGTGAAGCCGGCTTTCTGCGCAATTTCTACCAATGGCGTGGCGGGCGATTTCTCGATTTCCGCTTTCACTTCGTCAATTCTCATTGAGTTAATCCAAGTGTTGAAATTCATCCCCTTTACATTGTTCAGATATTCCGATAGCAGGCGTGGGCTTACTCCAATCTTGTGCGCCACCGCCGACAGTGTAATGCCTTCCTTTAGATACTGTTTTTTGGCATTGCGTTTCCAATTTTCGATTAATGTGTCCATCGTTGGTTTGGTTGGTGATTGTTTGTCTTCCTTGTTAGTGTTTAGAGTATTGGTGGTTTTAATCGTTGTCTTTTTTTCGGCTTTCTCTTCAGCCTCCATTTCTTTTTCTACGATTACGAAACTTGAACTGAAATTGATTGCCATAATCGTTGATGCCACGAACATGGCTATGCTGAGCCACATCAGTATGATTTTCGCTGCGGTGGGCAGCGGAAGCGAATTGATGATGGCTATGACGAAATATCCCCATAGCATCATCGTTAGCCGCGATGCCCGGCGCGCTTTGATGTTGGCTGTGCCCGAGAGGGTGGCGTTGGCGCGTTTGCAGTATTCCACGGTGTCGCTTGTGGTCCAGTAGAGCAGAACGGCACTCTCAACGAGCAACGCTACTCGGAGGCTTATTGAGAGAAATCTTGACTGACGCGTGGCGCAGAATGCGCTGTAGCCACTTAGTGTCATGTCGAACTCAGGTGCGCTGAACAGCACGACCGTGTAGGCGAGCAGGATGGCTATGAGCGGCGTGGCAAAAAGCATCGAGTTGCGGAAATTTGACCTCTCCGAGCGCACAATAGACAAGAGAGCAAATGCCGCAAGCCCCACTTGGGCATAGTAGACTGCCGGCACGAGAAATGTTTTGAGCATATGAGCCGAATGACCGTAGATGATTATCGTCACGGCGATGGCGTCGGTGGCTGCACCAATGAAATTGCAGTAGGCGAGGTAGCGGCGCGCGCGGTTGTAGTCGCGTGTCACCTTTTCGCTCGTCTGATAGCACATCAGCGCCACTCCCAAAGCGAGAGCAACAATGCCGTTGCATAAGTATGTGCCAAATTCCATTAAGTTCATCCTGTATTCTTACCCTTATTTATGTTATTTTTCTTCGTTATTGGTTTTTTACCACCATTATCTTGGTAAATTCACGTTATGTCGCCTGTTCATCCCCAGTGTATTTGCAAATATATACCGAAAATTTCCAATTGCAAAATTTTCGTTGATTTTTTGTCATTTTTTGTTGAAAATCAGTGAGAAAAGATGGGTCGTTTGCGGCTCGAAAATATGGTAAATTAATGAAATTAACAAAAATTAACGGGGGGGGGGTAAATATAAATTGAGTGTTAACGGAATTTTTGTGGAAATATACCAAACGCGGCGTGTGATATGGTTGTAACTTTGCAATCGAAAAGAAAATGATGGCCGATAATTTTAGAAATGATAGCCAAATTAGTATATAGAATGAATTTTGCTGAAAGGGTAAAGAATGTGAGCGCCGTTAAGATTGTTGTCTCACTGTTATTTTTGGCGGCGTATGCTTTGCCTAATGGTGCTTATGCACAGAAAGCATCACTGAAAACAAACTTGCTTTATGACGCGACAGCCAACGCCAACTTAGGCGTTGAGCTGTCGCTCGCGCCTAAATGGACACTCGACGTGTCTGGAAACTACAATGGCTGGACATTTAACGACAACAAGAAATGGAAGCACTGGCTCGTGCAGCCAGAAGCGCGCTATTGGTTTTGCGACAAGATGATGGGACACTTTATCGGCCTCCATGCACTTGGCGGACAGTACAACATCGGCGGCTTCAAGACCAATGTGCATTTTCTTGGCACCGACTGGCGCAAGTTTCGCGACAGCCGCTTTGAAGGTTGGATGGCAGGAGTGGGCTTTGCCTACGGCTACTCATGGACGCTTGCTCGCCACTGGAACCTCGAGGCAGAATTGGGCATTGGCTACGTTTATAGCCGCTATGATCGCTTCAAATGCGTGGAGTGTGGCGACAAAATCGAAAGTGGAAAGCATCACAATTATTTCGGTCCGACGAAGGCCGCTATTAACCTCGTTTACGTGTTCTGACAATGAAGAAAGCATTCATCATATTATTTTTAGCAGCGACTGCTGCCACGGCATTCAGCGCTATCCAGCAGACACTTGTCGACGGTAGCGTGAAAGTTGCCAACCTCCACACCGTCCGCAGCGGCGACCGCGTTTCTGTCGACCTCGATTTCGTGCTCGACAGCCTCAGCCTCGCTTCCAACCGCGGATTGGTCTACACCCCGATGCTCGTCAACGGCACCGACACCCTCAGCCTTCAGTCGGCAGAGGTGATGGGTCGCAAGCGCTACATCTTCTACCAGCGCAACAACAAGTCGGCAACCGAAAATCCCGTCTTCGTTGCGCAGCGCCACAACGGCAAGGCACAGACCGAGCACTATGCCGCATGGTGCGACTATAAGGACTGGATGTCGGGCTCGCAGGTTGTAGTAGGCGAGGGCACATGTGGCTGTAGCCAGACGCAGATTGGCGAAACCGCCTATAACCCCATCGCTCCGTCAGGACTTATCACTCCCGACTGGGACTATCGCTACGCTTTCATCACTCCCGTGCCTGAGGCCATCAAGAGCCGCGAAATCGAAGGTAGCGCACGCCTGAACTTCGTAATCAACAAATACGACATCCGCCCGACGTTTGGCAACAACCAAGCCGAGTTGGCAAAAATCCGTAACACCATCGACGTGGTGCGTCAGGATTCCGACGTGACAATCACTGGCATCAGCCTCCACGGCTATGCGTCGCCCGACGGCAAATATGCCAACAACGAAGTCCTGGCAGCCAACCGTACGAAAGCGCTTGAGGACTACCTTGAGGAATATTACAGCGAAATTCCGCACAGCGTGTTCTCCACCGAGAGCACAGCCGAGGACTGGGACGGCGTCTACGCCTATGTGGACAAGAACCGCGACTCCCTGCCAGCAGGCTTCGCCTCGATTGTGGAAAACACCAAGTTGACTCCCGACCAGAAGGACGAGACATTGGCAAAGAAATACCCCGATTTCTATAAGTCGGACATCAAGCAAGGTCTCTATCCGTCGCTCCGCCGCACGGACTACAAGATTTCCTACAACATCCGCCAGTTCAGCCTTGAAGAAGCGCGCCGCATCATCAAAGAGCGTCCGCAAAACCTCTCGCTCAACGAGATGTACCACGTGGCAAACAGTTACGAGACCGGTAGCCAGGAATTCTGCCAAGTGTTTGACGTAGCCGTAAGGATGTATCCCGAAAGCGAACTCGCCAACACCAACGCAGCCTGTGCAGCCCTACTCCGCAACGACCTCCAAAGCGCGACCAACTTCCTAAAGAAGGCTGGCAACAGTGCCGAGGCAGAGAATGCCCGCGGTGTGCTTGCTGCACGCAACGGCGACAAAGAGGCAGCGCTCAAGCATTTCGAGGCAGCCGGCAATCTCGAGGCAGCCAAGGCAAATCTTGAGGAATTGAAGAAAAGAATGAAATAACATATTTATATAAAACAAAAACGGTATTAAGATGAAACTTTTAAAATCAATTGCTGTTGGTGCTATCGCCCTAGCTTTCACGGCATGTTCAAGCGAAGAGCCAAAAAACACTACCGGTTCCGAAGACGGTAACTCATTTATGTCAATCAGCCTTGGCATGACAAATGCCGGAACAAAAGCCATCACCGACGGTGGCTATGAATACGGTTCAGAGGCAGAAAGTTCTGTGAAATTGGCTAACTCAATCTTCTTGTTCTACGATGCAGCAGGAAACTTCCTTACATCGGGCACACTGATTGACGAAGGCTCAACAGGCTTCCTTACCCTGTCAGAAACATCTACTGCAGGCACAAGCGTAGAGAGAAAGTCGAACGCTACAATCATCCTTGGTCCTACAAAGGTGAAACCTACTCAGGTGCTTGCTGTGCTTAACTACGACGACGTTAACTCGCTCAAAAACAAAACTCTTGCCGAAGTGCTCGCAGTTGTAGAGGACAAAGCCGTTTCAACAACTCCTGCAAAGGGTGACCTCATCCTTACAAACTCGTCATACTCTGACGACAGCAAGGTTGTGACTGCAACTCAGGTAACAGCAGCCAACATCTGCGAAACTCGCGAGGCTGCTCTTGCTAACCCAGTCGACATCTATGTTGAGCGCACAGTTGCTAAGTTGAACATGACTCCTGCTGCTGGCGTGACTACAATCACAGAAGGAAGCAAGACAAAATATGTGTTTAACGTAACCACTGAGGATATCTACGTAAACAACGCAAAGGTTCAGGCTCGCATCGTTATCGACGGCTGGCATGAGAATGCAATCAACGAGTCTGGCTATCTCATCAAGAACGTTGACAACGCATGGCTTACTACTGCTCCTTTCACTGGCTGGAACTCTGCTGCTGAATTCCGCAGTTTCTGGGCTAAGGATGAGAACTACACTGCAGGTGCCGACGACGACTACGACTTCAACATTGCTGTAAAGTCTGACCAAAAGGGTACTTACAAGAACCTTGAGTACTACTCTTGGAACGAGGCTGCTGCCGCTTTCAACTCTTGCTATCTGCACGAGAACACAGTGCCTAAGGCTTCTCAGAAGGGTCTTGCAGAGCAAAAGGCCAATGTGACTACAATGCTTATTTCTGCTCACCTCGAGATTTCAGAGGACGGCGGTGCAACTTGGAAAGAAGAAAACCTCTTCCGTAAGGATGGTGTGTTCTACACAGAGGACGCTTTCAAGACTCGTATCGTCAACGCACTTAACGGTAAACTCCGTTGGTACACAGCAGACAAGACTGTCAACTTGGCTCCTGAAGACCTCACATTTGCATATACTACAACTCACAACAACAAGAGCGTAGTTTCAGTTTCTGCTACTGGCGCAACTGCTCCTGCTTCGATGACTGGTGCCGTACTTCAAAAGAACGACAACGGCGTATGGTCAACTGTTGAGGCTACAGCTTATGCTGCTGTTGTTACTCAATACATCCGTAGCGAGGCTGCTGCTCTCGTAAGCGATGTAACTGGCTGGAAGGGTGGCGCATGCTACTATCAAGTGCCTATCGAACACTTGAGCAGCACAAGCGATAACCCATTCTGGGGTATTGTCCGCAACCACATCTACCAATTGACTCTTTCAAGCGTTACTCGTATCGGTGCAGCCGTATGGGATAAGGACGAAGAACTCGTAATCATCCCTGGTAAGGAGCACAACTACTACGTAGCCGCTCGCTTGAACGTCCTCTCTTGGAAGTCAATCAAGCAAGACGTTGTTCTTGACTAACTACACTGACAATCGGACCGCATAAGCGGTGCCAACCATAGGGCGGCAGCCTTTGATCGGGCTGCCGTTCACCAAAAAATAAAAATCTGCAAGATAATAATGAATACAAAGGCATTAATAGGAAAATTATTGATGGGTGCTGCACTGATTGCCACTGCTGCTCTCAGCAGTTGCATCTACGACGACCAGAGCGAATGTCCGAGCGTCAAGATCTGCTTCACCCGTAATATGAAGTTTGCCGATGCTGCACCGCACGAGGTGAGCAGCGTCAAACTCTATGCCTACAACGCCAACAATCGACTTGTATACACCGCCGATGCAGATGCTTCGGCACTCAAAAATAGCGACTACACCATCAATCTCGCCGGCCTTCCTTCGGATGCCACACGCATCGTGACTTGGGGCTTTGGCGAAGAGCGCAAGGCCAACAGTTACACCTTCGGCAACGCCGACAACCTCGCTGACCTCACGTGTCTCGTAAACAATACCGACGGCGCAGTCAACGGCGACCTCACGCCGCTCTTCCATGCGGAGGTGCCCGTTTCTGTGGCGCGCGAGCGTGGCGTGGTCGACCTCACTAAGGACACCAACGTGATTCGCGTGATTCTCCAAAACATCTCCGGCGAACCCATCGACAAGGATGCTTTCCGCTATGAGATTACATCCGCCAACGGTTATCTGAACTACGACAATACCCTGCTCGGCAATCAGCAGATGACCTACACCCCGTGGAGCATCTACACAGGCTCGGCAGGCATGAACACAGAGACCAAGGCTTCCGACGGCTCAGCGGTTAGCGTCGTGGTTGCGGAGTTCACCATCAACCGCCTTGTTGACGGGCAGAAAACCGTGCTTACTGTCTACAAGAAGGATACAGGCGACAAGGTATTTTCTATCCCTGTCAACGACTACGCCCTTCTCGTGAAAGGCAACTACAACTCGTCGATGAGCAATCAGGAATACCTCGACCGTCAGGACGAGTGGAATATGACCTTCTTTATGCAAGGCAGCAACTGGATAAGCACGAGCATCATAATCAACTCCTGGAGAGTGATTTTGAGTGATGTGGATTTATAATAAATTATGATATAACGGACTGAGCTTTGGCGTAGTCTGAAAGAGACCAATAGTAATTCGATTTTGTTACAATTCTCATTTTGGCATTGGCTGTGAAGTTAGTGCCAATCATTTTTTATAGCCGCAGATGGTGCGGATTTTCATAATTGCGTGAAAATAACTAATTTTGGCGTCGGAAATTAAAATTGAAATGAAGAAGAAATTATTGATGGCATTGGCACTGCTTTCTGCAGTGTGCACAATGCAAGCCGAAACGAAGGAAAAGGTGGCTTTCGGTGATTTTGAGCACTGGGTTACCCGAACCATTAAGGAGTCGGCAATTATCGGAGGAAAAAGCAAGACTTTATACGAAATAGGTCCTACGCAGACAATCAACGGCAACAAGGCATATTCCAACCTCGGAGGCTCGCCTTGGGCAACGAGCAACGTCTACGCCAAGGTGGCAGGCGTGGTGAAGGGCAGCAACGCCGTCTATCCGTTCCAGCGCAGCGCTGGCAACAAGTGCGTGAAGTTGTCCACCATTATGGAGAAGGTCAAGGCTCTCGGCGTGGTCAATATGGATGTACTCGTTTCGGGCAGTATCTATTTCGGCACTATGGTGGAGCCGGTGAGCAGCACCAAGAACCCATACAGCAAACTCGACATGAACGTGAAGTTCACCAAGCGTCCAAAATATCTCTGCTTTGACTATAAGGTGGAAATTCCAGCCAATGCGCAGATGATCTATTCAAGCGGCTTCGGCAAGAAAAAGACGCTTACCGGACGGCAGAACGCCTGCGAGGCATTCGTGCTTCTGCAGCGCCGTTGGGAGGACGCACAGGGCAACATCTACGCAAAGCGCGTGGGCACAGGCCGTGAGCGCTACACCAAGAGCACAAACGGCTGGGTCAACGACCACCGCTTGCGCATCTACTACGGCGACATCGTTGGGCAGTCGTACTATAAGAGTTATATGAACCTCATCGACAAGAGCCGTCCTTACTATGCACGCAACAGCAAAGGCAAGATCGTACCAGTGCAGGAAGTGGGATGGGATAGCCCGTTGGCAACGCCGACCCACATCATTATGATGTTCTCCGCTGGCTGCGGTACAGCCTACGAGGGCACGATTGGTCAGACACTTTATGTGGACAACGTGGCATTTATCTACGACTAACATAAACCAGAGACATATAAACAAAAAAAGGCGAGACTTTTTATAGGGCCTCGCTTTTTTGTTTACTCTCTATGTTTCCCAACATAAGAGGTTGAAATAATAATAGTGAATGGTTCTTTCTATCAGTACTGCTAAGATATATACATAATTTCGTGCTTGCAACGATTTTTGCGGCGGAATTAGCATGTATATAAACTGAAAAATATCTAATTAGTTGATATATAAACATATCAACTTTTGAAAATATAAAGGTAAATATCGAAATTTTTGGTAAATACTCGTCGTGAATTTCAGCGGCGTACTTGCTTACGACGGAAAATGAGCCAAAGAATCAAGCCGCGGACGGAGAGAAATGCCGAGTAGGCGAGCCAAAGTCCGTGGTTGGGGTCGGGGAGGAGGTGTGTGTTCAACGCGAGCAGAAAGAACACCGCCGAGCCGCCAACGAGCGACAAAAGCATGCAGCGCGTGGCGGTGAGCCCGACAAACACGCCGTCCCAAAGGAATGCTCCCACGCCAGCCAGAGGTACAACGCAGAGCCAAAGGCTATAGCGTGAGGCGTTGGCGATGACCGAAGTGTCGTCGGAAAACATATGCATCATCGGTTCGTTGAGACCGCCGTAGCAAAGGGCAAACACAATCGCCAAACCCCATCCCCAGCGGAAAAGAGCGCGGATGCAGCGTCGCATCGAAGCGTTGTCTTCCGAGCCGCAGAATTTGCCCACCAGAGCCTCTGCTGCGTATGCGAAGCCGTCCATAAAATTGGAGTAGAGCATATAGAGTTGCATGAACAACGCATTTACCGCAAGCGTCATGTTGCCCTCGCGCGCTCCTGCCGCCGTGAACCATAGCATCACCGCCATCATGCACAGGCTACGCAGAAAAATGTCGGAGTTGATGCGGAAAAACCGCCCGATGCCGTCGGTCAGTTCCCTCAGGCGGATGCTCACGGCGATGCCGCTTTTCCGCAAAAGTCTGGCGGCGAAAGCAATCGACAGGCCGAAGCCGCACCACTGCGCAATGAGTGTGCCGAGAGGGATGCCCACGAAACCGAGTTTGGCGGCAAACACCAGCGACACACTTGCGCCGATGTTGATGAAATTCACCGCCAATGCCACAACGAGCGGATAGCGGGTGTTTTGCATACCGATAAACCAGCCAGTCAGCCCCATGGTGGCGAGCATCGCCGGCGCGCCCCAGATGATGATTTGGAAATACTCGCTCGCCATCGCCTCCACCTCCGCACTCGGTGCGATGACCCAAAGAAATAGTTTGCCGAGCGGCGCACGTACTGCTATCAGCCCGAGCCCCAGCCCGAGAGCAAGAGCCACCGCACGGCAGAGCGTCACCGACATCAGTGCCTTGTTGCGTGCACCGAAAGCCTGCGCCGTGATGCCGCTCGTGCCCATGCGAAGAAACCCGAAATTCCAATAGGTGAGGCTGAACATCGTCGCGCCCACCGACACAGCCCCGATAAACGCCGCCGTGCCGATGTGACCCGCAATCGACAGGTCAATCAGCCCCAGCAACGGTACGATAATGTTTGACAGTATCGACGGAACGGCAAGTTTTAGAATTTCCTTGTTCATAATGCAAAGATAATGCAAGCCGACGGCAGAGCAAAACAAGCCCTGCTTGAGTTTCCGTGTCCTACAATGCGGTAATTTTTGAATCGGCGTATGCCCCCGGCGGCGGCGAAGGGTATGCCAGAAAGGGGACACAGCGAATGGAGCGATAGGCTGAAAGCCTTATGCCACCATAGCCCAGGGCAACGCCCTGGGTAATAGGTGATTGTGTGTTTGCGCCCTGAAAGGGCAACACAAAACGGCAACGTTGGTGATTTGGATTGCCCTTTCAGGGCGCTATTTCTAATGCGTTTATACCCAGGGCGTTGCCCTGGGCTATGGTTGTGTAAGGCTTTCAGCCTATTCTTCGCCCACCATAATCATCACCGCATCGGTTGGTGAAGTGAAGGCGCCGCCGCCTACGGGGCGCTCTATCTCTGTCTATTTTTTTACCTCCATACCATTTTAAATGAAAGAGCCGTGCCGAAAAATCAAGGGCTGTTAGTTGGGTTGTCCTTCGAAATGGAGGCGTTGGGTCTCGTTATTGACTTCCACAGGGGCATTTGTCGGTGTGATGGCGGTTTTTTGGTTAAAAAGGGGCGAAAAGTTGTTTGTTTGAAAAAGAAGAAATACATTTGTAAACTAATCAAATTACTTTAGAATCTAACCTATATTCTTATGAGAAAAATCTTTTCAAAATTACTTCTCCCGGTAGTGGCGTTGTTGTTGTGTGCGCCGCAGGTAAAGGCAGAAGGTGAATACGCTTGGCCGGCTAACTACGGCGGCGTAATGCTTCAGGGCTTTTATTGGGATTCTTACAAGGAATCCAAGTGGTCAGTGCTTCAGTCGCAGGCTGCAGAACTCTCGTCGTATTTCGACTTGATTTGGGTGCCTAATGCCGGCAAGTCAGCATCAAATCCTTCGATGGGCTACGACCCTGTGTACTGGTTCAGCAACTTCAACTCGTCGTTCGGTACACTCCCCGAACTCAAGTCGATGGTGCAGACCTTCAAGTCGCTCGGCACAGGCATCATTGAAGACGTGGTAATCAACCACCGCAGCGGTGCTACAAACTGGTACGACTTCCCAACAGAAACATATAAAGGTGTAACCTACAAACTCGGTCTTGATGCTATCTGCTGCAACGACGAGATGGCAAGTGCATCGGGTCAACCAAAGCCAACAGGCGCTTACGACACCGGCGACAACTTTGACGGCAGCCGTGACCTCGACCACACCAACGTGGCAGTGCAGAATGCTGTAAAGGCTTACCTCGACTTCTTCAAAAACGAAATCGGCTTCGCTGGCTGGCGTTATGATATGGTAAAGGGTTACAGCGGCATCTATACAAAGATGTACAACGAGTCAGCCCAGATGCCTTACTCCGTAGGCGAATACTGGGACAACTACGACAACACCACCGCATGGATTGAGAAGACTGGCCGCACATCAGCCGCCTTCGACTTCGAATTTAAGTGGGCGTTGAACGCAGCCTTTCCATCCTACGACTTCTCGAAACTCGTGTGGAAACGCAACGGCAGCCTTAACCAGCCTGCAGGACTTATCCACATGGACACTTACCAACGCTATGCTGTTACATTTGTCGACAACCATGATACATATAAAGAAAGCGACAAGATCTTTACTGGCGACGTAGAGGCAGCCAATGCCTTCATGCTCTGCTCTCCAGGTACACCTTGCGTGTTCTTCAAACACTGGATTGACAAGAAAGCAGCCATTAAGAAACTCATCGCCATCCGCAAGTCGGTGGGCTTGACCAACCAAAGCAACGTCAACGTGCTCGAAGCATCGGCAAACCGCTACGTGGCTAAGGTGACAGGCACCAACGGCGAACTCGTAATCAAGATTGGTCGCGGCTCTTACACTCCGACTGGCTACACCGATGCCGACAAGGTGGCAAGCAACACTCTCTACGCCATCTGGACAAAGGTTGCCATCAAGGACCTCGAAAACGACGTGGCTAAACTGTCGTTCTCACCTGATGGCGGCACATACACCGGCGGCGTGAGCGTGACAATGACCATCGACAACGCATCCAACTTCAACAATCCTGAAATTGTCTACACGACCGACGGCACAACGCCTTCGACATCAAACGGTACACACGTTGCTTCAGGCACAGTGCTCAACATCAACAAGAACACCAAACTCAAAGCAGTTGTTGTGGTTGACGGCAAAATCGTTTCAGGTATCAAGGAAGCAACCTACATCACATCTATCGAGCCAATCGAGGTATATGTAGAGAAACCAGCAAGTTGGTCGAAGTTCAACATCTACGCTTGGACAAGTTCAGCAACAGTTTCCGCTTCATGGCCAGGTGATGCACTCACCGAGACAGCCACTGTCGACGGTTCGACGATGTACTATCGCAACTTCGGCACAACAAATCCGGAAATCAACATCATCTTCAACAACGCAACCGACCAGACAGTCGACATCGAGGGTCTTGGCTACGGCAAGCACTACTATCGCCTGAATGAGACTTCAGGCAAGAGCATCACCGTTACCGAGTTCACTCCGCAAGGCGGCGTGGAGAGCGTTAGCGACAGCCAGGTGGTTATCTATCCTAACCCTGCAACCGACGTGCTCAACGTGAAGGCCGACAAGACTGTTGCCAACGTGGCAGTCTACTCAGTGGGTGGCGCGAAAGTTGCTGAAGCAAACGGCGCATCGGTATCGGTAGCCGACCTCCAGAACGGTCTCTACATCTACAGTGTAGCCTTTGCCGACGGCTCAGTTGCCCGTGGCAAATTCGTGAAGAAATAACGGCGGCAATCGCTCAACAATATTCGGCTCGCGGCATCCTCGATGCTGCGAGCCTTTTTTTCGCCCTATTTGAACCGCAAGCCGCGGCAATTTGGGGCAAAATGGTTGGAAATGTGGCGAGTTTCGAAGAAAAAATGTAACTTTGGGTCAGAAAAACCATATAGTAATGAGAAAACTACTTTATATATTCGCAATGTTTGTTGCGCTGCTCTATGCTTGCGGCAACAAGAACAGTTTTGAAATCAAGGGTACAATCGCCGGCGCTGGCAAAGGAAAGATGGTGGTGCAACGCACCGACAACGGCGTGTGGGTGAACCTTGACTCCGTGGAAATCAACGATAAAGGCGAGTTCCAGTACGAAGGCGCAGCGCCTGAGTTCCCTGAGGTCTATCGCCTCGAATACAACGGCAAATATGCCTATGTGCCAATCGACAGCCTCGACCACATAGTGCTTACCGCCGACACCGCCAACTTCGACACAAAATACACCCTCTCGGGCAGCGACAATGCTAAATGGCTCACCGAGGTCAATGCCGCCGTGCAGCAGTTGTCGGGCAAGGCTGTGACCGACCCTGCTTACGTCAAGACTAAGCGCACCCTCACCGAGCGTTTGCTCAAAGACCCGTCGAGCATCGTGGCATACTACACCGTGGAGAAAGTTGTTGACGGTCACCGCGTGTTTGACCCATCCAACGCTGCCGACCTGAAGGTTATCGGCGCAGTGGCTACGGGCTATGGCACATTCCGCAGCGGCAACCCGTTGGCAAAATATATGGAAGCCGAATATCTTGCTGGCGCACGCATGCAGCCACGCAACGTCGCTCCGGGCGACACCCTCCAAGCCAACCAGATTGGCTACTTCGACATCGCGCTCAAGGACGAGAACGGCGCAGAGCGCAAGTTGAGCGACTTGGCAAAAGGCGGCAAGGTAGTGATGCTCAACTTCACCACCTACGCAGCCGAGCAATCGCCAGAATTTAACCGCATCCTTGCCAACATCTACAAGAAATATGCCGACAAAGGTCTTGCAATTTACCAAGTGGGCTACGACGACTCTGAGTTCACATGGAAAGACGCAGCCAAAAACCTTCCGTGGACCACGGTGTTTGACGCCGCCGGCGGCACATCGCAAAACCTTATGAACTACAACATCGGCTCGCTGCCAGCAATCTTCATCATCGACCGCGAGGGCACAATCGCCGAGCGTGTCACCGACATCAAGAAACTCGAATCGTCTGTAGCAAAGTACCTCTAAAAGCGTAAAGCGATGGCAGAAGAACTTGATTTAGAACAGAAAAACACCGCGGTTGAGTATACAAGCGACGACATCAAGACGCTCGACTGGAAGGAACACATCCGCAAGCGTCCGGGCATGTATATCGGCAAACTCGGCGACGGCTCGCACTCCGATGATGGTATCTATGTGATACTCAAGGAGGTGGTCGACAACTCCATCGACGAGTACGCCATGGGCTACGGCAAGCAGATTATTGTCAACATCAGCGACGACGGCACCGTTGAGGTGCGCGACTATGGTCGTGGCATCCCCTTGGAGTCGGTGGTCGACGTGTCGTCGAAGATGAACACTGGCGCAAAGTACGATTCCGATGCTTTTAAGAAATCCGTCGGACTGAATGGCGTGGGCATGAAAGCCACCAACGCCCTGTCCACCTATTTTGAAATATCTTCGTGCCGCAACGGCGAGAAAAAGACCGTGCGCTACAGCCGCGGCGAAATCACCGAGAACTGCGACATTTGCCCTACCGACGAGGAAAACGGCACCTATGTGAAGTTCGTCCCCGACAAGGACATCTTTATCAACTATCAATACAACAGCGAGTTTGTGGAAACGATGCTCAAAAACTATTCGTTTCTCAACACCGGACTCGCCATCATCTACAACGGCATGCGCATCTATTCGCGCAACGGTCTTGTGGACCTGCTGAGGGAAAACATGACCAACGAGCCGCTCTATCCGATGATGCACTTCGTGGGCAACGACATAGAGGTGGTGATAACCCACGCCAACCAGTATGGCGAGGAGTACTACTCCTTTGTCAACGGTCAGCACACCACTCAGGGCGGCACGCACCTCACGGCATTCCGCGAAGCCGTGTCGCGCACCGTCAAGGAGTTCTACGGCAAGAACTTCGAATACTCCGACATCCGCAACGGTATGGTTGCCGCCATCAGTATCAAGGTGCAGGAACCAGTGTTTGAGTCGCAGACCAAGACCAAACTCGGCTCGCGCGACATGAGCCCCGACGGCACGCTCACGGTGGCAAAGTTCATCGGCGACTTCATCAAGCGCGAACTCGACAACTATCTGCACATCAATTCGCAGACAGCCGACATAATGCTCCACAAAATCCTCGAGTCAGAGAAGGAGCGCAAGGCCATTGCCGGCGTGACCAAGCAGACACGCGAACGCGCCAAGAAGGCAAGCCTTAACAACAAGAAACTGCGCGACTGCCACGTGCACTATTGCGACTCAAAGGGCGACAACCGCGACGACACGGCACTCTTCATCACCGAGGGCCTCTCAGCGACGGGAACCATCACCAAGGTGCGCAACGTGGAGACACAGGCTGTGTTCTCCCTTCGAGGCAAGCCGCTCAACACCTTCGAGAAGTCGCAGAAGGACATCAAGGCCAACGAGGAGTTCTATCTTCTCGACTCCGCCCTCGATATAGCCGACGGCATAGAAAATCTCCGTTACAACAAGGTGATTATCGCCACCGATGCCGATGTCGACGGCATGCACATCCGCCTGCTGATGATAACCTATTTCCTTCAGTTCTATCCAGACCTTGTGAAGAAAGGCCACGTCTACATCTTGCAGACGCCGCTTTTCCGTGTGCGCAACAAAAACATGTCGCGCGGCAAGAAAAAGGGAGCCAAGGACGAGACCTACTACTGCTACAGCGACGAGGAGCGCGAAAGTGCCATCAAGAAACTCGGTAAGAGTGCGGAAATCACACGATTTAAAGGTCTTGGCGAGATTTCGGCGGAGGAGTTTAAGGACTTTATCGGTCCCGACATGCGCCTCGACCAGGTGAAACTCCGCAAAGAGGATTCCGTGAAAGAGATGCTCGAATTCTACATGGGCAAAAACACCATGGAGCGCCAACTCTTCATCGTGGACAACCTCGTGGTGGAGGACAACGACAACCTCGACATGACACATTAGTATAGAAGTATACAAAAAACGAGAAAAAGACATGAACCAACGTATAGCCATTTTTCCTGGGTCGTTCGACCCCTTTACCATCGGGCACCATTCAATAGTGGAGCGCGCATTGCCACTCTTCGACAAGATTGTGGTGGCAGTGGGCATGAACAGCGGCAAGCACTCCCTGCTCTCCGACATCGACCGGCTGGAAGCCATCCGCCGCCTCTATGCCAGCGAGCCGCGGGTGGAGGTGATAACCTACAGCGGACTCACCGTCGAGGCAGCCGAGCAGTGCGGGGCGCACTTCATCCTGCGGGGCGTGCGCACGGTCAAGGACTTCGAGTATGAGAAAACCCTTGCCGACGTTAACCGCCGCATCACTGGGCTCGAAACGGTGCTGCTCTACACCCTTCCAGAATATGGTAGTATCAGTTCGTCGATAGTGCGCGAACTCATCAGTTTCGGTCGCGACGTCTCCGACCTTCTGCCAGAAGGCTATACATTCGACATTTAGAACATATACATAAGAAATGAAAAAAGCGAAATACCTGTTGGCGGCAGCCTTTGTAGTCGCCGCGTTTGTCATATCGGCACAGCACTCGTCGTCCGACCAGTTGCAGAAACTGATGATGGTCGAGAACGTTATTAACAACCTCTATGTCGACGAGGTCGACGAGTCGAAGGTGGTAGAGAGTGCCGTGAAGAAGATGCTTGAGGACCTCGACCCACACTCATCCTACAGTTCGAAGGAAGAAACCACCTCGACCCAGGAAACCATGCAGGGCAGTTTCAGCGGCATCGGCATCCAGTTCAACATGCAGAAGGACACCCTCTATGTGGTGCAGACCATAGCCGGCGGCCCGTCGGAGAAGGTGGGCATCATGCCCGGCGACCGCTTCATCATGGTCAACGACTCCCTGATAGCCGGACAGAAGATGAAGAACACCGACATCATGAAGCGTCTGCGCGGTCCGAAAGGCACGAAGGTAAACATCAAGGTGAAGCGCGGCGACCGTCAGGAATTGATGGAGTTTCGCATCACCCGCGACAATATTCCTCTCAACAGCATTGACGCCGTGTATATGGCAGATAGCAAGACCGGCTACATTCGTCTGTCGCGCTTCGCTGCCACGTCGTACAAGGAATTTAAGGAAGCCATCAACACCCTGAAAGGGCAGGGCATGGAGCAACTCATCCTCGACCTCACCGATAACGGCGGAGGCTATATGCAGATTGCAGCACAGATAGCCAACGAGATGCTCACCAAGGGTGACCTCATTGTCTACACCCAAGGGCGCAAGAGCCCGCGGCAGAACCTCAATGCCGACGGCACTGGCACGTTCAAGAAGCAGAAAGTGGTGGTGATGATTAACCAGTTCTCCGCCTCGGCGAGCGAAATTCTCTCAGGTGCCATCCAGGACTGGGACCGAGGCGTGGTCGTAGGTCGTCGCTCCTTCGGCAAAGGTCTTGTGCAGCGTGAGTTTATGTTGCCCGACTCCTCGTCGTTCCGCCTCACCATTGCCCGCTACTACACCCCTTCAGGACGCAACATCCAGAAGCCTTACACCAAGGGCGACCGCGAGGACTACGACAAGGACATCATCGACCGCTACAACCACGGCGAACTCCAGAGTGCCGACAGCATCCATTTTGCCGACTCCCTGAAGTACACCACCCTGCGCCTGCACCGCACTGTCTACGGCGGCGGAGGCATCATGCCCGACGTGTTTGTGCCGCTCGACACCACGCAGTACACCGACTATCACCGCTTGCTCGTGGCAAAAGGCATCATCCCCCAGTTTGCGTTGCGCTATGTGGACAAGAACCGCGCCGAGTTGAAGTCGACCTACGCCGATGCGCAGTCGTTTATCAAGAAGTTTGAGGTGACCGACCAGATGCTCGACGATATGGTTGAGGCAGGAAAGGCAGAAAAGGTGGAACTCAACGAAGAGCAATTCGCCAAATCCAAGGAGTTGCTCCGCACATTCGTGAAGGCAGCCATAGCCAACGACCTCTACAACACGAGTGCATATTTCCAGATTGTGAACAACAAAAACGACATCTTCCAGGAAGCATTGCGCATCATCAACGACGATTCTCGCTACAAGAAACTCCTGAGCCCGCAAGCCACCTACACCAACAAGGTGAAAGTGAAGAAATAGCGGCGCTTAGAGCCGCACCCACCGCCATTGCGGCGGTATTACTAACGATGTTCCACAGACTATAACTTGTTAACAACTTGTTATATAATCCGTGGAACATCGAAGTTATTAACAAAACATGCGAGTTACTAACAATTAGAGCGGTTTTTGCCTTTTTCATTTTGCGGTTGCACTTAAATGTAATTCCTTTGCAGTCGTAAAACAGACTGATTATGGGCAAAATTATCGCAATCGCCAACCAGAAAGGTGGCGTCGGAAAAACAACAACATCCATCAACCTCGCAGCATCGCTTGCCACCATCGGCAAGAAAGTGCTCATTGTCGATGCCGACCCTCAAGCAAACGCCACGTCGGGTCTCGGCGTTGACCCTCGGGAGATGACCTCGTCAATCTACGAGTGTCTTGTCGATGGCTATCCATTGCGCGGCGCTGAATGCAAAACCTGCGTTGACAAACTCGAACTCGTGGGCTCGCGCATCGACCTTGTGGGCGCCGAACTTGAACTCATCAGCAAGCCCAACCGCGAGCGCGTGCTCAAGAACCTTCTTGAGGAAGTGCGCGGCAACTATGACTTTGTGATTATCGACTGCTCTCCGTCGCTCGGACTTATCACCGTCAATGCCCTTACGGCAGCCGACTCGGTAATCATCCCCGTGCAGGCGGAATATTTCGCCCTCGAAGGCATTAGCAAGTTGCTCAACACCATTCGTATCATCAAGTCGAAACTCAATCCGCAACTCGAAATCGAGGGTTTTCTCCTCACGATGTACGATGCGCGTCTGCGCCTTGCCAACCAAATCTACGACGAGTTGAAAGGACACTTCGGCGACATGGTGTTCGACACCGTAATCCCTCGCAACACCCGCTTGTCGGAAGCGCCGTCCCACGGACTGCCAGCCATCCTCTACGATGCCACAAGCCGCGGCGCTACCAGCCACATGCAACTCGCCAAAGAACTACTTAAACGCAACAAATAACCCCACCTCAATATGTCACAGAAAAGAAGCGCATTGGGACGCGGCATCGATGCCCTGCTCTCAATGGACAACATACAGACAAGCGGCTCGTCGGCAATCAACGAAATCGAACTGTCGCAAATCTCGCCTAATCCCGAGCAACCGCGTGCATTTTTCGACGAGGAGTCGCTCGATGAGTTGGCTTCGTCGATTCGCGAACTCGGCATCATCCAGCCGCTCACCCTCCGCAAAATCGGTGCTGACCAGTACCAGATAATTTCGGGTGAGCGCCGCTTCCGCGCTGCCAAGACTGCCGGGCTCACCACCGTGCCGGCGTATATCCGCACAGCCAACGACAGCGAACTCACGGAGATGGCTCTCATCGAGAACATCCAGCGTGAGGATCTGAACGCTATCGAGGTGGCTCTCACGTTCAAGAAACTCATTGAGCAATATCACCTCACACAGGAGCAACTCTCCGCGCGCATCGGCAAGAAGCGCGCCACGATTGCCAACTTCCTGCGCCTGCTTAAACTGCCGGCTGAGGTGCAACTCGGACTGCGCGACCGCCGCGTGGACATGGGGCATGCGCGTGCGCTCCTCGCCGTGGAAAATCCGAAACTCCAACTGCGCCTCTATAATGAAATCCTGAAAAAGGGACTTTCTGTGCGTCAGGTGGAGGAACTCGCAAAAACCTACAACGACGAGGCAGAACAGGCGTCGCCAAAGACTACAACAAAAAGCATATCAAAGGAATACGAGATACTGAAGAAGCATCTCTCGGCAGCCTTCCAAACCAAGGTGCAGTTCTCCTGCGACAAGCAAGGCAAAGGAAAAATCGCATTTCCATTCAAAAATGAGGAAGAACTTGAGAGATTAATTACTATCTTTGACCGCGTAAAAGGCAATTTGGAGTAGAAATAGCGGACCGGACGGCTCGCAGTAAAGAAAATTTATTAACTAAATTGAAATTTTTGTCAAAAGCCACGTCTGCAGGCAACGAAATATTAAAAAAAGGTATAGCGCTGGCGCTGTGCTTGGCATTGTCGTTCCCTTTTGCTATATTTGCTGATGAAAATCAGCAGGATAGTCCTGTGGTGCCGCCTGTCGTGACGACTGACGCGCAGGAGAGGGTAGTGGTGTCCGACTCGCTGTCGATAGCCGAGCCCCTGTCCAAGACTGATTTGGCTGCTGACTCCACGCTCGTGGTAGCCACCGACACTTTGCCGGCACCCGTGCTGAGCACCAAGAAACTGTTTAACCCTGACCCCAACCGCGCTCTGTGGCTCTCTGCCCTCTGCCCGGGACTGGGACAAATATATAACCGCAGGTATTGGAAAGTGCCGATTGTGGTCGGCGGATATGTCGGCCTGGCGTATGCCACAGCATGGAACAACAGGATGCTCTCTGACTACACGAAAGCATACAGGGACATCATGGACAGCGATCCTAATACCAAGAGTTATATGGATTTCTATCCATCCACCACAAAGGAGGAGGACCTCGACAAGACTTGGCTCACCAAGGCGCTGAAATCGAAGAAGGATTTCTATCGCCGCAACCGCGACCTTTGCATCATCGGTATGGTTGGCCTCTATCTTGTGTGTATGGTCGACGCCTATGTCGATGCGTCGTTGTCGCATTTCGACATCTCGCCCGACCTCTCGATGAGTGTCTATCCGTCGTTTGACACGACCGATGCCAAACCGTCCTTCGGAGTGGGTTGCGCTTTCACTTTTTAAAAACAAAAAAGGAAAGGAATCAGATGAAGAAAAAAATATTGGCATTGTGCCTGTTGGCTGGGGCGGCGCTCACGTCGTTTGCCCGGCCGTCGGTGCTTTCCCTGAAGGAGAGCATCCAGGACAGCACAATCGTCTATCCCCAGAGTTTTGAGACCAACACTCAGGAACTGATGAAAAACTGGTATCTGAAGAACTATGCCGTGGTCGACCGCTCGGGTGCAAACCTCAGCGACGTGCCTACGCAGGACCGGGATTTCATCACACGCCTCAAATCGATGCCTACGGTCATCGAGATGCCCTACAACGGTGTGGTGCGCAGTTACATCAACATGTACACTCAGCGTCGACGCCAACTGGTGGAGGAGATGCTCGGTTTGAGCCTCTACTACATGCCGTTCTTCGAGCAGGCTTTGGAGAAGGAGGGTATGCCTCTGGAACTGAAATATTTGCCGGTAATCGAGTCGGCTCTCAACCCTGATGCGGTGTCGCGCGTGGGCGCAACTGGTTTGTGGCAGTTCATGTTGTCGACCGCCAAGGGTCTTGGGCTTGAGGTGAACTCAATCATCGATGAGCGCCGCGACCCGATACGCTCGTCGGAGATGGCTGCAAAATATCTCAAGCAACTCTACAACATCTACGGCGACTGGTCGCTTGCCATCGCGTCCTACAACTGTGGGCCGGGCAACGTCAACAAAGCCCTCCGCCGCGCTGGTGGCACCGACGACAAGAAGAAGGATTTCTGGGACATATATTTCTATCTTCCACAGGAAACGCGTGGTTATGTGCCGGCATTCATCGCTGCCAACTATGTGATGACCTACTACAAGGACCACAACCTCGGCAAGTCGCTTGCCAAGCGTCCTATCCTCACGGACACCATCCATGTGAACAAGCGCGTGCACTTCGAGCAGATTTCCTCGGTGCTCAACATCCCGATGGAGGAACTGCGGGTGCTCAACCCTCAATACCGCAAGGATGTGATTCCTGGCGACATCCACCCTTACACGCTTACGCTCCCGTCGCAGCAAATCTATAGTTACATCGTGAGCGAGGACAGCATCGTGGCTCACAATGCAGCGCTCTATGCTCGCCGCGAGGTGGTTGAGCCTGTAAGCACTACCGTGAGCGCCGACAATACTACTACGACCACAAAACTCGTGACGAAATACCACACCGTAGGGCGCAACGAGACCATCTCCAAGGTGGCGCGCAAATACGGCGTGTCGGTGGCATCAATCAAGAAATGGAATGGCTTGCGGAGCAACAAACTGCGCCGTGGGCAGACGTTGAAGATAAACACCTACAAGAAGGTGCGCGTGGAAGTGCCCGACAACAAGGATGAAGAAAATGTTGAGGCTGAAGAGCCGATGATGGCTGAAAACACTGCGCCACAGCGCGAGGAGCCGGCTCAGAAAACCGAGCAAGCCGCACCGCAGAAACCGGCAAAGACGGAGAAACCGCAGCAGAAGCCAGCGAAGCAGGAAGTGCGCAATCCTGAATACCACAAGGTGCAGCGCGGCGAAACGCTTACGTCGATTGCCAACCAATACGGCGTGTCGGTTGCCGACCTTAAGGACTGGAATAATCTTAGCAGCGGCAACGTAATGGCAGGTCAGACTCTCGTGGTCGATGCCAAGAAGGCTGTGAAGAAGAAAAAGGAGACAACCACGGCAGCAACGACACATACCGTCAAGTCGGGTGAAAATCTTACAAGCATCGCCAACCAGTACGGCGTGTCGGTCGACGACATTCGCGAATGGAACGACCTCTCAAACGACAATATCCGCATTGGCGACAAACTCAAACTCCACGCCGACGGCAAGTCGCAGAAGAGCGACAAGCGCAGCAGTAAGAATGAGCCTGCCGAGCAGACCCACAAGGTGCAGAAGGGCGAGACGCTCGGAAAGATAGCCGAGAAGTATGGCGTTTCGGTCGACGACCTTCGCAAGTGGAACAAAATCAGCGGCAACAACATCGCTGCCGGTCAGGACTTGGTTGTCTACAGCGACAAGAAGGTGAGCAAGGCTGCCGACAAGTCGGACAGCAAAAGCAGCAAGAAGAAAGAGACGACAAGCAAGAAGACCCACAAGGTGAAGAAAGGCGAGACGCTCAGCCAGATTGCCGACAAGTATGGCGTAGGTCTCTCGAAACTGAAGAAAGCCAACGGCATCAGCGGCAACAACATCCAAGTAGGGCAGACACTGAAGATTCCGAAATAATCAGGCATCACAAAGCACTACACAAGACGGCGGTCGGGCATCGGCAGCCGTCTTGCTGTTTGATGACAGGGTGGAATTTGACAGACGGAATATAATTAGTAACTTTACAAGCAAAATCAACGACGCAAATGTACGACAGCAGCAAACATATAATCAGCCAGGACGCCACGCTCATTGAGGCTCTTGAACGCCTGAACGGATTGTCGGGACAAACGATGGTGCTCTTCGCCGTAGACAGTCAGAACCGTATGGCGGGCACACTCACCGACGGCGACATCCGTCGCTATCTCATTGCCAACCGCCGTCTCGACGTGGCGGTTAGCGAAATAATGCACCGCAACTTCCGCCGTTTCGAGAAGGGCAACATCAGTGTGCAGCAAGTGCGCGACATCCGCCGGCAGAACATCTCGCTGGTGCCGTGCATCGATGCCGACGGACGCATCGCCGAGGTCTACGATTTCTCGTCGTGCCATTCCATCCTGCCTCTCGATGCCATCCTGATGGCAGGCGGTCGCGGCGAACGGCTGCGACCTCTTACGCTGACCACTCCGAAGCCTCTGCTTAAAATCGGCGACAAGTGCATCATCGACTACAACATCGAGGAACTCGCCAACAACGGCATCAGCAACATCGCCGTGACGACCAACTATCTTGCCGAGCAACTCGACGAGCATTTCGCCCGTCCTGTGGGCGGAGTGAAGGTGAGATGCGTGCGCGAGCCGCGCAAACTGGGCACTATCGGTGCTGCAAAACTCGTCGATGGCCTCACGCACGACAATGTGCTGATAATGAACTCCGACCTGTTTACTACCATCAGTTACGAGGATATGTACTTGCAGCACATCGAGGACGATGCCGATATGACCATCGCTGCCGTGCCCTACATGGTGTCGGTGCCGTTTGCCATCTTCCGCAACGAGGGCAACCGCATTCTCGGGCTGGAGGAGAAGCCTACCTACAACTACTACGCGAATGCGGGCATCTACATCGTGCGCCGCGCGATGCTCGACCGCATCCCGACCGACAGCGTGTTTGACGCTACGGACCTCATCGAGATGCTCGTGGCTGACGGGCGCAAGGTGGTCTACCATAGCATCAACGGCACATGGCTCGATGTGGGTTCGCCCGACGATTTCCGCCATGCGCAGGAGATTGTGAAAAACGGCAATTTCAAGCATTAATCACTAAAAATCAGACAATAAAATATGGCATTGATACTTATATCCAACGACGACGGCATCTCGATGGAGGGCATTCACCGTCTTGTCGACGCTGTTGCTCATCTTGGCAAAGTGATTGTCGTCGCTCCCGACGGACCGCGCTCGGGCGGCTCGTCGTCAATCACCTGCGGCGCAATTCTTTGCCCTAAACGACTTGACGACTACCACGGAGCAGAGATGTGGGCGGTCAACGGCACGCCTGCCGACTGTGTGAAGTTGGCTCTCAACGACCTTGTGCCGCATCAGCCCGACCTCGTGCTTGCCGGCATCAACCACGGCTCAAACACGGGCAACTCGGTGGTTTATTCGGGCACGATGGGCGCAACGCTCGAAGGCTGCATGCAGTTCATCCCGAGCATTGGCTTCTCGCTGTGCTCCCACAAGCCTACGGCTGCCGATTTCGATGCCTGTATGCCTTTCGTCACGGAGATTACGGAGAAGGTGCTTGAGCGCGGCTTGCCCGACGGCGTGTGCCTTAACGTGAATTTCCCAAAAGGCGGCGTGGTGAAGGGCTACAAGCGTTGCCGTGCGTGCCGCGGACAGTGGACGGAGGAGTTTGCGCGCTACGCCGACCCCGACGGCAAGCCGTTCTATATGCTCACCGGCAACTATCTCAACCTTGAGCCGGAGGCTACGGACACGGATCTTTATGTGATTTCCAAGGGCTATGCGTCGGTAGTGCCGACGGTGCCCTACAATGATTTTTCGTCGCCTCTCGCATTTTTCGACTAACATCACTAAGCAATGTCACGCAAAAAAAAGAATAACGAAACTCGACGACACATTGTCATCGCCCTGATGGTCACTGCGGCAATCGTGATTGCATGGTGGGCTGCGGCGACGCTCAAGACCACCGCCGGCACGGAAAAAATCCAGAAGCCAGTTGCCACGAAGAGTGTAGGGGAGACGGACCAACTGATGGAGGTTGTCGTCCCCGATGCGCTTTGCCAGCAGATGGTGGAGTATGTGGGTTTCAACGTGTCGTTCAACGCCGATTTGCACATACCGAACTATGTGGTCTACGAACTCACGCGCAGCGAGGTGCAGGGGGAGGAGCCACGCTCCAACAAGTTCCTCTGCGACGAGAGTGTGAAGGGGTGCCCCACGACTACCGACTATACGGGTTCGGGCTACAACCGCGGACACATGGCGCCGGCTGCCGATATGAAATGGAGCAAACAGGCGATGAAGGAGTCGTTCTATCTAACGAATATCTGTCCGCAAAACCATTCGCTCAACAGTGGCGGATGGAAGCGGCTGGAGGAGAAGGTGCGCGACTGGGCTGACCGCGACAGCGCAATCATCGTGATTAGCGGACCGCTACTCGACGGACCGGTGAATCGTCTCGCGAGTGGCGTGGCTGTGCCTACGGGATTTTTCAAGGTGGTGCTTGCGCCGTATGCCTCGCCTGTGCGTGCCATTGCCTTTGTCTACAAAAACGAGGGCGGGCAGAAGAAGGTAGAACTTCAGGCC
Source organism: Eubacterium sp. CAG:180 (assembly GCA_963590405.1). GTDB lineage: Bacteria > Bacteroidota > Bacteroidia > Bacteroidales > Muribaculaceae > Limisoma. The sequence continues at coordinate 1,778 of CAVAPE010000021.1, read as the reverse complement.
ACGAGCGTCGACGAGGTGGAGCAACTCACGGGCTTCGACTTCTTCTCGGCACTCCCCGACGACATTGAAACAGAAATTGAAAAAAGCAGTAACTACAGCGAATGGAACAATTAGTAACGACACAACATAACGAAGACACAATCTGCGCCGTCTCTACGCCGGCGGGTAAGGGCGGCATCGCCGTGGTGCGCGTGAGCGGCAAAAATGCGATACAGGTTGTGATGAAATCATGGCATGGCGCAGACCTTAACGGTGTGCCTACCCACACTCTGCATCTCGGACGCATCACCGATGCCTCGGGCGAGACGCTCGACGAGGTGGTGGCTGCCGTGTTCCGCGGGCCGCGCTCGTTTACGGGCGAGGACGTGGTGGAACTCTCGTGCCACGGCTCGATGTGGGTGCAGCGACAACTGGTGGCGCTGCTGATTGCCAATGGTTGTCGTGCCGCCGAGGGTGGGGAGTTTACGCGCCGCGCCTTTATGAATGGTCGTCTCGACCTCTCGCAGGCTGAAGCCGTTGCCGATGTCATTGCGAGCGAGTCGCGCGCTGCCCATCGCATTGCCGTGAGCCAGATGCGCGGCGGATTTAGCCGTATGCTCTCGGCTCTCCGCGAGAAACTACTTGAATTTGTGTCGCTGCTCGAACTAGAACTCGATTTCAGCGAGGAGGATGTGGAGTTTGCCGACCGTACGCGTCTCATCGCTCTCGCCGAAGAAATCAACGCTGCCGTGACCCGTCTTGCCGACTCGTTTGCCGTGGGCAATGCCATTAAAAACGGCTTCCCTGTGGCTATCGTGGGTGAGCCTAACGCAGGTAAATCTACGCTTCTCAACCGTTTGCTGCACGACGACAAGGCTCTCGTGAGCGACATCCGAGGCACCACGCGCGACGTGATTGAGGATACTATCGTGCTTGGCGGACTCTCGTTCCGATTCATCGACACGGCTGGCATTCGCCAGACCACCGACACCATCGAGACGATGGGTATTGAGCGCACGTTCAAGAAACTCGACGAGGCGGCGATAATCCTGTGGATGATCGATGGCACGCAACCGTCGGAAAACATTGCCGCCGTGGCTGCCGACATCCTGCCACACGTCGAGGGAAAGCACCTCATTGCCGTAATCAACAAAATCGACCAACTTGACGCTGCTGCCGTAGCCCGTCTGCGCGACTGCGTAGCCGCCGCTGCGCCGCAGGCTGCCGTGGCAACCATCTCCGCCAAGGCCGACATCGCCGTCGACGCCCTTGAGCAAAGCCTCATCGATGCCGCCGGCACCGCCGACACCGACCCCAACGCCGTCATCGTGACCAATGCGCGCCACTACGGCGCCCTCGTCCACGCCGGCGAAGCCATCCGCCGTGCCCTCACCGGACTGCAGCAAGGCCTCTCCGGCGACTTCGTAGCCCAGGACATCCGCGAGTGCATGCACTACCTCGGCGAAATCACCGGCGAAATCACCACCCACGAAATCCTCGGCTCAATCTTCTCCCGCTTTTGCATCGGAAAGTAAACGTTCTGTGTGTCTGGGACGTGATTTTCCCTGCAAAATTGCTTTTGCCTTGTTGATATCGACTAATCTCCAACCGCATACCTCGTGGCGCACGCTATGCCTGCAATGGGTCGGTCTCGTCAATCCATTCGTGATGATTCTATATTTTTGCTTCTATAATGATAGTGCCCGAACTATAATGTTTTCTTCTTTGCTACGCCTCCTTGACAATCCAGTCCCCGACAGTCCGCTGCTGGCTGTCGTAGTTCACACCAATTTTCACCA
>CAVAPE010000020.1:0-31697 GCA_963590405.1 Eubacterium sp. CAG:180 | reverse complement strand
CTGGAGAACACCGACGCTCTTCTGACCGACCTCATTTACGCATGGATGGAGGCGCACGGCATCGAGGACGACGGCAAGGCATGGGAAACAATCCGCCAACATTACCTCCGAAAGCGGAACTCCTACCGAAAAATGCAAAAAAATAAAACGACTTCCGAAACGGACTAAAACACAACTAAAATAATTCAATAAATTCCAATATGTCAACAAATTACACTTCGTTGCCGGGTATTGTGAAGATCTTATCCGTGCCCTGCTCCTCCCTCCAAAAATTCATCCTTGAGCGATACGCTTCAGGGCTGCCACTCGCAGTGCTCTCTCCCACTCAAAACATCCGTTTTGCGGGTTCTCCCACCTGCAAAAGGACTACCGAGGTGCAAAACAACGGCAAATCAACCACTGTGGAGTTGCAATTCTCTATCCCTGGGCACTACGTTCCTCCGACAGAACCTACCGCCTATGTAGTCGTTACAGCATCGGGCGCGGCGTATCTGATAGGGGCGAAAGAGCGTCCGTTTCCAGCCGTCACCGTCGAGGAAACGACAGGCACGCCGTCGGGCGATGCTTCCCAAACAGAGGTAACGGTGAAGCATACAGCCACCGTAACCCTTATACCTGTGGTTGTTTAGTCTTTCACAGGGTGCACGCTGCTCGGTAAATTTGCCTAAAAGTAAACGAAATGGCAAATTACCTACTCAAACTAAAGGGCTATGTCGGCGGCTACGACTTCGATGCTGACTACGTAGACTATAAGTTAAGCCAAAATAAGGACAAGGCTGTTGATGTGCTCATCGACAGCCTCGGCGGGTCGGTGGCAACGGCGTTGTCCATTGCTCACCACTTCAAGGAGCACGGCAATGTTACCGTACACTATGCCGGCATGAACGCTTCGGCTGCCACCATCGCATCAATGGGGGCAAAGCGCGTGATGATTGACCGCTATGCTATGTATCTCGTGCACAAGTCGAGCACCCCGATCGTGGAGGTGGCATTTCTCAACGCCGACGAACTGGAGCAGCGCATCAAGTCTCTCGAAAAGGAGAAAGCCGACCTAATGAAGATTGATCTCAATATTGCCTCGATGTATGCCGACCGATGCAAAAAAGACCGCGACAGTCTGCTTGCCCTTATGGGAAAAGGCGGCTGGCTCACAGCGCAAGAAGCCCTCGACTGGGGATTTGTCGACGAAATTGAGGTGAACCCGGCAGAGAAAACGCCCATAAAGGTGAGCAACGCCCTCGCTGCATCGATGGAGGTTGCTGGCATTCCATTGCCTAAAGGTGTTCGCCCCTCGTCGCTCATGGAGCGCATCCTCTCGTTTTTCGGCACTCATAACAACAACATAATGGACAAGGTTTTCAAAAACATTTGCGGGGTACTCGGTGTGGATGCCATCGCAATCGCAGCCGACGGCTCTGCCTCTGTGACGGATGCCCAACTGCAAGCCATTGAGTCGGCAATCGCTGACAAGGAAGCGGATATTGCCCACCTCACTGAACGTAACACTCAATTAGAGGCAGACAACGCAGCCTATGAGGCTCGGATTGCCGAACTCGAAAAAGCCCCCGGCGACACTACCGTTCAGGTGACAGGCGCAGTTAAGGATGCTGCGCCTGCCGTTGCCGACGACCAGCTCAACGACTACCGCAACCGCCTCCGCGAAGCGCGCGATTTGCTCAAATCTCTCTAACTCTAAAAACTGACAAACAAATGGGAAAAATCGTAATCACCCCTGAAGATTTCCAGACGGCTGCCATCAAGTATCAGAAAGAATTGCTGATGCTTCCGATTGTCGCTTTGGAAGCGTCTACCCAGTACATGACCGTTATGTCGGGCGTGGCTGGTAAACAAGTGGTAGGAGAAGCCGATTTCGACGCTCAGTTTGCCCCTTACAAAGCCTCCCGCAAAGGCTCTGCGAACTTGGAACTCAAGTTGCGCGCTCTGGAGACTTACCTCGGCAACGTCGTTGAATCCTTCGAGCCTAACCAAGTAGTTAAAACCGTGTTCGCCGGCAACTCTACCCTCGGCGACGGACAGAAGAACGTGCCTGTTACCAAACTTGCGCTTGCTTCTCTCGCCCGCAATCTCGGTCGTAACCTCAATTCTGTGTTGTGGAAAGCGCAGTATAGCGCCACTGGCGATACCTCTGCTGCTCTCTTTGACGGTTTCGACACCATCACACAGACCGAACTTACTGCCGGCAACCTATCTGCTACTGCTGGCAACTACAAGAAGTTAACCAGCGAGATCACTAAAGAGAATGCCGTCGACGTAGCGAAGGACATCATCATGACCCTCTCTCCTGAACTCCGTGAACAGGATACTTTCATGTTCTGCGACTGGGACTTCTACGACAAGTACTGCGAAGCCTACAAGGCTACTGGTGCGGGTCTCGTCTACAACAATGCCTACGAACAGGTATTTGTCGAAGGTTCAGGCAAGCGCTGCACCCTCGTGCCTCTCGCCAACAAAAGCGGCTCTAACTTTATTCATGTCACCACTAAGGACAACATGCTCGTGGGCTGTGACCAGATGGGCGACAAGGAACGCATCCAGATTGACCGCTTCGAACCGTTCTTGCTGACATTCTCGGCGACAATGTTCTTCGGCGTACAATTCAACACCATCGACGGCCGCCGTATGCTCGTCGTTGATAAACGAACTGCTTAAACTCTTATAGATTATGGCAAATACATGTGACATACTTCAGAAGTCGCTTAAATGGTGTCAGGGCACACCGGTTTATCCGGGTGTCCGCGCCCGCGCCTACTACATCAACAAATCGGACATTGTTTCTTGGCCGACGTTGACGAAAGGCACTGCTGGCAACTACACCACTGCGACCTATACAGGCGACTTTACTCTCGCCGCTGAAAAGAAATGGCTCGCCATTGACCACGACGTGAAGTCATCGCAACTCACGAGCGAGGCACAGGGCGAAGTGCCAAGTCAGACACAACTCAACAAATTGAGCCTCGTGCATCAGGGCGTAGGAGCTTCGGCTGCCGAAGCAGCGCTCTACATGAACAACTGCGACTGCGTGTTCCTCGTGGCAGGCATGGACGGATTGTTCCGCGTGGTAGGCTCTGAGATGTGGCCGACGAAAACCACCATCGCACAGGACACCGGTCAGGGTGCTACTGGCACGGCCTCGACGACTGTCGCGGTGGAGGCAACCGATGTTTGCCCTGCTCCATTCTATCCGGGTAAGATAGAGACCGAGGACGGCGACATCATGGGTGATGGTTCTGATGTGACGGCGTAGGAATAAGCCCAACAGATACGTCCAGCGGTCTCTGCGCCGCTGGACGTTTTAATTTTTTATTGATTGATAACTATGGAAACTACTGACTTTCTTAAAAAAATAAACGAGTGGCTCGACACTCCTTCCGAACAACGTGACTACTCCGCTGGCGCGCTTCTGATGCTCCAGTGTAACCGCAACCGTATCATGTACAACAACATGAGCCGCCGACCAGAGCATTATGCCTCCCACATCGAATATCAACTCCGCAAATATGTGGAGCAGCGCAGCGTAAAGGTTACGCACGCAGAGGTGGAAAAGATGGAGCAACAGTCGGAATCCATTATGCAGAGCATCGGGCCGACCGCCAAGCAAAGCGAACTGCGCCGGGGCAAACGCATCGACCACGACAGCCTGCCAGCCGAAATTCAGCAACTATATGTCGACAACCTCTCCATCCTCCAGCGGATGCGCGAATGCCACATGCAGGTGCGCCAGTGCAGCGGCCCAAATCAGGCGTGCGTCGACAACGACAAATACTCCTTCCTGAAAGAGTTGATTGCCCTCGACAAAAAGCGTCTTGCCAACTGGAAGGCGTACGACGAATATAACGCAACAGCAACGACCTCGGAGGCTTCAACCACTGCGCTCGCCGACAATGATAGCAAACTCGTGCGTCAGGTGCAGTTGAACCTCGGCAAGTACAAGAAGAACCCGACGGAGCAGATGCGCAAATATCTGCTTGACTTGTACAGCCAGATCGCCAACGCCCCGGAGGCGTTGACTAAGAAACTCACGGATGCTGGAGTAATCGAAGCATAGCCATGCCGATGCCCAACGTTTACGACGTGTGCCGATCGGACTTGTTCACCGACCGCAAGGAGTTGGAGCAACGCTTTCCCTCGGTGGTCGTCGACAAGGTGCTACGTGTGCGCTCCATGTACAACGCGCTGCTCTCCGACCCCTCTTCTAAAGATCGCCAACTGGTGGACTGGTGTTGCGCTCAGTTCCAGTGCAAGAAGTCGGCGGCATACGCCGATTTGGCTATTGTGCGCCAACTATTGCCGCAAATCTCGTCGGGCAACCGAGATTTCCACCGCTGGCGCTACAATGAAATGATCCTCGACACCTACAACCGCGCCAAGGAGGACAACGACTACAAGACCATGGAGCGCGCCGCGTCGAGTTATGCCAAGTTCAACCGCATCGACCTTGAGGACGAGCAGCGCCTGCCCTACGATTTGGTTGCCGTGCAGCCGTTTACTGCCACCGACGATCCGAGCGTGCTCGGCATTAAGCCTATCCCTAACCTTCAGGAAAAGATTGATGCAATGATTGCCAAGTACAAGAAGGAGACGCTCGACATTGAGGACGTGGATTTTGAGGACGTAGACCTCGAAGAAAATGATTTGTTTGGAGAAGATGAAAAACCCCAAGAAAGTTTACTTTAACAAGCCTCAGAGGCTCACCCAACTCATCGGCGCTCATACGTCGGTGATTGTGGCAGGGCGACGCACGGGCAAAACCGACAGCATCGCCTCTCCTTTCGTGCTCCGCAACATGCAGAGGATGCCGGGCTCTACTGGTGGCATTGTCGTGCCTACATTCAAGCACGGGCTTACTAACACCATACCGGGGCTGCTGGCGGCGTGGAAACGATGGGGGTATGAAAAAGATGTGCACTATGTCATCGGCAAGCGGCCGCCTAAAGGTTTTGCAAAGCCGATAACCGAGCCTGCCGACTACGAACACGTTATATCATTCTACAACGGTGCTATCGCCGTGCTTATCTCTCAAGACCGCCCCGGCTCGTCAAACTCTCTTACTCTGTCGTGGCTGCTCGTTGACGAGGCAAAATTCATTGACTACAAGAAACTAAAGGAGGAAACGCTCCCTGCCAATGGTGGCATTAAGAGTTATTTCGGGCGGCATTCCTTCAACCACGCCGTAATGATACTCTCGGATATGCCACAGACCAAAAAAGGGTCGTGGTTTCTGCATTACAAGGACTTAATGGACGAGGACTTGATAGAGACAATCAAAGCAACGGTTTACGAGATATGGCACACGAAGCAGCGCATCCGCCAGATGAAAAGCGACGGTGCAACTGTACCTAAGTACCTTAAAGGCTATCTGCGCAAACTCGACCGACAACTCAATCAAATGCGCTCGGTGGCGGTCTACTACAAAGAATATTCCTCCATCGAGAACCTCCAGTTGCTCGGCGAGAACTACATCAAGCAGATGAAGCGAGACCTCACTCCCAAGACGTTTCAGACCTCTATCCTCTGCCAGCGCCTCGGCATTGCCAAGGACGGATTCTATTCCTCGATGCGCGAGGGTCACAAGTACAACGCGAGCAATTTTGAGTATCTCGACAGCCTCGGCTTCGACTTTACCGACAACGCCATGGACAGCCGCGCCGACAAGGATTTGGACACGTTCAAGCCTATCTGCATCGGCATGGACTACAACGCAAACATCAACTGGATTGTAGCGGGGCAGCCTGTCGGGCGCAGGTTGAACGTGTTGAAATCGTTCTACGTCAAGTTTGAGCGTAAAATCCCTGAACTCATCGATGATTTCTGCAACTACTACCTACATCAGCGCAACAAGACGGTGATTTTCTACTACGACACTACCGCTCTCGGCTCTAACTATGCCGTCAACGACCGCGACTTCCTCTACGTTATCCGCGAATGCTTCGAGGCTCACGGTTGGAACGTGCAGCCTGTGTATTTAGGCAACCCGATGCGCCACGACGAAAAATATCTGCTCATCAATCAAGGTTTTGCTGGACGAAATAGGCTTATCCCATATTTCAACCGACAGAACAACGATGACCTAATCCTCGCAATGCAGACCGCTGGCGTGATGCGTGGGCGCGACGGCTTTAGGAAGGATAAAAGCGGTGAGAAAAAAGAAGAATCAGAAGAAGACTTGCTCGAACACCGCACCGACGGCACGGACGCTTTCGACACGCTCTACATCGGTTGCGAAACTCACCCATCCGACGGGACAGACATACCTATGGCTCCAGGCGTGATGTAGGCGTTTCTGTCTTTCTTCGCCTCGCTCCGTTGGGCTATTTTCGTGATATGATACAGTTCACGAAATATCCAAGCGGCAACGTGTGGTCGTCCGGCATCTCAACGGTGACGCTGATCACCGACAGTGCCTCGAAGGTTTCGTTTGCCCTCTATTGCGGCGACGATGCCTCCGGTGACTTGGTGTTTGAAAATGGCTTCTTCGCCGTCGGGTCTTCTGTCGTGGTTAGTGGGCTGGGCAATGTTCTTTCCGACTATATGCGTGCCCACTCTCAAATCTTGCAGCAATACACAATAAAGGCTACCGTCGACAGCGAGACCGACCAAAAAACGTTCACGGTTTGCTATTGCGACCGGCTGATGCCGTGCACGGTTGACCTGTGGGCTGCAAACCGCTATCTCACATCGGCGGAACGACTTACCATTCCCTCCGATGGGTCTATCTCTCTCACGTCGCTCTGCGCCTCGACCGAGAACAAATATAAGATAATCGCGGTCGGCAAGGATGCTAACGGGAACACAATGCAATGCACCCTAACAGAGAAGATTGTTATCCCCTTCTCTTCTGGACTGCAAGTGCTTGATATTACAGGTATCTCCCCAGCGTATATCATCGAGCAGTCGGCAACAACTCATATCAACCCGATTGTAGAGGTACGGTCGTTCACCATCAACCACGGCTCGCGCAGCATGACGGTCTTTGTTGTCCCTACTCCCGAAAATAGCGTGACGTTCAAGTATCAGAACATTTTCAACGTGCAGGAAACAATCACCATTGCCGGAACGGTCAAAAAGGCGCTCGACCTTACCCGTAGCGAGGCGGTGGTGTCTGGCGTAACGGTTCAGTATGACATTACAGGCTATCGCACCTACGAAATAACCTCCGCCCCTATGACGCAGGCGGAGGCGGCACGAATCGAAGCACTCGTTACGTCGAGGAGCGTTGTTGCCCCATCGGGGCGTGCTGTGCTGATTACGAGCACCGACTATTCCTACGACACGGACAGCGCCTCGCTCAAGTCCGTAACGCTTGCATGGCGCTACGCTTCGCAGTATGTGCTCGACGAAACCGACACTGCTGTGTCCGACGGCATATTCTCCGACCCATTCTCCTATCAGTATTCATAATGACAACGGCAATCCACATATCAACAATGCGCAAGATGCTCGCCAAGGGGCAACCGGTAGACCTCCGCATCTGGACGGCGAAAGGAGAAATCCAGACGCTGCACAATGCTATCTCCCTACGCTTCGATGCTCGCAGCGGTACGCGCAACATCAAACTGCTCGACAGCCGCGAAATCCGCAAGGTGCGAGATGTGTGTATTTTCCAAATCAACGATAACGAAATATATCTATGAGCGATTATCCTAATTATGTTTCAATGACCCCATCGGTCGGGCTCGTGGAGGGCAAGTCGGCGTTGTTTTACACGCCTGCCGGCAAGACTGTGTTCCGCGAGGATTCCGACATGATACCTACGCGCATCGACGATAACCACAGTTATATGCCGTGGGGTGCAGACAACCAGATGCCATTCAATATCCTCGACCTTATAGAGGGCGACGAAACGTTGTCAACGTGCCAGATGTTCAACGCAGAAATCTGCTATGGTGCAGGGCTTCACTTCGACACGTCGACGTGCTCTCCCGACGTGGCTGCCGAGGTTGCCGACTTCCAGATTTGCAACAATATCCCTGCATACTTCCTCGGCGTGTGCCAGGATTTCAAGCATTTTGCTTTCACGGTGTCAGTAATCATCCTTTCTAAGGACGGCAAGGCGATAACCAACGTGCTACGCAAAGAGGCTTGTTATTGTCGGTTCTCTCCGCGAGTGCCGGGCAAACGTCAATATGTGTATTACGCTAACTGGCGCGAATACCCCGGAGCGGACGAAATCGAGGTGCTGCCACTCCTCGACCCTGCGTGCCCATGGCACGACCTTAACGCTCGGCTGGAGAAGGGCGACAGAACGAGAAAATTTGCCGTGCTCACAGAGATACCGGGGGCAGACCACACTTACTACCCTATCCCCTATTACGCATCGTTATTCCGCGGCAAGTGGTTCGACATAAAGCAACTGATTGCTATCGCAAAGGAGGCGAAACTGAAGAACTCTGCGCCGCTTAAATACTTGATTGAAATCTCGAAAGAGTATTGGGTGAATATTTTCAAGGCTGAACGGATAACCGACCCCGTGCGCCAACTTGACCGCATCAAAAAGGGCAAGCAGGAAATACTTGATTTCCTCACCGGGGCGGAGAATAGCGGCAAGGCGTTGTTCTCTACATTTTACCGCGACGTGAAGGGTCAGGAATATTCCGACGTGAAGATTACCAAGATAACGACCGAAAAGGAAGGTGGCGACTGGTCGGATGAGATCATCGAGGCGGTTAATATGGTTTGCTTCACTATGCGTGTCCACTCCAACCTCGTGGGATCTGTCCCGGGCAAGTCGAACTCCAACAACTCAGGCAGCGACAAGCGCGAACTCTACACCATTGCGCAGGCGTTGCAGAAACCTTACCACGACCTTTTATTTGCGCTCTACAACATCATCATAAAGTTCAACGGCTGGACTGGCTGCACGGTCGACGTGCCGTTCATCCAGTTAACGACGCTCGACGAGAAAAAAGATGCAAAAACCGTAACCCTTAACCCGAACAGCAATGAAGATCATCAAGACTAACGAAATGTTGCGCCGCTATGTACCCAACGTTCTGCGAGAGGTGGCGGGCGAGACAAACCTGTTTGACAAGGTTTACCCGGCTCTCGCCTCGGCAGAGGAGTGGCTGGAAGATGAGATTGTCGGCGAGAAGATGATGGACGTGCTGTCGGAGGCTGACGAGAGCAACCGCCTATACCTGACGGCGGCGAGGGTTGTTGCTTGCAAAGCAATGGCGGACGCTGTGCCAATGCTCGACCTTATCCTTACGCCTAACGGTTTCGGAGTGGTGAGCAATGCCAACATCGCCCCCGCGTCGAAGGAGCGCGTCGACAGGCTTATTTCGTCGTTGTCCTCGCTATGGGAACGGCTTGCTGCCGACTTGCTCGACAGGCTACGCGGTGAGAAAGAGTGGCAGCGCTCTGCTCAGCAAATGAGATGGGCAAAACTTCTGCTCTCCCCGGCTGAACTGGCGACCTATGTACCGAACACTCTGCCAATCTCAACCTATGCGGAGCGCCGCGCAGAAATGGCGGCGATAGAAGATGCTATCGCTGACGAGTTCCTCGGGTCGGAGTACTTTCAGGCGCTGCACGATGAGTGGTGGTCGGGTAACGTGCCGACAGATGATTTGCGCATCGTGAACGACGCAATCAACGCAATCACGCAATCGTTGAAGGCTGGCGCGCCTCGTCTCGGTGCGCTCGTGCCAACGGTCGACCTTATCCGCAACAACCCGGACGATTATCCCCTATGGCACGCCACAACAATTTCCAAAGTCTACAGTCACGAACCATTCTCCAACAACAAAAAGAATCATGGATATTTCCTCTAACACAATAAAAGCAACAGTCCCTGCTTCGTGGCAGGCTCTCGACGACCAGCAACTCTACTATGTGTATGGGTTGTTGTCGGAGAACCTCAGCCTGTCGCAAATCAAGACTTATTGCTTCTTCAAATTCTCTGGCATTCGGGTGCTGCGTCATCAGCCTAACGGATATGTAATTGCTCTCGGCTCACAACGTCTTGTTGTCGAGCCCATGGTGATTGCCGACTGTCTGCGTGCTCTCGACTGGCTGGACGGTCTCCCCGATTATCCAGTTCGCATCCGTAGTATCCGCAAACACGATGCTGTGGACGCTGCACTCAATGGCGTAACGTTCAAGGAATACATCGCCCTCGACAATATGTATCAAGGCTATCTCCACGGGCAAGATGAATCGCTGCTCGTCGAGATGGCCAAGATACTTTACAATACTGATAAAATCGTCCTTAATCGCTCGCAGAAGATTTCGGTGTTCTACTGGTTTACCGAAATAAAGGCTCTGTTCTCGGCGCGCTTTCCTCACTTCCTCCAGCCGGCAGGGACGGTTTCCTCTGACAACTTACTCGCTGGCGGCGTATCGGTCGGGCAACAGGTGACGGACGCAATGAATGCGCAGATCCGCGCCCTAACCAAGGGTGACGTAACGAAGGAACAGGAGGTGCTCAACCTCGACGTATGGCGTGCCCTTACCGAACTTGACGCGCAAGCGAAAGAATACAACGAATACAAACGGAAATATGGCAAATAAACAGGACTACGACTGGAATGCGTCGGACTACTTCCGCGAGTTGACGCGGCGCAACCGACTGGCGCAGGAGCACGGCTTCCGCTTCTGCCGCGTGTCGGGGCTCGACGGCTTCGAGGAGGCGCTTGCTGCGATGCAGCAAACGCAGGCTTTTGTCTGTGTCGACGAACTCGGCACTGGCTATTCGCAGTTGTCGCCGTCGCCACGTACCCGACGGGTAAAAACGGTGTTCCTCGCCATGCGCCACGCCGTCGACGACATGGCAGCACGTCAGCGATGCCTCGACGTGATGCACGAGTTGTTTCGGCAGATGATGTCGGCGCTCATCCGTGAGAAAACGGCGATCGAGGAGCATTTCCTGTATGTCGACCCGAAAATCCAATTTTCGGAAATCTCTGCATATTTTGCCTCTGGCTGCGCCTGTGCCAGTTTTCAGGTGGCTATTGACAGTATGACTAACCTTTGCTACAACGACGATGAATGGGACTAACCAAACCACTGCAATAGAGGAACGCCGCCGATATGTGATGGCGTTCAACTCTACGATGCTCGACATCTGGAGGGAACGGTTGCTCCTTCTCGGCGTTTACCGCACGGGGGCTTTGCTTAACTCGCTGGCAGCATCAACGCCACGGATGGACGGCAAGGTGTCGGAGGTGGTGCTGTCGCAGAACTTCCTCGCCTATGGCGTGTATGTCGATGCTGGCGTGGGGAAGGAGGTCTATGTTGGCAATCCGGGCGACATTGGCAGGGAGAAGAAGCGCAAGCGCAAACAATGGTTTTCTAAGAAATACTATGCGTCGATTATGAACCTGAAAGAGTTTTGGGCGCGGTCAATCGGCGACGAGTTCCGCGGCATTATCTGCGACGCCCTCGACGCTGGAAAACTAAGCAGACAACTTCGTAACAAATAAATACTTGGTGATATGGATATAGAAACAATCAAAAAGAAAATTGAGGCGTTGTCGGCCGAAACTGTGGCTGGCGCAGTTACGCCTCCAACAGTGGCGACGATATTCAGTAACATCGCTGACGTGCTTGCCTCTACTCGCTCAGTCCTCGACGTGGATGTTATCCGCGCCGAGGGCAACATTACTCTCCGTTTCGTGGTGCTCAACTCTGAATCGGGAGCGCAGGAGACTGTCGAAGTGATACTCCCTCAGGCGGAGCAGACATTGGCAGGGCTGATGTCGGCAACCGACAAGGCGAATGCTGACACGCTGAAGGGCTGGTATGATGCAGTGTCGGGCAACGCCGTACTCACAACCATCTACTACGACGAAGCGACGAGCGGAGCGAACACTCTCTGCCTCAAAGCGCGTTCATTCAACCGCGAGGGTGTATCAACCGCCTACTCAGTAATGCTCCCTGCCGCAACAGCAACCACGGCGGGACTGATGACCGCTGCCGACCGCACCAAACTCGACACCACATTGCCTAATCAGATTAGCGACCACGGCAAAGCCATTGCCGCCCTCGAAGCGGTGGATACGCAGTATTCAGGACGCATCCAAGCCGCAGAAGAAACTATCGAGAAGCACGAGGATAGGATTACAGATGCGGAAGCCAACATCTCAGCCAACACCACCAATATCACCAGCCAGGGGGAGAGGATTACCACCCTCGAAGAGAAAACCCCGACGATGTGGGCTAACCTCCTCGCTGTGAAGGATACTGCCGTGATGGTCGATGGTGTCAGGGTGGAACTCCCTGCTCACAAAAATGTCGTCATCAAGGACTTCCAATCTTTCGCCCTCGCTGACAATACTCCTAACCCTAAGTGCATCACTCGCTTCGATATTCACTATAATGGGGTGGCAAAGATTAAGTCGTTCAAAACCAGTCTGTCCTATACTCCAACTGATGAGACCACTAAACGCACATACCCTATGCTATTCACTACTATAGATGTGAGTATGTTCGACACAAGCGAATTTTCCTCTTATAATGAATCAATCTTTGCTTTTAATACTTCACTCATATCAGTAGATACAAGCACGTGGAAGATGCCAAACACAAGGTCAATAAATTGTCTCTTCGAGGATTGCACCAACCTTGTGTCTGTCGGTGATACTGGCGGATGGGATTTGGGAAACTGTAACTGGTTTTATGCCACTTTCCTTAATTGCAACAACCTTGAAGCAGTCAACACCCATGGGTGGAATACGGCTCATGTCGGTAATTGTCAATCAATGTTCGCTAATTGTAAAAAACTCGCATCTCTCGACTTCTCAACGTGGGATGTGAGTGACTGCTCTACATTTGTATCATTAATCTCAGGGTGTCCATCCCTCACCGATATAACCTTTGGCGAAGGGTTTGGCAAGGCAAAGAAAGAAGGCTTAACCCTTGATTTGTCAAGTTGTGGTGCATCAAAAAGTTACGTCCTCACCGACAATACCTACAATTCGATGCTTACAATGTACGACAGAGCAACCAACGGTCTGCCTACATTCACCATCAAGTTCAACTCTAAGCACAACATCCCTGACGGCTTCATCGCTGCGATGACTGCAAGAGGATATACAATAACACAAGGATAATTACTATGACAGCAGAAGAACTTTCTAAACAGGATAATGTGAATGTAGAGGAGCAGGACAATATGTTCCGCCTCTCTACCAGTGAAGGATATGAGTTTAAGTGTGGTGAGGACAGGTCAACAGTGCTCTACTGCCTCAAAACCTCCGACCTTGTAGGTTATGAGGTGGTGGAAGCCCTGCCTCAGGAAGCAGCCACCTACACTCAGGAAGAATATGAGGAGAAGGTCAACACCCTTATCCGCAACAAGTATTCTCTCAGTGAAGAACTCTCCATCCTCCGTCAGCAACAGACTAAGACAGAGGAATATCAGGCATACTATGACTACTGCGAGCAGTGCAAGGCTGAGGCTAAGGCATTGCTCGCCGAAGAGCAGCGCATCAATGACAACGGGGACAGCGGTAAACAATAGTGTGCGGATAGGCACTGCATCGATGTCGGTGTTTCTCGGCGAGATTGGCACGCTCCTGTGGGATATGCGGTGGCTGATGATGTTGGCGGTGGTGCTCATCGCCGCCGACTTCTGGCTGGGCATTCACAAGAGCCTCACCAACGGCATCGATATTCGCTTCTCGCGAGCCATACGCCGCACGATGATGAAGTTCGCCGATTATCTGTGCGTGGTTATCCTCGGCGCAGTGGTGGGCAAAGCCATTGGCGAGCCCCTCGGCTACTCGGCTGTTACCATTGCCGTGGTGCTTATGTCAGTGGCGTGCCTGTGCGAACTCGATAGCATCATCTCCAACTGGGGCGACATCAAGGGCATCAAGGTCAATGTGCTAAAGATTGCCCTCGCCATTGTGGGCTACAAGCGTCGAGAACTCGCCGCCGACCTCAAAGGAGCAATCACCAAGAAGAAAAGCAAAGAAGAATAGACGATGAAATATTTTACTATTGAGGAATTAACCAAGTCAGCCACGGCAACACGGCTGAAGATAGACAACACCCCCACGGCGGAGGTGGTGAAGAACCTCACGGCACTCGTCGACAACACCCTCGACCCGCTGCGTGAGATTTACGGCAAACCTATCCGTGTGACCAGTGGCTACCGTTGCCCGCGGCTCAACAAGGCAGTAGGTGGAGTTGCCAACAGTCAGCACCTTACGGGACAGGCGGCAGACCTCTGCCAAGGCTCGCGTGAGGAGAACCGCCGACTGTTTGTCTACCTTGAGCAATATTGCGTCTTTGACCAGTTGCTATGGGAGAACGGCGGGCAGTGGATACACGTCAGTTACCGCGCCGACGGCAAGAACCGCCAGCAGGTGAAGCACCTCACGAAGAAATAAATAACCCGACAATCGGGATGCGCTCCTTGACATCTTGAACCACCGCAGAAAAGATTGAAAATAATCGGCAAAATGTTTGGATATTTGTAACGTTATCGCTACATTTGCAGTGTAGAAAAAGCAAATGATACGATGAAATATAGCGAAATGTATCGTCTTTTGACAAAGGCGGGTTGTTATATCGAGCGCAATGGCGCAAAACACGACTTGTGGGTAAACCCGAAAACTGGCAGAACGTCACTTGTCGGCAGACATCCGACAATGGAAATCCCCAAAGGAACGGAGATAAGCATCCGCAGAAAACTATTGGAATAATTAACGTAATGTAGGAAAAGAAATGGAAGTTACAGTTAAAATGGAACGCAACAACGAGGGCTATTTCTCTTGTTATGTTGAAGACGAAGAGAACAAACTCCCTTTCGGTCTTCAGGGCTATGGCGAAACGGCACAGGAGGCAAAGGAAGACTTGCTTGTAGGCTATGAGGAAACCAAGGAATACCGGAAATCCAAAGGATTGGAAACGCCCGAACTGACATTTAATTATCAGTTTGACTTGCAGTCCTTCTTTAATTACTTTGATTGTCTTAATGTTTCCGCATTCGCAAAAATGGCTGGTGTTAACGAAACGCTGATGCGCCGGTATTCATCAGGCTCGGCGAAAGCGAGCAAGAAGCAATATGCCAAAATAGACAAGGCTGTTAAGCGATTGTCTATGGAACTGCATAAGGCGGTACTTTAAGTTCCGCTATATTTCATTTTGCATTTCGGGCGGTGGTTTCAAGAGAGAAGCCATCGCCCTTTTTGTCACAACACGACAACGAAATGAACAAGCAAACCATCTTATCCGCATTGGTAGTCATCGTGGCAACCATCGCCCTCTATGGCTGCAAGACGGTGCAGTATATCCCCGTGGAGAGCATCCGCACCGACACCCTCGTGATTAACCGCCTACGCACAGACAGCATCCTCGTGCGCGACAGCATCACCGTCGACCGTCGCGGCGACACCGTCATCGTCGACCGCTGGCGCTGGCGTGAGAGGTATCACACCACCCACGACACCATCTACCGCAGCCACGTCGATACCATCGCCGTGCCCTATCCCGTCGAGGCCAAGCAAAGCAAGTGGCAGAAGGCGACCAACACCGTCGGCAGCATCGCCATCGGCGCAGCACTCTGTGCCATCATCATCATCGGTCTGTGTCTGTGGAGAAGAAGAAAATAACCCCTTTTTTTATCCATCATTTAAATGTGATACTGGCGGCTGGCTCGTGAGAGTCGGTCGTCGTTTTTTTTGCACAAACTCAGGCATATACCGCTCCAGGGAAGCCGGGAAACGGGGAGCGTCACAGGGCAGCCGGGGGATGAGTTGTGTGAAACGCGGAAATAATATTCAATTTTAGAGGCGGAACCATCTGTAATGCAAATATTTGACTTTTTGAACCGCGGAAAAACCACGGAAAAGATTAAAATATTTTTTGAATAACACTTGATGTTATTCAAAATGGTTTTTATCTTTGCGGTATCATCGTAAATATATGAAATTAGTATTCAAAACGAAAGAGCTTGAGAGGTGCGCTTCTGATGAGAAGTACGGACGCAAGAAACTTGGAGGCTTGGGTTATAAGCTGTTCAACCATCGCATCCAAGATTTGATTGCCGCCGAAGTTCTTGAAGATTTGCGTTTTGCAAATGGCAAGTTCCACAACTTGACAGGCGACAGAAAAGGGCAAATCGGGTGCTCTGTCGAGCAGCCATATCGGCTAATATTTAGAGCGCTTGATGGAGCTGATGAATACGATTGGGAGAACATCACAGAAGTAGAAATAATTGAAATAGTTAATTATCATGGCAAATAGAAATTATTTTGACCCCAACAAATTGGCGGTCTATGACCACCCTGGTGAATCTTTGGCAGAATACTTGTCCGAGGAAGGCATGAGCGTAAAGGAATTTGCCATTAGGACAAACAAGCCAGAAAAAACTATCCACGCAGTCCTTTCTGGGAAAAGTTCTATAACCAATGATATGGCAATCGCATTTGAAATAGTAACTCGAATGCCGGCACGTTATTGGATGAACAAGCAGCACAACTATGATGAATATTTAGCCCGCCAAAGAGAGAGAGCAAAACAAGAATCGTTGATTGAATGGGCGAAACAATTCCCATATAAGGAAATGTGCGCGCTCGGTTGGATAGAGCCTGCGAATGACGCAATCACGCAAGTTTCAAATCTTCTGAGCTTCTTCCGTGTGGATTCCGCAGAGGCGTGGGAAGCATTGTATTGCAAAAGCAAATTAAAGGTAAGTTTTAGAATTTCCCTCAAAGGTAGCAATAACCCATACGCGATTTCTGCATGGCTTCGGTATGGGGAAGTCCTCGCGTCGGAAGCCAAAGTTAGCGGCGAATATTCTCCTACATTGCTCAAAGCGATGCTCCCGACAATACAAGAAATTGTCTACAATCAGCCATCTGATTTCTCCGAACAAATCAAGAAGGTGTGCTCGCATTGTGGAATAAAGGTAATCTATCTCAAACACCTGCCGAAAGCGCCTGTATCGGGATGCGCCAGATGGATACAAGACACGCCTTGTATAATGTTAACCGATAGATATAAACGTTATGATGTTGTTTGCTTTAGTCTCTTTCATGAGATTGCCCATATTCTAAAACATGGGAAAAAGGACGTATTTCTTGAAGGGGTTGGGAATGAACTGACCGAAAAAGAGCGCGAAGCCGATAATTTTGCCCGACAAATGTTGTTGCCGTCAGCAGTTCTTGAAGACTTCGTAAAAGCAGGCAATTTCGGTTATGGTGATATTCTCCGCTCTTCGGTCAAGTATCATGTTAACTCGGCAGTATTGACTGGGGCTTTAATCCACGACAAGGTAATTTCCTACAAGACGCACGGGAAATTGCTTAAACAACTGACTTTGGTCTAATCTGCGTTGCGTCGTGTCTCCTCTTTTTCTTCCGTAATGTCTTACATTTACGAAATTATGTGTAAATTTGGAGCGTAATCATTAAATCTTATAGTATGATACATTGGTTTTACACAAACCCTTGGATATTTCCTTTTGGATTAATCATAATGGCGTTCGCTGGGCTCAGAAAAAAGCTGACAAAATTCAGATTGGTGGACATCAAATATGAGGAATTATCAGAGAAGCGCAAACAAGCGGCACGCGACCGTGCGGGGAAAGAGGGTTTTATCTATTTGGGGGATGTTAAGAAAGTGGTTGATGATGACATATTCCTATATATGACATCGAAAGAAAACGTCGTGTGCAAGGTCGGCGATGATGAAATCCTATTCTATTCCATCAAAACCAAGACGGAATTTTTTTCTGGTATAGACACCCCCCAAAAACTACCTGACAGTATAACGGCTCATCGCATCAGCCGAATACAGGCTTGGTATCAGCCCGGAGGCAACTATGGCTCATTTTGCATTGAGTTGCAACAGTTCCCTGGGTTCGGGCGCGAGTATGTCGAAGGCTGGACTTCTTACCACTCCAAGAGGTCAATGACTGATGCGTTGATTCTCCTTACGGAGAAGACTGCACCGTACATTAAGCAGTAACCGTTTGCCGTTTGTGTCTTTCGTGCAAGTCTGCCCTGCCTGTATTTTTGTAGAAAAACATCAAAAATATGTCCACAATCTCAGACCGGGCTACTGTCGATGTTGAAATCAACTCGCAGGCAGCAGAACAAAGACTTAATAAACTGACCGCCGATGCTAAAAAATTTAATGAGGCTTTGGAAAAGGCGCTCAGCGCCGGCGACAAACAAGCCATAAAGAACAACTCAAAGGCTCTGAACAGTGTTAACAAGGAGCTACGACTATTGCGGTCAAGCGCGGCGATTGCCGCCTCTGTGATGCAGCGGTTGGACAAGGCCTCCCCTCGCGAACTTAAACAGACTCTGAAAACCTTGACAAAAAGTTTGGAGTACTGTAAGCGCGGCACAGAGGAATGGGCAAAGAAAGTCGCTGACATTCGGAAAGTGAAGGAGGCGTTGAGCGAAGTGAATAAGGCTCTCGGCTCTCAGGAATCAGGATGGAAAAAGATTGCGTCGTTTTATCAAAACTGGTATTATTCCATCACTTCCGCCCTTTCAGCAATTACGAAAGGCATATCCGGGATGCAATCGGCGATTCAGTCTTATGCCGATATGGATTCCTCGATGGCTAACACCGTAAAATTTACTGGCATGAGCGCCGACGAGGTGAAGCAGCTCAACGAGGCGTTCAAGCAAATGGACACACGCACCTCTCGTGAACAACTGAACGAACTCGCCGCGGCGGCGGGTCGTCTGGGTAAAAACTCGGTGGACGACGTGTTGGGCTTCGTCCGTGCCGGCGACCAGATTGCCGTTGCAATGGACGAACTCGGCGCGGATGCTCCGCAAATCATTTCCCAGTTGGCGGGCATCTTCGGGCTTGAGGCTTCCATGGGGACGGAACAAGCGATGCTCTCCGTCGGCTCAGCCATCAACACCCTCTCTCAAAACTGCGCAGCGTCTGCGCCTAATCTGGTGGACTTCGCTAGCCGTATGGGCGCAATGGCAAACTCTACCGGCATGACCATGGACGAGATGCTGGCGTTCGGCTCAATCCTCGATGCAAACCGCGTCAGCGTCGAAAAGTCTGCCACCGCTATGCAGACGGTGCTTAACAAGATGCTCGCCGACCCTGCCAAGTTCGCCAAGACTGCCGGGATGAATGTGGATGAGTTCACCGCCGCGCTCAAACGCTCCTCGACGGAAGGGCTGATGATGTTCATCGAACAACTCTCCAAACTCGACAGCAACGGAGTGTCGAAAACTCTTGCCGACCTGAGTGTGTCGGGGTCGGGCGTAACAACGACCTTCGTCACCCTCGCCAACAAAATCGGCGACGTGAAAACGCAACTCGGCGATGCAAAAACTGCCTTCGATGATGCAAAAAGCGTCACGGAGGAGTTCAACACTCAGAACTCTACGGTGCAAGCCGAACTCGACAAGGCAAAGAAGGGGCTGAATGAATTAGCGGTGACGTTCGGCGAGAAACTCGCGCCGATGACGCTCACCGCATTCTCTGGCATGCAGAAATTCGTGAAGGGCTTAATCTCTGCCATTGATTTTGCCGCGTCAAACAAGACCGCAATTATCGGGCTGACGGCTGCCGTCGTTGCCTACACCGTTGCTGCCAACGCCGCGGCAATAAAGACCGCTATCCAATCCGCAGCAATGGCAACCTCCAGAGCCCTGCATTCTGCGTGGGCGCTGGCTGTTACCGCCTGCAAGGTGGTCGTTACCCTGTTTACTGGCGGCGTTCAGGCTGCGAAAGTTGCCGTCGAGGGCTTGAATGCCACGATGCGCAAAAACGTGTTCGGCCTGATTGCGAGTGTTATTGCTATCGCCGTGACTGCAATCATTGCATTCATCGAGAAGGTGCGCGACGAAGCGGCAGCAGCAGAGGAAGCCCGCCGCAAGCATCAAGAATATATAAAGAGCCTCACCGACATCAATACTGCGTCGGCTGACTACGCCAAAAATGAGATAACCCGGCTGAATATGCTCTACAAGGCTGCCACCGATGAGAACCGCTCCAAGCAGGAACGCATTGAATCGGTTAAACAGTTGCAGGCGATGTACCCTGCCTATTTCGGCAATATGAGCCAAGAAGACATAATGCTCGGCAAGGCGAAAGGCAGTTACGATGCACTTACCCGCTCTATCCTCCAAGCGGCGAAAGCCAAGGCGGCATCTGCCAAAATAGAGGAAAACTACAGCAAGATTATTGAGTTGGAAACCACGCTGGACGAGCAACAGAAAGACTACGACAAAAAGAGCAAAACATATCTCTCCGCCAAGGGTAGGTTTGATACGTCGGTTAAAGCATATCGGGACAGCTATAAGAATAACGATTCTTATGACACCTATATGGAGAAATACGACGCGATGGGCAAAGCCGCGGAGGATAAGAGCGCCGCATATAAGGACTGGTCGGGAATCAACAAGACCATCCACCAGACTAAGCGCCAACTTCGCGAACTGAACAAGGCGAACGACACCCTCGCTAAGAAATACGGTGCTAATATTGCCGACGTGCAGCAGGGCGATAATCTTGTTGCTCAGCCTACCACCCCGGCAGCATCTTCTTCATCGTCCACGTCGTCGAAGGGGGGCGGTGCTACGTCTGGCGACAAGTTTGCCAGCGAAAACTCGTGGGCAGAGGAAGAACGGCTGAAGAATGCCTCTGAATACAGCATCGGGCTTAAAGACTACCAGCAATATTGCGACCGCCTCGACGCTATCGACAAAGAACTGCTCGAAAAGAAACTTGCCCGACAGGATTTGTCGACCAAGGAGCGGCTCGACTTGCTCACCACTCAGATAAACCAAGAGCGCAAAGAGGAGCAAGAACGTGCTGAAGAAGCAGAGAAAGCGGAAGCCGACCGCGTGAAGGCTGCCGTCGAAGCGGAGAAACAGGCATACGCCACCAAACAGCAGGAGTTGAAGGGACAATATGCCGATGGGCTACTCTCGGAGCAGGCTTATAAGCAGGCGTTGTTCAATGCAGAGCAAGAATATCTCAACAAACTCAAAAACATTTACGCCGAGGGCTCGAAGGAGCGCGCCGACGTGGAGCGACAGATTGAGGACAAGTTACTCAACGACAAGTTGGACAAGCAACGGAAGTTTGTCGAAATGCGCAACTCAATAGAGAAAGAATTGTCGTCCGGCAAAGAAAAGGCAGGGCAACTCTCTGTCGGGCGTTCTGTCCTCGATAGCCTCGTGTCCTCTGGGGAACTGTCGGGCGAGGAGGCAGACGCAATCTACGACAAAATGCGCACGCAGGCATCGGAGGCGCTCCAGTCCATCGACAAGGCAATGCAGTCGGCAACGCCCAATACCACCAAATATGCCGAAACCGTGAAAAAACTCAATCAGGAGTTGAAGGACGGGATTATCACCGAGGAGGAATATGCAGAGGCAAAACGCCTCGCCGCCAAGGAAGGACTGACGTCGATGCTCGGAGATTCTACCATCGGGCAGTTGCTTAACCTGCAAAGCACTTGGAGTTCGTTCATGTCAGTGTGCAAGTCGGACACAGAGGAATGGGGAGAAGGTCTCGACGGCGTTATTGCCAAAGCGAGCGCCGGCGCAGAGGCTCTCGCAAATGTGGTGTCAACGGGGACAAGCGCTCTGAGTAGTATGATGAGTTCTGCGACAGAGTTTATCTCAGCGAATGCCCAGATAGAGCAAGCAGCCATCGAAAGTCGCTACTCTCGTGAAATAGAACTTGCCGAGGGCAATAGTTACAAGACCAAGCAACTGGAAAAGCAACGAGACGAAGAACTTGCCAAGTCGAAAAACAAGGCTTCAAAAAAGGCGTTCAGGATGAAGGTTATCGAAGCAGTTGCCCAGACCGCAAAGAACGCCCTCTTTGCCGTTGGCGCTGGTCTTGAAGCGGGCTATCCTGCGGCATTGTGGATGATACCGTTGTTTACCTCCATCGCCGCGGCGCAAGGCGCAATCCAGATTGCCCTATTGAAGAAACAACAGAAGGCTGCCGATGCGTCGGGCTATGCTGAAGGTGGTTTTACTCGTCCGGGCGGCAAGTATGAACCCGCAGGTATAGTCCACGCCGGGGAATGGGTGGCATCGCAAGAACTGGTGAAATCCCCACAGGCTCGCCCTCTCATCGACGCGCTCGAATATGCACAGCGCACCAACACCATCGGCTCGCTGAGGATGGCGGACGTGCAGCGCATATCGCCGACAATAGTCACGCAGAACGTCACCGCCTCCGACAGTGCCACTAAGCAGTCGGCTATGGTCAACGCTTCTCTCGTTGCCGCAATCGCTCGCCTGATCCGACGCTTGAATGAGCCGTTTGTCACGGTGAACACTGTCACTGGCGACGCTGGCATCCAACAGGCGCAGGATGAATATGCAAAATTGATAAGAAACAAAACCCCGAAAAGCCAATGGAAGTAAGGATTGAAGGCAAGCCCGCAATCGTCAAATCGGGCAGCAATGTGCAATATGTGGTCGAGAACCGCGCATTTACCAAGAGCGACAGTTATACGCTGAGCATCGAGTTTCCTCTGAAGGGATGCCAGCAGAACATCGAAATTTTCGGCTATCTGAACCGCCACGACATAGACCGCGGTCTTATCCGCCTGAATGCAGAACTGACGTGTGGGCCGACATTCTCCCGATACGGCACGCTGACGGTGGTCTCGGCAAGCGAGGACACGGTTAAATGCCAATTTCTTGAGGGCAGGTCGGCGCAGAACTTTGCCACTACCTTCGACGATATTTATATCAACGAATTGCAGTTGACAAAGCCCGATATTATGATGCCGATGAACACCGTGCACGACTGGCTCCACTACATGTCGGTGGACAAGGTGGATTTCGTTTGTTTGCCGTGGGTTAACGAAAGTTCAGGTCTCCTGCAAAACGCTGTCGACACGAAAACTGGCAAACTGCAAACCAAAACGCCGTCGCCGCTGTATTTCCTTTTGCCTCTCACTAAAAAGATTTTGGACTGTGTAGGCTATCAATATGACCTATCGGAGTGGGCAAAAACCAAGCACAGGCATCTGCTTTGCTGCAATGTGCTGCCGTCGGCATGGGAGACAACGAATATTGCCGATGCTCTGCCCCACTGGACACTGACGGAGTATTTGGAGCAGTTGGAGTTGTTTCTCGGCGGAGATTTTGATATTGACCACAACACAAAGTCCATTGAGTTTCACTACGCCAAGACCTACAACGAGGCGTTGCCTGTCGTGTCGCTGGACAAGGTGTCTGACGAGTTCGACGTGGAGACCTCGGAAAAGGACGACACGGGCTTCTCCGACACGAAGGTCTATAAGTATTCAAGCCGCGACGATGACGATTGGCAATATCTCTCGTGTCAGGACATAATCGACGGCTATCAGGGGCACTTCTATGAGTTCCCGTTCTGGATTGATTTCTTCAAGGCATTGCTCAACGGAGATAGCAGCACCTACGCCAACCTACGCAAGTACACGCCTAACTTTACGGCGGGGACGGCTGCCTACTCGTATTACAACAAACTGTATCGGGTTGCTGAGTACGACACATATTTTGCCATGCGGTGCATCAGCACCTACGAGGACGGGACGCACAAGACGAGTTCCGGTGCACTCGTAAAGTTCAACACCAACAAGCCGCAGATGCTCAATATTTACGGCAAATCGGTGGAGAATGCGGCTGAAAACACGTCGGAGGAAGAAATTAACATCGTCCCCGCTCGCATTGACCAGACCGACTACGGATTTGCCCTTTTCGTACCTGTGCCCTCGGACAGCGGAGCGACAGACAGTGAGGACACGTTCACTATTTACGAACAGATACCTGCGAGGTATTCGGGAATATACCAGGGAAAGAACGCCGTGTATAATCATAATTTCTCCGACGAATATACAGCGACGTGGCGTTCATCATCGCCAATCCGCGCCATCGAAAACGACGAGGACAGCACGGAGTATTTTTCGACGCTATTTGTTGCCTACTGGGACGGCACGGACTACCATTACAAGCATGATTCAACGCTCATCGCCTGCCCGATAGTCGACAAATTGACGTTCTTCGACGAGGGTGCGAGCCTCGATGGGCCTCTATATCTGCCGAAATACAGCATGCGCCTGTCGGACAGAGATTTTGCCTACCCAACCGTTACTGCCGACGGCACAAAAAAATCGGCGGTCAACGTGAAGAGTAAATACACCTTCTCGTTTCTCGCCGATGCTGTGCCAAATCCTCGCGCCGTATTCTTAATCAGGGGGCAGAAATTCATCTGCGCCAAGATAACCGCTACATTGCAGGATAATGGGCTTAAACGGTTGATGAAGGGAGAATTTTATCGACTTGATTCATAGCGAGCCTTCGTAATCTATCAGGTCGGCATTCGCTTTGCGCCCGTGCCGCGTGTAAATTTCTGTGATGGCGAGGCTCGAATGTCGCGCTTGGTCGCGTACTGAGATACTCGTCTGATTATTGTCGAGCATCTCGGTTATCCCAGTATCTTTCAGAGAATAGAATTTCCACTCCTTGCGCAATTTCAATGCGGGCTTCATACAGTCCCAATGATAGCGGAACACTCGCGGGTCTATCTGCTCGAGCCCTGGGCGGAGGTGGTTCATTGAGAAGATGTAATACGATTGTGGATGCTGAAATAAATCAATCTCGATCATATACATCAGCAACTTCTTCGGCATTGTCACTGTTTGCGTCTGGTGGTTCTTTGAAGCCTCACCGGGGATTGTAATGGTTTGCTCCTTCACATTGATGTCCGAAATCCGTAGGCGCGTCATCTCCACCGGGCGTATCATACAGTAGTAGAGGATATAGCACGCCAAAAGGAAATTCGGATCTTTGGCACGCAGATAATCCGCAATTTTGGCAACCACGTCTGCGGGTATCACTGTGCGCTGTTTCTGTATGAGCCTTTTAGAGATTGGAGAAATCCCGTCGGAAGCCCTCACCGCTGTGTAGCATCGCTCCAGCATCCAGCCGCTGAACACACGGAGGAAGTTCAGATAATTGTTGCGCGTCTGTGCCATTGCCCCTCGCTCGATGAACACATAATCGAGGAACGCCTGACAAAATTTGCGGTCGAACTGGTAGGTGTAGACAATCGGCGCAGGGCGCAGGCTGTTATAAAGACGCATGATTTTGATGTTAGACTTGTAGCCAACGTAGGTTTCCTTGCGGTAGTTGCCATCGGCATACATCTTGTCGATGTGAGCCTCGTAGCGGTCGCAGGCTTCAGTAAAGGTATGCAGATCGCTGTCGCTGGTCGCTGCAATCCAAGGATTCCACCCCGCAGCCAGTTGCTCCGACAGCCGGCGCATCACTCCACGGGCGTATGCTCGGCGCTCTACAACGGATTTGATATGGTTAATCTTGATTTTCTTCCTCCGTAACTTGTTTTGCGCAGGGTCGTAGGCATAAAATTCAATATACCAATCGTTTTTTGTCTCGCGAAGTACAGGTGGGAGATAGTTACGAATCATAGCGAGAGAGCTCTGAACATCCCTTTCTAACGCGTTAAATGGCTGATTTTTTAGCATTTTTTTTGTTGACGACTGCTCCGCAACCGCCAGCAAAATGTGATGAAAAATTGAAAGTCTTGTCCCGATTTTGTCCCGGCACTTTCTGAAAAATGAGGCTTAGAAAGTTGATTGCCAACCTTTTAAGCCTCATTTTGTCGGGGTGAGAAGACTCGAACTTCCGACCTCCACGTCCCGAACGTGGCGCGCTAGCCAACTGTGCTACACCCCGATTCTGTAAATCGAATGCAAAGTTACTCACTTTTCTCGATTTCGCAAGATTTTTCGCCGATTTTTTCATCAAAAAAATCCGGCAAAGCCGCCTGTGAAGGGCGAACCGATGCCGGATTTTGGTATGTGTCTGTCGATAAGACTATTTGCCGTTTTTCTCGTTCTGCTGCTTGAGCAGGTCGCGGATTTCAGTGAGCAGCACTTCTTCTTTGCTTGGCTCTGGGTCGGGTGCTGGAGCGGGCTCTTCCTCTTTCTTGTGGGTCAGTTTAGTGATGAGTTTGATGAAAAGGAAGATGCTGAAGGCAATGATGATGAAGTCGAATGCCGTTTGCAGGAAGTTGCCATAGTTGAGCGTAACGGCTTCCTGACCGTCGGCTGCGGCTTTCATTTCCCATTTCAGGTCGGTGAAGTTAACGCCACCAATAATCAGTCCGAGCGGCGGCATGATGATATCTGCCACTACCGACGAGATGATTTTGCCAAAGGCGCCGCCAATGATCACACCGACAGCCATGTCGACCACGTTGCCTCGCATTGCGAAGGCCTTGAAGTCCTGAAGAAATTTTGATTTACCCATTGTGTTTTTTGTTTTTAAAATTCGCAGTTGCCTGGTGTGCGTGGGAACGCAATGACGTCACGGATGTTGGTCATGCCAGTTACAAACAACACAAGGCGCTCGAAGCCGAGACCGAAACCAGAGTGAGGTACAGTGCCGAAACGGCGTGTGTCGAGATACCACCACATATCCTTCATCGGAATGCCGAGTTCCTCGATGCGCTGGTTGAGTTTCTCGTAACTTTCCTCACGCTCAGAGCCGCCGATAATCTCGCCGATTTTCGGGAAGAGCACATCCATAGCACGCACGGTCTTGCCGTCTTCGTTCTGCTTCATATAGAACGCCTTGATTTCCTTAGGATAGTCGGTAAGGATTACAGGGCGTTTGAAGTGCTCCTCAACGAGGTAGCGCTCATGCTCGCTCTGAAGGTCGGCACCCCAAAATACGGGGAATTCAAACTTGTGACCCGACTCTTCGAGGATTTTCACACCCTCGGTATAGGTGAGGCGGACAAATTCGGTATTGACAACCGATTTGAGGCGCTCGATGAGTTCTTCGTCATACATCTTCGCAAGGAACTCAATATCGTCGGAGGCATTCTCAAGAGCGTAGTTCACGCAGTATTTGATGAAGTCCTCGGCAAGTTCCATATTGTCGTTAATGTCGTTGAAAGCAACTTCCGGCTCAATCATCCAGAACTCCGACAAGTGGCGTGGAGTGTTGGAATTTTCAGCACGGAAAGTAGGTCCGAACGTATAGATAGCACCGAGAGCCGTTGCACCGAGTTCGCCTTCAAGCTGACCAGAAACCGTAAGACTTGCTGGCTTGCCATAGAAGTCCTTTGTGTAGTCAACCTTGCCGTTCTCGTCCTTAGGAAGGTCGTTGAGGTTGAGCGTAGTCACCTGGAACATCGCGCCTGCGCCTTCACAGTCGCTCGAAGTGATGAGCGGCGTGTTGAGGTAGAAGAAACCACGGTCGTTGAAGAACTTGTGGATTGCATAAGCCAAAGTGTGGCGGATGCGAAGCACTGCACCGAAAGTGTTGGTGCGAGGACGAAGGTGAGCCTTTTCGCGAAGGAACTCAAGAGTATGTCCCTTTTTCTGCAAAGGATATGTCTCAGGGTCGGCAGTGCCGTAGATTTCGAGTGTTTCTGCCTGGACTTCGGCTGTCTGCCCCTTGCCTTGCGACTCGACCAGTTTGCCCTCCACATGGATGCTTGCGCCAGTGGTGATAGGTTTCAACTGCTCGTCGGAGAATTTCTCCATGTCGAATACAATCTGGAGGTTTTTGATAGTGGAGCCGTCGTTGAGTGCGACAAACTGCACATGCTTGTTGCCGCGGCGGGTGCGTACCCAGCCTTTGACACACACGTCGGTTCCGATCAGTTCAGGAGCCCAGATTTCAGATATTTTTGTACGTTTCATTATTGTCTTTTATTATCAACGTTTCTAATAACGATTATTCAAAAGAGCCCTGTTTCAAGAAGTTAACTTCCTCTTGAGTGAGGTAGCGCCAGCGTCCGCGAGGCAGGTTCTTCTTAGTCAAGCCAGCGAAGTAAACGCGGTCAAGTTTGGTCACGCGGTAGCCGAGCGACTCAAACATGCGGCGAACGATACGGTTGCGGCCAGAGTGGATTTCGATGCCCGCCTGGTTCTTGTCGTGGTCGTTGACATAACTGATAGCGTCTGCGTGGATTGGTCCGTCGTCGAGTTCGATGCCGTCGGCAAGTTGCTGCATATCGTCCTCAGCGATGTCCTTATCGGTCCACACTTGGTAGATTTTTTTCTTGACGAACTTAGGATGGGTAAGTTTTGAAGCGAGGTCGCCATCGTTGGTGAGCAAGAGCACGCCAGTGGTGTTGCGGTCGAGGCGTCCTACAGGATAGATGCGCTCCTTGCAGGCATTCTTCACGATGTCCATCACCGTGAGACGTCCGTCTGGGTCGTCGCTCGTAGTCACGCAATCCTTCGGTTTGTTGAGAAGGATGTAGCATTTGTTTTCGAGGGTAACCACCTTGTCGTTGTATTCAACCACGTCGTCGTGCTTGATTTTCGTACCGAGTTCGGTAACGGCAACGCCATTGACCTTTACAAGTCCTTGCTGTATCAGTTCGTCAGCCTCACGACGCGAGCAGATACCGGCATTTGCCATAAACTTGTTCAAGCGTACTTCCTCGTTTGGATCAACTTCAGGCACGTCGTAGATAATCTGCTTTGGACGCGGAGTGAAGCGCTGTCCGCCCTGACGGTTGAAACTTGCGCCTGGGCGATTGTTGTTGTAGCCGCCCTGACGGTTGTTGTAGCCACCTTGGCGATTGTTATTATAACCGCCTTGACGGTTGTTATAGCCACCTTGGCGATTGTTGTTATAGCCGCCCTGACGGTTGTTGTAGCCACCTTGGCGATTGTTGTTGTAACCACCCTGACGGTTGTTGTAGCCACCTTGGCGATTGTTGTTGTAGCCGCCCTGACGGTTGTTGTTATATCCGCCCTCCTGATTGTAGCCACCGTCTTGGTTGTAGCCGCCTTCCTGCTGATTGTTGTTATAGTTGTTATAGCCGCCTTGGCGATTGTTGTAGCCACCCTGACGGTTGTTGTAGCCGCCTTGGCGATTGTTGTAGCCGCCCTGACGGTTGTTATTGTAACCACCCTGACGGTTGTTGTAGCCGCCTTGGCGATAGTTGTTGTCGTAGTTGTTGTAGTTGTTTTGATTGTAGCTTGGTCTGTGGTAATCCTGACGTTCGCCAGCCTCATTGTTGCTGTCGCCAGATGCGGCTTGCGATTGGCTCGCGTCGCCTGGCACAAATGCAGCCTTCGGGCTGTAAGTAACTTTCTCAAAGTGCCCATTTTCAGCACCCATCTCCTGAGATTCACCGATACGTCTTCTTTTCGGCTTTTTGTTCTCTTCCATAGTAAACTAATTATTAAATTTTCACACAATGCCTCTCGGCGTTTTTATTCATTAAAAATATGCTATTGGTCAATGATTTAATCTGTCTTAGACTTGTAGATTCTAACAGTCAGTTAATTCATAATTTCCATTGGCAAAGTAACGTTTTTTTTCCGAAACTGGAAAGGGCATAATTAAAAAGATTAAGAACCATGCACGGATTTTAACATTCTTTTCAATTACACCCCGTTCAGCACGGTTTAGAATCCTGTATAGTTGTGCGGCGTGATAGCCTTCAGTTCCTCTTTTACGGCGTCGCTCACGTTGAGTGTGTCGATAAAGCGCGCAATACTTTCGGCATTCACCTTGTCGTTGGTGCGGGTGAGAGCCTTCAGCGTTTCGTAAGGTTTCTCGTACCCCTCGCGGCGAAGAATGGTCTGAATGGCCTCTGCTACTACGTTCCACATATTGTCGAGGTCGCGGCTGATGGCTGGCTCGTTGAGGAGCAGTTTGTGGAGACCCTTCAGCGTGCTGTGGAGGGCGATGAGCATATGAGCCAAAGGCACGCCGACGTTGCGGAGCACCGTGGAGTCGGTCAAGTCGCGCTGCAGACGCGAAACAGGCAACTTATTGGCAAGGTGTCCGAGGATGGCGTTGGCAAGTCCGAGGTTACCTTCCGAGTTCTCGAAGTCGATAGGGTTAACCTTATGCGGCATTGCCGAAGAGCCTACCTCCCCTGCTTTGATTTTCTGCTTGAAATACTCCATCGAGATGTATTGCCACATATCGCGGTCGAGGTCGATCATCACGGTGTTGATGCGCGCCATCGAGTTGAAGAGTGCGGCAAGGTTGTCGTAGTTGGATATTTGTGTGGTCCATTCTTCACGCTCGATGCCGAGACGCTCGTTGAGGAACTTCTTAGCAAAGGCACGCCAATCGTAGTCGGGGAACGCAACGCGATGGGCATTGAAATTGCCGGTTGCGCCGCCAAACTTGCCGCTTACAGGCACTTGCTTGAGCAGTTTCACCTGTTGCTCAAGGCGGTAGGCAAACACGCGGATTTCCTTGCCGAGGCGTGTAGGCGATGCTGGCTGACCGTGGGTTTTAGCAAGCATTGGGATGTCCTTCCAGTCGTCTGCATATTTATTGAGCAAGTCAATCATCTCGCCGAGCAAAGGCAGATAAGCCTCGTGGATGGAGTCGCGGATGAGCATCGGCACCGATGTGTTGTTGATGTCCTGCGAGGTCAAGCCGAAATGGATAAACTCCTTAAACTCAGCCAAGCCGAGTTTGTCGAACTGCTCCTTGATGAAGTATTCCACAGCCTTCACGTCGTGGTTGGTAACACTTTCGATGTCCTTCACACGCTGGGCATCGTCGACGCTGAAATTGCCGTAGATGCTGCGCAGAGCATCGAAAAGCGCATGGTCAACGCCTTTGAGTTGCGGCAACGGGAGTTCGCAAAGAGCGATAAAATATTCGATTTCAACTTTTACGCGATAGCGGATAAGTGCATACTCGGAATAATAGTTTTCCAGAACCTCGACTTTGTTGCGATAGCGACCGTCGATAGGCGAAATGGCAGTCAATGAAGAAAGAGACATTATGCTTTGTTTTTAAGATTGTTAATATTCTAAAGAATATGCGCAAAAGTAGGTATTTTCTACCAATTATGCAATAAAGGAACAGAATGAAAATGCATATTTTTTCACAGTGCGTATTTCGCTGACTGTCTGCTATTAAGAATTTCTTGCGAAATTTTTTCTCAAAAAAGTTACAGAAAAATTTGGAGGAACAGAAAATCCGCCTTACCTTTGCATCGCTTTTCCGAAGTAAGGGTGTTTAGCTCAGCTGGTTCAGAGCATCTGCCTTACAAGCAGAGGGTCGGGGGTTCGAATCCCTCAACACCCACCACAAGAGTCGCTTTTCAAGGCGACTTTTTTTGTGTCCAACCGCAAAAACTATGGAGAGAATCGAACGGGAGAAACGCGTTGTCGAAAAAATGATACGGCTCTACTGCCGTGGCAAGGAAGGCAACAAGGAGTTGTGCGACGACTGCCGCGCACTGCTCAGTTATGCGCACGCACGACTGTCGCACTGCAAATTCGGCAACAACAAGACATCGTGCAAGCGCTGCCCCATCCACTGCTACAAGCCCAACATGAGGGCTCGCATGCGCGAGGTGATGCGCTACTCTGGTCCGCGGATGCTCCTCCACCACCCTATCGCCGCCGTGCGCCACATCTTTGAATAACTCGTCTGAATTATGGCTAAACAGGAATACGTTGAAAAGAACAGGCAATGGCTTGCCGAAAAAGCCAAGGAAAGCGGCGTAATGCCACTGCCAAAAGGCATCTACTACCGAGTAATCGCCACCGGCAAGAAAGACGGTCGCAAGCCGTCGGCACGGAGCGTGATTACTGCCCACTACACTGGGCGCACCATCAACGGCCGCACATTCGACAGCAGCCGCGGCGGAGCACCATTGGCAGCACGTCTTAGCGACCTGATTGTGGGGTGGAGCATTGCCATGCAGCAAATGCACGTTGGCGACCGCTGGGAAGTGTATATCCCCGCCGAAATGGCATACGG
>CAVAPE010000019.1:0-32430 GCA_963590405.1 Eubacterium sp. CAG:180 | reverse complement strand
TCCATCGCCTTGTTCTTCAACGCCGTCTGGAACGGACCGAGCAACGGTGCCACCTCGTTGTCGGTCTCCAACACCTCGAAAAATGTTTTCTTATCAAAGCAAATCAAAATATGAGATGTGAGGGGGACAATTGGTTATATATTCCGAAATGGGGGTATCGGGGATAAGGATTTTTGTTGGTAATTTTGCAGCAAGAAAAAAACAGTCACGAATATGTATATAGAAAACATCTCCTCTCCTGCCGACCTTAAAAAGTTGGACATCGCAGCCTTGAAAACGGTTGCCGAGGAAACCCGCATGGCAGTTCTCAACCGCGTAAGCAAACACGGCGGTCACGTTGGCCCTAATCTAGGATTTGTGGAGGCTACGGTTGCCCTGCACTACGTTTTTGACGCGCCGAAGGACAAGTTTGTATTCGATGTGAGCCACCAGTGCTATCCGCACAAGGTGCTTACTGGCCGCGCGTCGGGTTTTCTTGGCGACATTGACGACATGAATGCAATATCGGGCTACTCCTCTCCTACCGAGAGCCCTGAGTACGACAACTTTGAGGTGGGTCACACCTCAACATCCATAAGCCTTGCCACGGGTTTGCAAAAAGCCCGCGACATAAAGGGAACGGACGAGAACATCATCGCCATAATCGGCGACGGTTCGCTGTCGGGCGGCGAAGCGTTTGAGGGTCTTGACGAGGCGTCGGAACTCGGCACGGGCATCATTATCGTGGTCAACGACAACGAGATGTCGATAGCCGAAAACCACGGCGGCATATACAAAAACCTTAGGGCTCTGCGCGAGAGCAAGGGCACTTGTGAGCACAACTGGTTTAAGGCTTGGGGATTTGACTACTACTATCTGGAAGAGGGCAACGACGTGGAGAAACTCATTGAGATGTTCCGCCGCGTGAAGGGCACCGACAAGCCGACAGTGGTGCATATCCACACAGAAAAAGGTCACGGCTTCGCTCCCGCAGTGCGCGACAAGGAAGCATGGCACTGGGGAATGCCGTTCAACATAGAGGACGGCAGTCGCCCGGCAAAGCCCACTCGGGAATCGTACGAGGAACTCTACAGCGACTGGATGCTCAAGGAGATGAAGCAAGACCCTACGCTCATCGCCGTTACGGCAGGCACACCCGCCGCAGCCGGTTTCAATCCGCAGAAGCGCAAGGAGGCAGGCAAACAGCACATCGACATGGGCATTGCCGAGGAGCAGGCGGTGGCGATGATTTCGGGCATGGCGAAGGGAGGTCTGCGCCCCGTGTGGACCGTGTACAGCACCTTCGTGCAGCGTACCTACGACCAGATTGCGCAGGATTTGTGCATCAACTCCAACCCGGCAGTAATCAACGTGGTGTGGGGCGGCACACGGTCGATGAACGACATCACCCACATCTGCCTCTTCGACATACCAATGCTCTGCAGCATCCCTGGGCTGACGTATCTTGCGCCTACAACATGCGAGGAATATTTTGCTATGCTCAGATGGGCTATCGTGCAGGATAAGAAGCCCGTAGCGCTGCGCATGCCGAGCAACGGTGTGATCCACACCACAGAAGAGGTCGACACCGAATACGGCTTTCAACCGAAATACAAGATAACCCACAAGGGGACGAAAGTGGCTGTCATCGCAGCCGGGTCGTTCTACCAGAAAGGCGAGAATGTGGTTCGCCTGCTTGCCGACAAGGGCATCGACGCCACACTCATCAATCCTCGTTACCTCAATGCCGTTGACGCAGAAACGCTCGACAGCCTAAAGGCAGACCACCAAATTGTGGTCACTCTGGAGGACGGATGCAAGGACGGCGGATTTGGCGAGCGCATAGCCGCCTACTACGGCACCTCCGACATGAAGACAATAGTGGGCGGTGTAAAGAAAGGTCTCTACGACCGATACGACCTGCAGCAGTTGCTCTCCGACAACCGTCTGCTGGACGAACAGATTGTTGAAGATATAATGGCATTATTATGAAAGAACTGACATTCAACTCCATACAGGAGTTCAACGACCAATATGGATTTGAAACGCTTCATCCGTTGGTTAGCGTACTGCGCTACGACAAGCAGCACACGCTTGAAGAGCACATCTGCCACTATGGTATTTATGCTTTGTTCCTCAAGGAAAACAAAGGCTGCGAACTGTCGTACGGCAGGACAAAATACGACTTTGACGAAATGACCGTGACGAGTTTCGCCCCTGGACAGAGCATCCACGTAAAGCCCAATCCCGGTGTGCTTTATCCGAAGTGGACTGCCCTACTCTTCCATCCCGACTTGCTCAACCGCACGCAGTTGGGACGCAATATCAACCGCTATGAGTTCTTCGAATACACATCGAACGAGGCGTTGCACCTGTCCACGTCTGAAATAGAGATTTTCCGCGATGTGCTGACAATGATTCAGCAAGAGTTGAGCCGCGACATCGACAAGCACACGAAAGAATTGATTGTGAGCAACATCGAGTTGTTGCTGAACTACTGTCTGCGGTTCTACGACCGCCAGTTCATCACTCGCGAGGAGATAAACCACACAGTAATCAAGAAATTCTCTTCCCTGCTCGATGACTATATTGCCAAAAATGCGGCAGCCGAGGGCTTGCCATCGGTGGCATATTTTGCCGACAAGTGTTGCTATTCGCCAAAGTATTTCGGTGAATTGGTCAAGACGGAAACCGGACGCACCGCCAAGGATTTCATCAACGACCGGCTCCTGCGTGCCGCAAAGCAACTGCTGTCAAGCGACACGATGAACATCACCCAAGTGAGCCAGCAACTCGGATTTGAATATCCTCAGCACTTCATCCGCTTCTTCAAAACCCACACTGGCAAAACCCCTCTGGAATTTCAGAAATTAGCATAAAAACGGGGCTTTCTCCGTCAGGCACTAAGCGGCAGTAGATAAACCTATTGCCGCTTATTCTATTGTCGGGCATTCGGATGGGCGGTAGACGAAGCGGTAGGTTGAGGCAGTGCCGATTTCATCGTTGAGGAGAGTCACAAAACTCTTCTGGAGCATTTCGGTTGACGTCTTGCCCCAACGCGCAGCATCTTCGTCGGAAGCCGACGGATACATCGTCTTGTCGTAGTAGCATTGCACAGCAACTGTTGTTGCAGAGAGTTTGCTCGTGGCATAGACCGCCGTCGCCGTACCTGTGTTTCTGCCAGCCACCGTGCCAACCACATCGGTTGCCGTGACGCTACCGATATGCGCGCAGGCAATGATTGTGCCGCTGTTGGTTTCGCAGATTCCGCCGGCGCTTGATGTGCCATTCACGTCGCCATTAGCCATGCAGCCACTTATTGTGCCAGCATTGTTGCACACAATGCATCCGCCGTCGGTCGTGCCGAGCATACCCATAAGCATCACTCCCGACACCGTGGCGTCCGATGAAATATAGCCGAAGAACGACTTCCCTTTAAGCCTATTGATGTCGTGCAAACGACCGTCGAAATGCCCCATAAAAGGATATTGCGACGTGCCGATACCAATCCATTCAACACCAGTGCCCGAGATGCTTTCCTGCATATATAGATTGGCATTGAGGCTCACATATTTGTCAGCAAAGGTCATCTTTCCTTCGTTCACCTCATAGGCAAATGCCAAAAGTTGATAAGCCGACGAAATAGAGTAAGGGTTAGCCGCCGAACCGTCGTTGCCGTCAACATCGACTATATTTCCGTCACTGTCAGTGTAGAGCCATGTGGCATCGTCCCTTATCAAGCCAGCCTCATCGTGCAGATGCACGTTGGCTTTTGATGTGCTCGCCAAGAATGTCGACTTCTTGGTCAGTTCACCTTGGTCAGGCGTATCGGCATATTCCCAATCGTCGTATTCTGCGCCCACGGTCATCTGTTCGTTTTGGTGGTTAAGCGAAATCTTGATAGTGGTGCGCTTGCCTGCTATGAGTTCCACGTTGGTAGCCTTAGCCGTATAGGTGTTGGAAAGAGTATTTGCCGTGTTCAACGGGTCGGGATAAGTCACCGTAAACTCGATGTCCATCTCCGAGCGCGAGCCCGGCACAGCAAGAGTGTGGTAGTAGAAGCGACGGTTGCGACCAGAGGTCGTGGCATCGCCGTTGATGCTGTTTGTCCACGCCTTGATGTCGGTTGTTGCCGAATTGTCGTCCTCCTCGGCATGGTCGCTCGTCTGCGTCCATTTGTATTGGTATGGCTGGTTGTGGACAATCAGCGAAACCACGCGCGTAGCGTTGTCCATCTCATTGTCGCCGATACCCGGAGTTGAAGAGAAGCCGTTGATATTGAGGTCGAACGTAAGGCAACTCAATGCGTGGCTGAACTCTACAGTACCGATACCTGTGGCATCAGCCACAACGCTTGTGGAATAAGCCAACACGATGTCGTCCTTCTTCAGTTTCTCGTTGCCACTTACCTCATTGCCCGATTTATCGGTGGTATTGGTGTAGTCAACAATGCCGTCGGTCAGGGTCAACTGTCCGCTGTAGATGTCGGGCAACCCCGCCGTTTCGGTCTTTGTCCACGGGAAATCCTCGTATGGCTTACTGAAGCCTATGAAGGTGTGCGGACTGGTGGCATCGCTCCAGTAAATCTTCTTGTCGTCGTCGACGCGTGTCCATCCGCTCTCGTCGGTTTTCTTCTCCCAAAGCACATTGCGATAGGTGAAATCCGCTATTATGCTGCCTGTTCTGGCAAAATAAGTCATATTGATTGTGTCGCCGCCCAAAAATGCGCTGCGACCCACATAGCGAGGCTCTCTGTCGCTGACCACACGAGCAGCGCGTGTAGAGCCGATTTGAGTGCTAATGCCCGACAGTTCACGGACATCCTGACTGCCTAATTCCTCGTTGGCACTACAGGAAGCCAAAGCCGCAAACGCTGGCAGCGCTGCAAACAGTATGTTGAATTTTTTCATTCCTAATCCTCCGTTGATGATTTAAGAGTGAGGGTAACGTTGTAGAGATACCCCTGTTCGAATGACGTCTGCGACAACTCCGCGCTCCATTTCTTTTCGCCGTCGCGCACCCACACCACAGCCTTGTCGGTCAGCGTGCAAGGAGGCACAATCAGTTGGAACACCTGTCCCGACTTGTGCAGAGCCTTGTAGGTGGCTGTCTGGGCAATCTCAGTGAACGGTTGCGTATAGGAAGTGCCTGTGCTTTCCTGATTTATGCCGATGCCAAGCACCTTGCCGTTTTCGGCTGCCGTGCATGCGTGCTTTTGCCTGTAGCCGCAAGTGCTGTTTACCTTGCTTTTCGACGCATACATGTCGCCCACGATGATTTCCGCTTGGTCGATGTCTGGCATGCCCACCACGGTAAGTATGGCATTGTCTGAGAGGGATACTCTGCTGTCGACGGTGATGCGAAGCGCCGCCATAACGTGATTGAAAGTGAGATGCACCTCATCGGTGCCCGTCTGCATCACATTCTGCGCCCAAAGCACATCGCTTGCCTTGTAATGCTCTATGCGCGACTGGTCGGCTTGGAACACATTGGCATACTGCAAAACCAGATTGCCATTGGTGACGAAAGCCTTCTCCTCCGTCCACGTGGATGCGGTGAACACATAAGGCGTTTGCTGCGAAAGCGTCTGGTTGGTCAGCGACACTGCTTCCGACACCTGATAGTCGCCGTCGATGTCGAAGCCGAACGACGACGGCACATACGCCCACGTCGAGCCGTTCCAACGCTGCAACCAAAAGCCGTCGTAGGAGTTACCCCAAGTGCTTTCGCCAAACTCCGTTGAAGAGACGTAAGGGCAAATCACCTTGATGCGTATCAAGTCGTTTGTTTCAAAAGCCGTGCCGTCGACGTTTGCGCGAGTGTCGCCGACAAAGTTTTCAATCGACGATGAGAGTTTCACGCACCCTGTCACGCCCTTCTGCTCGGGAGTGTCGCCATCGGAGCAGGCAGCGAGCGAGAGCAGAGCCAACGAGCACAATATGTTATTCCAATATCTCATATTCATTCCTAATTCAAAAGTTTCAGTACGTTCCAACTGCTCGACACCGTGGTCTGACCGCTTGTGAGCACAGGATAGCGATGGTTGTAGCCAACGGTATTCTCTTTCTCGTAGTGCGCATTGCAGGGATAAATCCTGCCGATGTCGCTATTGTTGTAACAGTAGATGCCATAGTTCATTGCCTTCCATGGAGCCAAGCCGTAGAAACCGGCAAAACGACTGGTGCCCTTTATTGCGCCGAGCACATCAATGTCGGTTATGATTTGGTCGTTCCAGGCACAGAGCATATACGTCTTCGAGGCGCGGATGTATTGCTGACGCTGATAAGCATCGGTGATGCTGCCCACGGCATGTGCCTTGGGCGAGTGGTCGATGTCGTAGAAGTTGCACATGAAATTACCCCATTGCACAGTACCCGTTTGCGGAGCAAAAAATGGGTTGCTGCTGTCGGTGTATGCGCCAAGCAATGCGCCACCAGTAATGCCGTGTGCGGTTTGCATACAGCCGTACATGCTGAGTTGCTCGGCTTTGCCCACCAGTCCTACCGTGCCGTCGCCAGTGTTGCTGCAGCCCACCACATAACTCGTGCCGAGCAATTCGTCGGCAAGTGCCGCATTATAGTTCTCAGCAGTCATTCGGATGCCAAGCATCTTCACACTCGTGCCTTTCTTCAGGACGGTGAGAGGATGGTCGGAACTGATTACCACGTTTGATATTACTGCGCCCACTCCAGCACTCGCTGCATCTGCTTGTGCTTGTCCAACATAGCCGAAGAGATAACCTCCTGGCACGTACACGTTGGAGATGGTGTGGAAATTGCCATTGAAGATGCCAAGGAACGAATGCTCCTCGGAGTCGCCCACATTATCAAGTTTCACATCATTCAAATCCAGATCGGCAGTAAGGTTGACATTAAACTTGCGGTTTACCAAGTTGCTGTAGAAGGAATATGCGCCATCGAGCACAACTTCCTCATAGTAAGCCACATTGTCACCGTCGGCAGGGTGATAAACGTGGTAGAACACGAAACCGTCCTGCTCGGCTTCCTCCTTAGTGATTTCCGTCTTTTTCCCATCAACGACCTTATACCATTTCCAGCGCTTGTTAAGGTTGTTGGTGCTTGTCTCGTCGATGTATTCTTCACCACGTTCAAGCGTGTAGGAGGCAGTGTTCTGCCCTGCCACACCGTTCACAAGACGGATGAAGCCGATGAAATCCTCTTCGCTGCTGATTGAGAACACTGGATTGTAGGAATTGGCTGACGATTCCAGCACGCGCGAAATGGCGGCATCGATTGCATCGGTCCACCAACTGTAGTCGTAGTTTGCTGTGGTCTGCTGCTTGTCGTCGAGATATGCCTGAGCGAGGTCCTGCTCGGTCCACGAGAGGGTATTGGTCATCGTCACAACAAGTCGGTTATAGAGGTAGCCTACAGAGAATTGATAACTATAGCCAGCCGCCAGAGGCAACCCGTCGGCGAAAGTTTCATTGCCTGCATCGTCCTTGATGTCGTTAAGCGCAAAGATATGGTAAGTACCTTCATACGTCGGTGTGTTTTTGTCACCATTGTTCACGTCGCGGATGTAGACACGGAAACGTGTATAGGAAGGCAACGTCAATCTATCGCCGGCATTTTCAGTGCTCATGTCGTGAGGGATTGTGATGAGGTACTGGTTATTGTTGTTATTATTGAAAACAGGACGCACAGCCAGCGATGTGAGTTCATCGGCGCTCTTGCTGCCAAACTCAATCATTGCAGCCTGGTCGTCGGCCTGCTCAATGGTGCTCACATTGCTGTGGCTGTTATAGTAAGCCTTGCTCATGGCTTTCAGTCCAGTCGAGAAATCCACGCCGCCGGGCATACACATCTTGTTGTAGACAGCCTGCACTGCCTCTGCCCTCTTGCGCGCTTCCTCCTCGGAGCAGATGTCAGCCTCGTCATCTTCCTTAGAATCGGCGTTGTCGATACGCATATAGTCCTTATAGTCGGTCGACACCTCAACTTTATACAACTGATTGCCGCTTTTAGGCGTGATGGCAATACGGCAACCCAAATGCTTAAGCGACAAAGGAATGTCGCGCGTAGGACCAGAAGCCGTAATCCAATTTGCCATCGTAAAGTCAGGATAGAACGAACCCCACGAGCCGTTGCCCAAGCAACCCGACAGGTTGCTCAATGCCCATGCACGGAAACGCACGGTGCGGCCGTCGTCCCACGTCAAGGAGTCTGCCTCCGTCTGTGTGAATTTGCCGCGATCTGGCTCATAGCCAATTTTACCTACTTGTACCTTCCACTGCGTATTGATTGACACACCCGTTCCCGATACGGTTTTCGGCTGATAACTGTACACGCGGTAACCCAGCGTTGACTCGTCGAAAGTCTGACCGTTGTCGTTGGAATACTCGCGGTAGATGGTAATCAAATCGTTTTCGTTAAACTTTCCGTCGTGGTTATAGGAAGTGCGCGACATGAACGGGTCGGAGATGCTGGCATTGAAGTTGACAGCGGTGCCGAGCATCGCCTCCTGCTCCTTCGTCATATAGAAATCATCGTCGCTGCATGCCGTGGCAATGGCAAGAATGGCTATCGACGGCAATATGGCTTTTAACAATCTTGTTTTCATTCTGTCACCTCCTTACTTGCAATTATACACATTACCCGTGATGTTTTCGGCTTTCTCTTCATCGGTCATTTCCTTAAACAGCGTTCCGCCGCTGATGACTACATTCATCACCTCTGCCCGATAGCCCGAAAGGGGTATAAGGATGCCGTTTTCCGTATGGCAGTTTGCCACTCCCTCTTCGGCTTCGTATGTGCCGTTAAGTCCGTCGAAGAGATAGGTGCGACTGCCGTCGGCAGACACAAGGGTTATGGTGTGTCCGCGGGCATCAAGATGCCCAGCAAAGACGAAATTAGCAGGCAAATCGGCGACATTAATTTCGAGGTCTTCCGTAAGCACGAAATAGTCGCCCCAGTTGTCGCCGTCGACAACGGCATTGGCGAACTTTGTCATCCAGTCGGCTTGCGAGATGTACTGCTGTGTGTATTCGCTGCCATCGGTAACGGTGGTCGTGTTTGTGCCGATGCGGTAAGCACGTTGCCAACTGCCACCGGCTTTCGACAGGCGATGATCGCTTTCATTGTCAAGTCCGTAAGGGTCGTCGCTACTCGACTGCACTTGCCACAGTTCAGATCCCATAGACTTATAATCGATTTTTTCGCGGGCAATGCGCAGGTAGATAATCGTTTGATAGTTAGCGTCAAGGTCGAATTTCACTGTTTTGTTATACGACAAGCCGTTTTCGAGGTCGACAACGAAATCGATGCTGTTGTACTCCTCGTCGGTGCCATTCTCCTCGTCGTACATCACCAACGCTGGGTCGGTGTAGGTAGGACGGACAATGATGTCGTAGCAAGGCACTTTGCCATAGTTCGTTTCCTCATAGACCGTCGACCCAGCCTCATAGGCAGCCTTTGCCGTTGCCCAGGCTCCAGATGTCGGGTAGTAATATTCGCGCTCTGCGGTGTTATAGTATGCGAGGAAATTTTCATCGAGTTGCTCCAGTTTGGAGTTCATACTGCCATATTTGCCCAGGCTGTGGGGCGTTGTCTTGCGGGCCGTTGTCCATTTCGGGGTTGTTCCGCTCACAGAACTAAGTATCTTCACATTGTCGAACGCGATGCTCTTGATTGACGTACTCAACACAGGGTCGACAAGCACATAGGCAATCACCCTCGACAAGCGATGGCGGAAAGGCAAACGCACATAACTGAT
The DNA here is from genome assembly GCA_963590405.1 of Eubacterium sp. CAG:180. GTDB lineage: Bacteria > Bacteroidota > Bacteroidia > Bacteroidales > Muribaculaceae > Limisoma. Next base: position 22,716 of record CAVAPE010000019.1, on the reverse strand, counting down.
TGTGGCCTGAATCTGATGATTCGGCGGCATGCAAAGATAGTGTATCAAGTTAGTGTAGTTGTCGGCATCGCTCTGGTCGGCAAGCGAGGTCTCGCTTTCGGGCGATGTCAATGCCTCAGGGATATGAAATCCATGAAACGAGTGTCCGCCGTTGCCCAACCATGTTGCTGGAGTGGTTGTGCCCTTGATATAGAAAGAATAGTTGGTTGAATCGCTGCCGCTGACCTTCTCGTCCTCCAGTTTGAGGACAGCAGTCCGAGTGTCGGTTGAATTGCTTGCCTGAAAGTAGGTCACGTCGATACCGTTCTTCAGCGCCGGCGCCAGCCAGTCTATGTCCTCGGCTTTTGTGCTGCGGGTCGTCACTTCCGTTTCGATAACATCGGAAGCGTTTACGCCACCCACATTGATGACGTTCGACGCGCCCGCCGGGTCGTCGATGTCGAGCCCCGGTTCGGAGCACGCCACGACCGCCAAAGCCGTCATTATTGCATATAATATGTTGTCTTTCTTCATCTCTTGTTTTCTATACTGTTTCCCTCGCCCATCAGTCGGCAATTTCCGGCTTGTCGGGGGTTACTGCGTTCCGTTTTCCTATCGTCTTCTCGTCGGCGCCTGTTGCCACACTATTGGACTGTCCTACGCCCTGCACGCCCAATGGCCACCAGTTGCCTTGGCAGTCCTTGTTGACGCCGTTGACATTCTTTGAACTTGCCGTGTAGATGGCACGACCAATCACTGAGCCTTCGGTATAGGCAGTTTCGTCTGCATCAAAGGAATACCACGACGAGCAGTCAGTGATGGTGACAGCCGGATTTTCGACAACTGAAGAGCCGTCGTATTTCTTCTGCACCGTGCCACCGATGATGCCACCGAAATAGAACATCGACGTAGGTTTGTTGCAACTGAAGCCTTTCCGCGGCACATACTGGCATTGGGTTACTGTTGCCTTTGCTACCTCGGCGATGATGCCGCCAGCATAGAGGCGCTGGTCACTCGAATCAAACTTCTGAGCCACTTTCATCTCCACATCCATATCGCAGGTGCAGTTCTTCACCACTGCGCCATCGCACGCCCAAGAAACCACGCCCGACGGGATGGCTGCAACGACTTTCGGATAAGTGCCGTCGCTCTTCTTCACTCCGTGGACTGCCACATTCTCGATTGTGCCACCAATCACGGAATAAGCCAAGGGTGCGCAGATGTCCGACGACATGTTGTCGCCGCTCACTCCAGTTTCGCCATAGATTGGTATGCCGTAGAGCGACTCAATGCAATTCAACTGCAAATCCTTTACCGAACCAATGATGTTGGCGAAGAGCATCGGCGCGGTGGTGTAGACACCCGTTGTCTCGCCACTGCTCGACTCTTTGTATTCAATCGTCTTAGTGCCGCCGAGGGTGATGGTTTTGCCGTTGCCGTCAAGGTCAAACAGGACATTGCCGCGGGTGGCATTGGTTCGTCCGTCGGTCTTAAATCCGAGTTCCCAATTCTGCGAAAGGACGGTGAAACTGTCCGAAAGGCGGTAGGACTTCCCTACCTCGTTGTATGTCGAATTGGATTTGACAAGCATATTCAGTTCTTCGCTGCAATCTATCACCTTGTAGTACAACTTGTTTGACGAGCGGACATTTTCTATTGCAGTAGAGCCAGTCGGGGTGTTGGTGGTCATCGTAGGCCATTGGTTACCAGTGGCGTAGAGGTCGTAAGCACCGATTTTGGTATGCACGATGTTGCGCAGTGGCAAATCGCTGACAAGTTCCTGCTGCAGGGTGATGCCATATTCGAATGTGTTTCCTACCACATATCCGTTTGCTGCACCGACAATGCCGCCGCCCTTCACGTTGGTCTGTCCAGAGGCTACGCCCACACGGGCATCAACATAGCAGTTGCTCACCGAAGGCGTCAACACGCCGGTTTCGTTTTGCGACATTGCAGCGATGCCACCGATATAGGTCGTCGCACTGCCATCACTCTTTCCGTCCACCTTGATGTAGGACGTTACGTTGGTGATATATCCATAGTTCTCAATAGCCACGGCAGCCCTCGTTACAACCGCGCGGTTGGTAGCGCTGGCATTGTCCAAAGTGAGGTGGTCGACCGTGCCGCGGTTTGTGGAGCAAACCACGGTGCTCACGTCGCTTGTGCTGTTCTGCACATTGATTGTGCCGTTGATAAGGCTACCCGACGCTGAAATGTTGCGGAACAACTTTGAATCCGTGGTTAGCGTGTGGCTACCAAGGTTGAAGATGGCGTTCAGGTCGTATTCGTCGCTCCAGTCGGTGAGCACGATGCGGTCTGTGTTGAGAATGGCAACATTACCTGCCACATTCGCCTTTTCATCCGAAAGGAAATCTATGAGTTCCTGCTTGTTGTTGATGATAATCGGGTCGCCGGTGTTGCCGAAATCGTCGCACACATAGGACGTAACAACGCTGGTCCATGGCTGCACGTAGGCGGTAATGAGGATTTTGCGGCTCTCGCGCGACAATGTTACCGTAATCACGAGATTGTCGCCTGCCTTGAGATTATAGGCGTTATAGATTTCGCTTGTCAACTTGTCAGCCTCGGAGAGATTGAGATAGTCGGTGTAGCGCGAGTCGTTTCCGGCATAGAAAGAGAAATGCTGGTTGGCGAGGTTGATTGAACAGATTTTCTCGTCCTCAGCCTTGTCGAGATAGTTGTGGGGCATCACCACGGCATCGTAGCGAGCCACTTCCATCGTGGCGGCATCACCGTTCACATCCTTCTCGTAGTTGACGGTCTCCTTACCTGCCAACGGACTGACGGTAAGACTTGCGCCCTCGCTGTCGTAACTGAAGATTTGTGTATGCAGTTTAGTGGCAGCAGTAGCGGCGAGCACATCTTCGCGCTTCACGCCATCGCCGGCCTTCACGATGATTGTAACCAACGCCCTGTCGTGTTGCAGAAACAGAGGCACACGCTTGTATTCATCCTTTGAAGTGACCATTCCAAGCGTGTTTTTCCACTCCTTGTTGAGCGCATACCACTCTTTGTTGGTGTGGTAGTTGAAGCCGTCGATATTGTCAATCACACTGCCGTCGGCAAGCAATGGTTCGTAACCGTATCCGTGCAGACGGTCCTGGGCAATCCATTTCGTCTTGTCGGTCTGGTCGCCATCGAGAGTTTCCGTTCCAGCAACAGCCTTGAAGGCATATTTGCTCACATTGTCCTGCCAATATAAGGGCGACGACGATGCGAGTTCGCCCTGAGTGGCATCGGCTGCCACCTCGTAGGGCATCGTTGTGCCAGTGGTCTCCCCTTCCTTCATCATCGTGATGCTGAAATGGTAGGCTTGACTTACTGCCTTGTAACTGTCGAGCAAGTCTTCGTCAACGGAATATCCAGCCCTCGTTGCCGAAGCATTGGCTGCGGGCAACTGGGTGGAGAATGTGATAGCCTGACCCGCCATGTTGTCGGAGTCGTCGCCAAAGATGTTGTCGAAAGCATCGTTGCAACTTGCGGCAACCAAAGCCATGGTCAGGAGCAATATATTTTGTATCAGCCGTTTCGTCATTCTTAATCTCGCTTTATTGTACCGTCTATGTTATCGTAAGTAGTACCGTTTTCCCACGCCTTGATTTCCGCATTGAGGATGGCAAGAGTGCCTCGGCGCAGTTCCATGTTGAAGATGTGTTGGTAGCCCGATTTCAGCGTGTTCTCAGACTGGTCGATAATAGCCTTAGTGACCACGTGCTTCAGGTCGGGATAGTCGGTTTCGTGCCATGTGACGCGGATGGCTTGGACAATGCCGAAGGTAATGACATTGAAAGTAGCGGTGTATCCGTGCTCCACATCGTCTTCGCCAGCCTTAAACATCTCAATCTGCGTGCAGTAAGGGTTATTCTCCTTTTGTTCGGCACTATAGTAGGTAGTGTTTACTGGCTTGTAACGCGGAGCCACATAAGTGGTGTCGAAAACTACCTTGTCTTTAACTGCAACGTTGTAGACAAAGGCAGTGTCGGAAACGCCGAGCAACTCCACAGAATCGATGTTGTCGTAGGTGAGACGACCGTTGTCAAGTCCGCCGTCGACGGTAGGCTTCAGGTTGACCTGCACCTTAGAGAAGCAGTGCTTGAACACCAGCCGCACGCGGTTTGCCTCGGGCATCGCACCAGTAGGCGTCATCACCGTATGAGCCTGTATAGGGTCTACTTGGTCGCTGATGGTGGTCATTGCCGCGGTGCGACGGAGGTCGAAGAGCAGCGTGTCAGCATCCATCGACATGGAGCAAGTGCTGTCGGTCAACTTATTATAATCCGCCAACCCAGCAAACACGTGGGGCTTACGGTTCTGCCAATAGAATATCGATGCTTCCCTGTCGAAATCGTAGGCATCGGTGTCGGTGGGGCCGGCATAGGTGCTTTTGCGGTACACGCAGTTGCCTACGCCATTGTTCACCTGCAGCCAAGCCTCAGTGTAACTGTTATAGTCTGTGCTGTTGGCTGCGCCCTGGTAGTACATACGGCAGATGAACTTGCCGTCCTTCTCCATATAAGGCACCACAGAAGCCCTCGTGGCAGGGGTTCCCGAGTCGGCGCCCGAACTGAATAGCACGGGCGTAGAAGTGACGTCGGAATCCTGTCCGTTGTTGATGACTTCATTGTCGGCACAGGCGGCAAGTAGCATCATTGATATTCCCATTAACAGGTATCGAAGTTTCATTGTTGTCTTCTTTTACATAAGTTAGTCCCAGTCGAGCGAAGCATCGCCAGAACCTTTGTTTACCGTCCAATCCTTGATAAATGCGCCAAACTGGATGGCCTCTTTGGCAAGTTTGACGGTATAGTTATAGGCATTTCCACGCTCCCAGTTCTCAATCTTGGTTGACGTGCCGTTGACAGCGACGTTGGTAAGGGTAACGCTATAAGTCGTGCCGTCCTGAAGGGTTATCGTCATAACCTTGCCAGCAAGATTTTGCGGTATCACGATGTGCGTTTCGTTCGATACCGTCAACAATGTGCTTGTACTCGATGCCGTGCCGACGATTTCGCCAGTGGCAATGTCGATAACGCCCTTGTCGATGAGCCCAGGGATGGTGATGGTGGCATTGGTCAAGTCCACTGCCGAATCGTCGGTTGTGGTGGCGAGCGTGAATGTAACCTTGCTCATGGCGTGGTGGAACTGCATCGGCACTTGCGACGTGCGCGGAGAAATTGCCGCACCCTCATCAACCGTCACTGTCGCGCCACTATTGTCAACGCCCGTATGCTTAGCAGTCGTTGCCCAAAGGAGGTCGCTCTCCTTAGCCGCATCGAGGCTGCCGCCCACTGTCGTTATCTTATTGTCAGCGTCAAGCGTTGCCAAGCCGCGGAAATAGTAGTTGGTGCTGGCATTTTGCCAGTAGATTTCAGGATTGTTGCTCCATGCAGCGTCGGCATATTCGCGAGTGGTCACCTTGGTCAAATCCGTGAGCGATGTGCCGCGGAAAATATCGTAGGACGAGCCTTCGGTCAAGTCGTCCGACGGATTGATTTCACTCAAATCCGTGCTAAACTTGATTTCGCCCTCGGTCGAAGCCTTGACAGTCACCCAGTCGGCGATTTGCGCCTTGATGTCGATTGCCTGTTTCTTGAGCGTAGCCGTGAGTTGGTAGTTTACGCCCGACTCCGTGGCTGCTGTCCATTGGTCAAGAATTTCTTGCGTCAAGGTAATCGTATAGTTGTTGCCGTCCACGTCGGCGACTGTAGCCCATTTGGTGCCGACAGTCAACTCCGTAGGCACGAAAAGGCAATCGAAAACCGCCTGTTTGCCATCAGCAGCAACATCCTTTTGCATCTTGACAATACCGCTATTGCCAGCGACCAAAGTAGCAGTAGAGGCAGTAAACGTACCATCGACGTTGACATTTTCGAGCGTTACACTCGTATTGTCAAAAACATCTGCATCCTCAAAGCCAGTCGACGCTATGAGCACGATTGTTGCCTTGCTCAGAGCGTGAGTGTAAGGGATTACGAGCCCTTCGCGCGTTCCGTCGACAGCGGTGCTATGCTGATAAGCCACAACATCCTGCGACTTCGACCAAAGGAGGTCGCTCGTCTTGTAGCCAGAAGTCTGGTCGGCTGCAACAGTCCAGGAGAGCACATCGGCTGGTGTCGACGGTGCGTCGGCATTGCCGTTGTAGCAGTAGCCCCACAGCGACTGCAATCCGTGGTTGGCTGTGCGGATGTCGTAGGTAGCGCTACTGAAATCGTCCCAATAGAGAGACGGATCGGGCGTGATGTCGCTGGTTTCGTAGGTGTCGGTAGTCCCCACCTGCGTCATTGCCGCATCGGGATTGACCGTAAACGTAACAGTCTTGTCGAAAGAGCCCACGCCTTCCGTAGTGCCGTCGGTGGTTTGCGCATGACGCAGATAAGCCACCAACTTGTCGCCCGACTCGAAATCGTGGTCGACCGCACGCGTCTTGGCGTTGTCTTCCCTATCGACAAAAGCCATGGCCACATGCACCTGCGATTTGTCGGAGTCTGGCTTCAAGCCTTCCTCGTTGCTGCAGGCTGCCAAAGTCAATGCTGCCGTAACTATTATGATTTGTCTATTCATTATAGCCATATATCAGAATCAGCTGTTTTTGTTGTCCAATCGGTGATGGTTGCTGTAACTGTCACCTTGGTTTTTCTAAGCGTAAGAGTGTATGTGTACTTCTTCCCTGCTTCCCACGCCGTGATGGTCTGGGCATCGCCAGTTACATTGCCGTCGCTGTCGGTTTCCTTCACCTTGATGTCGGAAATCGTTGCGCGGTAGATTGCAGCGACATTGCCCTCATCGTCGAGAATCGAAATCTTAAACTTCAATCCTGCCAAAGCCTGTGGCACAACGCAGTCGTGGCGCAGGAGGCAAGCGGCGTCGGCGGTGGTGTTGCTGAGCAGATAGTCGGAAGTAGTGCCATATTTATCGATGGCACGGCTGTCGAGCCCTACCCAACCGTCGGTTTGGGCGTTTTCAATTTCCACCTTGGTCTTGCCGTTGATGGTCACTTTGTCGTTGCCTGTCGTGGTTACGAGTTTCACCTCAACCTGCGACATCATATAGCGGAAGTTAAGGTTCACCTTGCCTTCGCGGGCGCAGATGCCATGCTCCGACATATCGACGGGACCGGCACCATTGGTGTGGTCCTCGTTGCCGCACATCGTGCCGGCTTTGATTTCTGGCGCACCAATCATCAGGTTGCACGGGAATTTCGTTGCGTCGTATTTGCAGTTAGCCACCTTGATTGCCTGGTTGCCAGTTGTCGCCTCGTCGATGACAAGAGGTTTGTCGCTGTCGGAAGCCGAGGTGCTTGTCTGCGGATAAACGCCACGGAAGTGGTAGTGGGTCTGGTGGTCAGGCCAGTAGAGGTTTGTCTCAGCCGAGCCGTCGGGAGTAAAGAACGTGCATTCGCCAGTGGTCGACAACTGCGCGTGCGCCTCCTCGCCGTAGTAGTTGCCGCTCTTAAATGAGAGGTTATACTTGCGGTCGGCACCCGTAGTCTCGTCAGCCATGCGATAGAAACTAAACGAATCTATTGTCGCCGCGCTTCCTGCATCGCCCACATTGGCAGTCACGTCAATCTTCGGCTCATACTCACCGCTGAGGTAGTTCCAGTCCACCAGAGTGGCAGTCACGCTGATGCCCGTTTTGTTGACGGTAACGTTGAACACATAATTGTAGCCCGCCTTGGTCAGATATTTCGTCGAAGCATCCTCCGAAGTGAACGCATCGTCGATGGCTTTCTTGATTTCCGAAGCGGTGAGGTAGTAGAGGTTGTCGTCGGCATTAATCATTGCCACAATGTCGGTTGCTGTGGTGCAGATTGGCGAGCCGGGATATACCACAGCCTCTTCCTTGACCACCTGATTTGTGCCCGACATTGATTCGCCGGTCTTTTTAGGTGTTACAGCCACACAATCGCCAGTTGCCGTGGCAACGCCTTGCTTGACGTTGACATTGCCGTCGACATAGCAATAATACTCCTTCGCCGCAGCACTGCTCTTCGAGCGCGTGAGGGTCACGACAGGAGTGCTTACAAACTTATAGTTCGTAAAGCCATTGCCAGCCTTGAGGTTGAACGTGATTTTGCTCAACACATGGCGGAACACCAAGCGTGACTGCGTTGGGTCGGCTGTGCTCTCCCCTTTTCTGATGGCCTTGTGCTCCTCGAAGGTCAAACGACCCGGAGTGCCGTCGCCGCTAAGATTGTTGGCTACGAGAAGGTCTTTGTTCAGCAAAAGGTCGGTGCTGTTGTCCTCGGTGTTCCAAGCAAGGAGATTGCTCTCGGCAGAAGCGTCGCCCCAAGCGTCGTCAGCCATATCGGGAGCCGTTGCCAGTCCGTCGATAGCCACGGCGTAGATGTCAACGCCCTTGTCGGTGTTTGCCTTGTTGTCGGGGTCGGCAGCGCCGAAATCGTCCCAATAGAGCATCGGGGTGAAGCCCGAAACGGGGTTATAGGTTGCATCGGTTGCCGGAGTGCCGGCTACGGCATGGGTTGTCTTGACAATCGCTTCAGTGGTGCTCCCCTTTGTCCATGCGCCTTCCACCCTCATGCGGATGCCTGTGCCAGTGGTCAGACTCACATAAGTGTCCGTTGCGTCGCCAGCACGGGTTGCGCTTTTGCGTTTTAGAATATTCGACGATTCGCCGCCGAGACTGTTGTCCACGCCCAAAGTCAGGGCGAAGGCGTTGTCATCCGAGCCGACGGAATATGGCACGGCAGTGTCATCACTGCACGACGCAAGCGCCGCGAGTGATGCTACTGCCAACCATTTGAATTTTATCGTCATTTGCATACGATTAGTCTTCGATTGTTATATCTGTATTTTCACCAGTAATTTCGGTGTAAGGCACGAGTGTTGCGGTAAACTTGTCGATGCCAGCCTTAGACAATGTGACTGTGTAAGTGTAGCAGCAGTTAGGATACCAGTAAGTGATGGCTTGACCTTTTGACTGGCCGATAGCCACATTCTGTGCACTAGTTACTGTAGACGCCAGGATGGTGCTGAGTTTCTCTACAACGTAGTAGATGTTTTTGTCAGGTGTCTCGATGGTCAAGCCAACATAAGTGTCGTTGTCGACCAATGCCTGAGGCACTACATAGTAGTCGAAACTGCCGTCGATTGCATAGGCGCTTGCCTTCGATGCATCTGGTGCTGTCATCTCAGTGGCAGTCGCTGAGCGAGTGCCGGTAGCGGCTACCAAGCCGTTGCCCATATATACCCTACCATTCTTGTAGATGTGCGTCAACGACACTTTGGTCATACCCTTTGTGGCATCGTAGAGAGTTACCTTGTTGTCACCAGTAGTTGTCTTTACAATCACCTTGATGTGGCTCAACATATTAACCTCGGTGAAGTGGAGAACATCGTTGGTTGCGCCGATAGCGTGGCTGATGTGGTGGTCGGTTGCACTATAGTCAAAGCCGTTGGTGAGGTCGTAGCCGAGAGTTTTTCCGTTAATCATCGGTGCGCCCCAACGGTAGTTGCCATTGGTTGCGCCAGCAGCGATGTCGAAGTAGTCTTTGCCATTTTCGGTGCTGATAGTTCTTTCATTTGTGCCGTCGGTGCCGACCATACGTAAGTGATAGAACGTCTTGTTGTCGTCCCAGAGCCAGTTGGTCTGCCAAACATTGCTACCTGCTGCTGGAGCGGTAAGTGAAGCGATGTTGCCAGCATAGTTTGTTTCCCAGTCGTAGTGCTTCTCGTAAGGCTCGCCTACTACATAGTCGGTGTAGGCTGAAGCAGAGCGGTAGAGAGAGAAGTTGGTAGAAGCGTCGCCTCCGTAATCACTGAACGAGAACGACAGATATGCGTTGTTTCTCTCAAATTCACCAGTGAGTTCTGTCCAGTCGGCCAACGTAGCAGTAATCTTGTCAATCTTTGTTTTGTTGACAGTGACTGTGAGGATGTAGTTCTGACCCTGCTGCATAACGATGCCGTTATTGCCGTCGGTATATTTCAGTTTCGACTGGTTTGCAGTGGTGTTGAGAGCAGTATAGATGCTTCCTTGCGTTACATAATAGAGGTTGCCAGCCACTTCAAACTGAAGCACGTTGGCCTCTGTACCAGTAGCGAACACATAGCCCGGCAACACTTGACCGATGTACTTTTTGTCGGCGAGTGTGGCCATATTGATGTCGCTTGTCGTTGTGGTTGTGAACAAGCCTTGCTGCACATCAAACGTACCTGTTTGCGGCATACCAAACATCTTCACGTTAGAAATGGTGTTGGTGCCTGTAAAGCCTTCGCCAAGAACCACATTCAACGTGATACGGCTAAGGGCGTGAACGAAGTTAAGGTTACCCTTGTCAAACTTACCTGGACCATCGGTAACAGTTGCCTGTTTCAGGCGGAACTGCATCTGACCATCAATCAACGTGCTGAAGTCTGTGCCGTCGAAGGCTGGATAACTGCTTGTCGCGAAATCGTATTTGTAGACACCGTTCTTTTGGTTGTATTCAGTGAATGTAGGCTGAATGTTGTTACTATAAACGAGGTCCTCATTTGAAATCACATCACTGGTTTGGGTTGTTCCCACGCTCCAGGAGAGAGTATTGTCGCTGTTGTCGCTCCAAGTGTTATCGCCCTTGAGTGCACTGGCAGCAATTACGCCAGTCTTGTCGGGAACGGCAACGGCATAGATTGAGAGCAACGTGTTGCGACCATAGGCATCATCCCAATAGCGGGTGTTGGTGCCGCCGTCGCTGAAACTCAAAGTAGAATAGTTAGTGCCAGTTTCGGCAGTAGCCTCTGTGCGGGTGTACTTCGTCTGCGCTGCGTCGGCGGCATTTGTTGCTGCCATGCGCATTACGATACCCGTTGTTTTAGAAAAGCCTGCGCGCGACTGTCCGCTAACAGATTTTACTGTGTTGTTGTCGGTCATCGAAAACTCAATGGCTGACTTCTCTGAATCGCTCTTTGGTAAGACATCATCGTTAGAGCACGACGTTGCAATAAGAGCCGAGGCTAAGCCCAGTGTAGTGAGATACTTGTTCATTGTTATATAGTTTTTTGTTTTTTCTCTGATTTATGATTATTCCTCCAGGTTTGTTGATGTTTGTCCATCCACGTCTTCCCAATCGGAAATGGTGGCGGTAAATGAAATATCGTAGGAGAACAGGCGGTTCACCACGATGTAGTATGTATATAGGCAATTAGGTCGCCAGGTGTATTCCGACACCACGTTGCCGTCTGAATCGGTAATGGTCAGCGGATAATCGGTAACGGTGTAAGGCTCTCCGCTGAGAGGCTCCAATGTGAAGGACACAAACAGTTTGACATTGCCTTGCGGCACTTGCAGCAAACCGTCCTTACATTCGAAGTAGTAAGCGTTTACATCGTTTTTCGTTTTCCATTCGTGTTTTTCCAAATAAGCGTCGGAAAATGTGTCTGACGGTCCAGAGAACGACAGCAGTTGCTTGTAGCCCGACTGTAATGACAGATTGCCAAATTGTCCGTCATTGATATTGTTGTTCAGGCTGAGGTTGATAGAATAGTTTTCAGCAGATGTTGTGAAGCCCTGAACATGTGACGACATCACTTTAAAGGTTACATCCTTGATTTTGACGCTTTGGGTTTCCACGACTGGCATTGTAGTGTAAATGCCGAAACGCACTTTCGATGACAAGCGATGGAATGGCAGAGGTACGGCCTTTGTGGGTGAATCGCCACCCGTGCCGATGGTCTTGCCAGTTACCATGTCAATGTCGTCGGTCTTGTCTGCGTTGTCAGCATTGCGCTGCCGCCGCAACTGCGCCACGTAGTACTGGTCGGCGCATGTGGGGGAAACGACGCCGTCGATTGCCGACTGCGATTGCAGGCTTTGCTGGATACTTACTTGCTTGTCTGTCACGGCAAAGCCATTCATGACAGCATTATTCAGGATTGGAGCCGGAGCGATAGCGATGAACTGGTAAGGGAAGGCTGAGAGATCCCAATATTTCTCCAACTGGTTCTGATAGTAACCGTCGGCAGTGCCTCCCACTGTGTTCCATTTTGCATCAGTACCGCTCCAACCATCCTGCTGGAAGAGTGCTTGGTACTGCTCCATCACGGTCTGCTGCCCCGACGTCGCGTAAGCCTTGTAGGCGCTCACAAGGAAGTCGGAGGTAAGGGCTTGTGAAGCCCGAGTAGAACGTGTCTCCATATTTCCTACCGACGGCGCGCTAAACCGCATTGGCGTAACGTCGGGCGTGTCGGGCTCTTCCTCGTTGATTAAAGAGTTGGAGGAACAGCCTGATGCCACAGCCGTGAGCAGTGCAATGGAGAGATATGCAACAGTACGTTTCATTGTCAATTCAATTAGTTAATGTCGTGGTATGACGAAGTAGATTCCCAGTCCTGAACTGTGCAACCGTCGAAGATGATTGGCTTGAGGGCTGTGTCGTCGTCCTGCGATGGGTCGGTCGGGTCGATTGTTGTGCCCGGGTCAGTGCTACCTGTAGAGTTCTTCGTAATTCTGAAGATATACTTGTAGATGTAGTTCGATTTCCAGTCGCAGTAAGTTGTACCGTCTTCATTGGCAAACGGAACATAGACTGTAGCGTTTCTTACGATGATTGTTTCGTTGGTGTCTTCCGAAGTCAACTTGTAAGTAACGTGGAAAGTAAGACCAGTCTTGTTTGTTGCGTTGGCAGGAATCAAATAGTACTTGGTAGCAGACATTGTAGGTGCAGTCTTTTCAGTAGAGATTGTACCTGTTGGGATGACGAATTTAAGATATTCGTCGTCGGCAAACTTCTGTGCGTCGGTGCCTGTGATGTTGAGCACTGGGCTGTCGGAAGTAGAGAAGTCCACTGTTGCGCCACCTTTGTGGTAGAGCACGCCGCGAGAGTAGACGTCAGCATTTTTCACTGCAGGAGCAGCGCAAACGCCGTCGTAAGTGCCTTCCTTAAGGTCGAGGATTTCAACCTTGTAGCCGTCGATGTTCTCATAGAAACCGATTTGGATCTGTGCACCGATACGGTTGAATGCAATCTGCACCTTGTTGTTGTATGCGCTCTTGTTCACACCTTTGTAGGCATAGAGGTAGTCGTGAAGCGAAGCGTCGTCGTAACCGTCGGAGAGTGCGAGGCCTGGGATGGTGAGCACCTTAGTTGCTGGGTCGAATGTTGCTGTGTTTGCGCCGTTGATGTAAGGAGCATAAGCATAGAAGTCGACCGATGACGATGCGTAGTCCCAATATTTGAGGAACTGATTTGCGTGGTTCGACATATAGTCTGCCTGGCTTTGCTGATAGTAGCCTTCATCGCCTGCATAGGCATACTCTGCAGTACCGAGTTTCTCGTAAGCCCACTGAGACTCTTTCAATGTTGTCTGCTCGGCTTCAGAGAATTTGTAACCCTTTTTGTTGGTGTCGTCGCCATAGCCAACGAGGTAGTTGTCCATCACAACCTGCTGAGCAGCGCCGTCGGTGTTTTTGTAGGCAAACACGCCGAAGTTGTAGTGCCCTGCATCCTGAAGATACTGTGATGCACGCGTTTTGATAGTGTTCCGGTTGAGAATCTCGAAACCGATGGCATCTTCCGAAGTCTTGTTCCCTTCGTTTGCTAAATTCTCAAAATCATTGGAGCATGCCGTCAGCAATAAGGCGGATGCAACCAACAATAAATTTCTTTCTTTCATAAATGGTTAATATTAAACGTATATAGTTTGTTGTCTTTCTACATCAATATGTCGTATTCCACTTGGTCGTAGTCCTCGACTGTAGGCACAAAGACGTTTCCGTCGCCCTGTTCTTCGGGTGTTGGCGGAGTAATCTGGCTACAGTCTATATGGATGGTAATGACGCCGCCGTGACAGTGCGCACGGCATTGGTCGGTTACCAGATAGTCAAATGTTCTTTCTGTTCCGTTGCTGAAATGCAGCGTGAAATAGAGGCGGTTGTCCACGTCGGTGCGGCTGCCTTGATATTGTGCGCGCGACTGCGCCTCATAGCCTGCCATGTCGCAGAGTCCGAAGGTGGTCAACTTGCCGCCGGCAATGTCGCACGACTCGCCGTTGACGCTTATGCCCTTCTTCATACGCATCGGGAAGTAGACCATACTCGGCTTGTTGTTGGTGTAGCGAGTGTTTACGTTCACGCCGCTCGCCATCGCCGAGATGGCTGCGTCGCCGGTCACGTTGGTGATGCGTCCGTCGTTGTTGTGCATCACCACCTGAACGAGATATATGTAGACCAACGGCTTTAGCGTGGTGTGGAGTTTCTTCACCCACACCTTCTCCGTCTCGTCGTAATAGTCATAGTCAGCAGAGTTCTGCGAGATGAAGATGTTGCGCTCGTAGGCGGAATAGAAGATTTCAGGCTGGTTGTAGAGAGCCACTACCGTCGAGGCATCGCGAGTGCGCAGAATGCCGCGGGTAACGGTTGTGGTGGCTGTGACTTCATCGAGCGACGTCTCGTCGACGAGGAGCACCTGTGTGCCGTCGGCGGAGTCGATGTTGCTCCAAAAGAGCATATCATAATATCCGAACTGGAATTTGCGGCGGAACGAGTTGCTGAACACGGTGAAGCCGTCGAGACCGTCGCGCGTGTGCGCTCCATTGGCTTCGCTGCCGAGGTAGTAGCGTCGCACCTCATAGTTGGTCGGCACGGTGTAGCAGGTGTCGCCAGAGAGTTGACGGTCGGCTTCGTCCCAACCGTAGTACCATTCCGAGCGCCAGTCGGCATCGACACCCCAAATCACATTCATATCCACCTCTACCGCTGGCATGTCGACGAGCACCTCCTCTGTTGGTAGGTGCAACGGTGGCTCAATGCACGAAGAGGCTGCGCCAAGCAAAGCCACCGACGAAAGGAGTATGCTTTTAGTCAATTTCATTTCTTACCTCCTCTCTTGCGATAGACAATGTCGTAGGTCAACTGAATGCCCAAGTTGGTTGGGCCAAACCATGTGAACATGTGGTTGCGTTTCTTAAACTTGCTGGCAGAGCCAGTATAGTCGTAGTAGTATTTTCCGTCTTTCTCGCCGCTCACGGGGTTGCCGTAGACATACGGGTCGTGGCGCGTGGCAAGGAAGCCGAGCGCGCCAGTAAATTCGAGGCGGAAGGAGCCGCGGCGGTTGAGTTTGAGTGTGTAGCCGCCAGAGATGCCAGCGCCAAGGCCCTCGCCTTCCCAACCTTTCTTCTCGTTGAAGCCAATGCCGTAGCAGAAGCCGTGGGCATAGACGCCGAGAAACGCTCCGCGATAAGGATGCCCTTCGCGGAAGTAGCGGCGGAGTTCGAGTTGAAGGTCGCGAATCTGGAAGAATTTGTAGTCATTCCAGTGGCGGTGGTTGCTGAAAGTGAAGCCGGCGTTATAGGTGAGGTGTCCGTGGAGGGGGAAAAATTCAAGTTGGACGTTGCCCGAAGGGGCAAAACCGAAATTGGGCATATAGAAGAAATCGTGCACAAGGTTTGTGCGCAGCGCTATGAGTGGTAGCCGAGGCTCTTTTTTCAGCGCGATTGGCCATGTAGGGATTTCGGGCGGAGTAGCAGTGGGCACGGCTTGTTCGCTCTTCTTCGCCAAGAGGTCGCCGTCGTGAAGTGTAGCTTCCAACGGCAGTCCAAAGAACATCATTACGCGCGCCTGGCGCAGTTGAGGGAAGTATTCCTTCAAGAGGCGGTTCCACGTCGTGCCGCCATTGAGTTTCTGGAGTTCTCGCTTGCAGTAAGGCTCATCGCCGTGGCTGTCGTCCCAGATTTTTTTCACGGCAGCGGTTTCTTCGTCGTTGGCTTCTGCCATCAGCACAGTAAGGTATTCATAGTCCTCGCAGATGAAGTTGGATTCGGTCATCGACGCATCGGGAGCGTTGTCAAACTGGCTATTGATAAATTCCACAAGCCGTTGCGTACGTCCCAAGCCAAGGCGGCGGTTGTTGTCGTAAGGACCTTCAGGCGACGCAGCGCCCTTGATGATTATCTTGCGGAGCACCAAGCCTTTTTCTCTAAGATAGGGAGCAATCTCCGAGGTGTAGAGTTTTATGAATGGCTCATTCTGCCGCAGTTCGGTGCGGTTCACATCGAAGCGGATGCCTTTGGCAGTGGCATTGAAAAGAGAGTCGCTGATTTCAGGAATTTGCGCGTCCAAGCCGCTGCTCACATATACAAAGGGATAACTGGGCAATGGTTTATATTGCTCTATCACTTCGGCTTGGCAGGGAATCCCTGATAACACAAACAACAAAAGAAGCACATGAATCAACCTAAAGTTACTCATATCGCCTTACAGTATGGTACTGTCGTTACTTTTAAATTTATCGTTACAATCTCGTTGGGCGCAAAGGAAATAAAAAAAGTTAAATTATCAAATACCCCCCCCGATAAAATTTACTATTTTTAACAATCCTTGGCAATTTATATAGAATGAGTAATAAAAAAGCCCCGTAGGTGGCGCTACCAACACTAATTTAAGTGTGGATAGCGCCCACTACGGGGCGCAGTTATTCCTGATTAAAATTATTCTGGATCGTATGGCTCGTCGCCATCGTCGCCATCGCCGCTACCAGATTTTACATACCATATTGTAGCGGATCTTACAGGTATACCCATGTAGCGAGTCTTACTTGAGCCAGTGGTTAATTTGCCATCCTTGTCGCCATAAAACACGAAACTATCTTTTGGATGATATTTGTTACAAGTATTGTTTGTCCACAAAAGCACCTGCTCATTGTAGCCAATTAAAGTCGTACCGTCATAGTAGCCGGCTGCAGGGATAAATACAGTCGCTGTACTGCTGGTTGTGGCAGCGCTTTGGAATTGCCAGCCATTGATTGTCGAGCCATCAGGAGCAACGCGAGAGGACCAAGTGTGAATGTAACCGTTACCATCGAAAAGGAGTTGAACAAAGGCATCCATAGTTGTTGTTTGGTAATCCTTGCCAAAGGCAAGACGTACAACATCGTCGGATGGATCAAGTTGGTGCGCATCTGGGTCTGAGACATAGTTGATAATCGAATCACCTATACTCATCTTGTAGTTGTCCCAAGTGTACTCATCCTTCGGCTCCATCTCGCCCCATGCGAAATATGACCCAGGATTACCCTCGGTGCATGAGCCTACATTGTATTTCGTCATGTAGACATGTACCCAGTCTACGTCGCTGGTAGAATCATCATTTCTCGCAAAAAGATCCGATACGAGATTAAGCGTCTGATCCGCACCTTGAGTTTTAACGCTTTGGATTATATTGCTATGGTAGACCTTGCCGAGCACCCTGACGTATGGGCGAATGTAGTAAGTCACGCCATGGTCGAGACCTTGGATATTGAAGGTGTATGCGTCGCTCGTCAGGGAGTCGCCCAACTTCATCCAGGCATCAAGACCGTAGACTGGCTCTTTGTGAAACCACGAATAGGCTATGCCCACCTCTATAATAGAAGAGGCGAACGACTTGATGTCGTCTTTGTTGATTTGCACCGTGAAACTGCCGGTAAGTACGGATTCCGACTTTGCCTCAAAGGTGTTGAGTTTGAAATAGAAGATGTCGCTGTCCGTGAAAAACAACTTGCCCTGCGGCACAGTGTAGGAACTGACCGCGCCCGACTTCTTCACCACATAAACGTGGTCGTTGTCCGTGGCGTTGGCCATCGGCGCTGCGAGCAAAAGACCTAATAGTGCTATTAATACCGTTTTCATAATTATCGCTTTTTCTGTATTGCAATTCGCAAAGTTAAGTATTAATTGCAACACTCTGCCAACATTTATGCAAAAAATCGAATTTACCCGACGAAAATAGCGAGAGCGATGAGCACAAGCATACCAATGATGAAAAACGAGCCTGCCATGAGTTTCAGGTACATTGACGCGCGCGGCGATTTGCTGCGCGACGCCATAAAGAAGGTGTAGCCCGCCATAAAAACGAAGAAATCATCAAGGTAGCCGTACCATGCCACATCATAGTCGTAGGGCAAAGCCACATAAACGACTGCTGCCATCAGCGCCAACAGTCCGAGAATTGGAGAATTTTTACGTGTCATATCACTACTTTTCTAACTGTTTCCACCCTATCTGGAAGTAATCCTTGTCGAAATCGTTTTGGCGCACCACCGCGCCGTTCCACATCACCAAATCGAGGTCGATGGGGATGATGCCTTCCTGCTTGCTCAACGCCGTGCGACCGTTAGCCACTTCGTAGAGTTTGAGCAGCGAAACGACCCGCTCCCGACTATAGTCGGTGGCAGCGACGAGCACCGCATTCAGATAGTCGGCATCCTTGCCGTTGGAGGCTGGAGTGCTATAGCAGTCGGAGGCGCGCACGCCGTCCAACTTCTCCGACAGAAAGCGGATGCTCTTCTCCACTTCCCTCTCGCGCTCTGGGCAATTACTGCCTATTGAAATTACTACATTATTCTTTTCCATCACTTGCACTTTAGGGTAAACACCGTGAGTTCGGGAGTGGCACCGATGCGCATCGGGATACCCACCTCACCCGTGCCGATGTTCACGTAGAGTTTCTTGCCACCATCTTCCGTCAGTCCCTGCCAATGCTTGTAGCGGAACACCGACGGCGACAACTTCAACTTGCCAAGGCTCAGCATCATCTGCATGGCGTGGGTATGCCCAGAGAGCGTAAGGTCGATGTTGGTGGTTTTGCTCACCACCTCGTCCCAATGCTTCGGGTTGTGGGAAAGCAAGAGTTTGAATGCGCCATCGTTGACGTCGGGATATGCCTTCGCCAAATCGCCGTAGGTAGGGAATGGCGGCTCGCCCCAGTTTTCTACACCGATAACGGCGATGGAGTCGTTGCCGTGTTTCAAAAAGAAATGTTCGTTGCGCAGCAAGTTCCAGCCGAGGCTATCGCGCTGGATGCTTACGAGGCGGTCCATATTCTCCTTTTTGACTGCCTCCGACGGCCATTTGTAGTAGTCGCCATAGTCGTGGTTGCCAAGAATAGAGATTACGCCGTCTTTCGCTTTGATTTGTTTTAGTATCGGAATGAAAGGATTGATTTCGTTTGTCTCCCTGTTAACCACGTCGCCGGTGAAGACAACGAGGTCGGCATTCTGTGCATTGATTTCGTCGACGATGTTCTTCACAATGCCTGTCGACTCGCCGTAGGTTCCCACATGGAGGTCGGATACCTGAAGCACGCGGTAGCCGTCGAAATCACGAGGAAGGTTGTCGAACTGGAGTTCCACTTCCTCAACGGCCAACTGCCGCGGCGTGACGATTGCGCCCCACCACATCACAAGGAACACGAGAATACCCAGCACAGCACCGACGGTGCGGCAACGCCTCCACCCTTTCCGCTTGCAGAGGCGCGGAAGGAGCGATATGCCCCAGAAAACCATATAGATGAGTTTGGCAGCCGACACCGAGATGAGGGCGAACAAGCCCCACATCATGCAATCGAAGGCACTGCCGCCAAGAGTTGACTTGGCGAAGCAAGCCACAGCAATGAGAATTACATAAACAATGGCTGAAACCGCCACGTGGGCAGTTGTCAGCCATCGTTTTCCTATTCCCTTCAGTTGCCTAAAGATGCACGCATCGGTCAGCACGAGAGCGACCGCGAAAGCGAGCAGAGCAAAAACAGGAAGTCTCATAGACAGTTATTTCTACAATTCGCCTTTAGCCTTTAATTTGTTGACCAAAGGATTTGAATACATCACGAGAATCTTGTCGCGCATAAACGCATAGTCGTCTTCACTAAGTTGGAAGTCCACTTCATTCTGCACCTTGGCGAGTTGACCATTGAGATAGTTTTCAAAGGTTTCCAACTCCTCTTTGGTGTACATATCTTTGAAGCGGTCAGTGCTGAAACGACGATTGAACGCGATGTAGTTTCCAGGATATATACGATAGTTTGCGTGGATTTGCTTATCGATGATATTACAAACCGAAGCAAGCAAAGCCGGCTTATCGAGCCCCTGAAGTTTTTCGAGTTGCGGGTTGATGCAATCCGTAAACGTGAAATGCACACGACCTTTGTTTTGAAGCAATCCTGTTTCCATACTGAAAAGGTCGTCGCGCTGAGTCTTTTTGAAATTGGGGTCTTTCGCTTTCAAAAGGAATTCGCGGGCTTTCAGATAATCGTTAGGATCCAACTCGTAACTGATGGCAACTGGCATAAGGTTGAGTTCCATCAGGTTTTCCACGGTCGACTTACCGCCCTTGATGGCGAGCATCTTGATAAGACTTTCCTGAGTGCCGTCGCTGCTGTCCTTTGCACGCCCCTGACGCTGAGCAATCCAGATTGACTCATGTTTCTGAGTAATTGCGAAATGAAAGTAGCCAGAAAGTTGCTCTGCTGCGCCGAGTGCCTCGCGGATGCTGAGGTCGCGCTTCACGATTACACTCTTGTTGATTCTAACTAAATCCTCAATCCATTTGTAAATCAGCAGGTTGCTACCTATAGCCACCTCCGTTGTGCGGTATTTATTAGAGAGCAACGCCAAATTGAGGAACGAGGCGTCGAGCACGATGTCGCGGTGGTTGGTAATCATCGTGTAGCACTTTGATTGGTCGACCTTCTCGATGTTGTCGTAAGAAATTCCAGCCGTGGTTTTGGCTGCGAGGAGTTTCAAGAAGTCGAACATCACGTTCTCTTGAAATTCCTTTTTTGTCTTTATTGATAGGAGTTGTGTGCAAAATCCATCATAGTCGATATCAGGCATTACCCAAGTGACTGCATGCTTGAAGCCTTCTTCAGCCACAAGTTCCTTCATTTTCGAATGAAATTCGGCATCGGAAAATGGACAAATGTCACCAAACTCTTTTGGGGTAACAATCTCATTCATATATTGATACATTTAAGATAACCATACTTGTTTTAACTTTCAAAGATACAAAATCCTATTTGATTTTAAAGCAGTTTTTCAGGAATTTATTGCACCGCGACGGTATAATCTTCCCACTTTTTTATCAGTGCGGTCATATCTTCAGGAATTTCGCTGTTGAAAAACATCTCTTCACGAGTTGTAGGGTGCACAAAACCGAGGGTTTTGGCGTGAAGCGCCTGACGCGGACACACCTTGAAGCAGTTTTGCACAAATTGGGTGTACTTGGCAGCCGTGGTACCACGAAGGATTTTGTCGCCGCCGTAGCGAGCGTCGTTGAAAAGCGGATGCCCGATGTGGCGCATGTGCACACGAATCTGATGCGTGCGGCCAGTCTCCAACTGGCATTGCACCACCGCCACATGGCTGAGGTTTTCGATTACGCGATAGTGTGTTACGGCATGCTTGCCTTGGTCGCCGTCGGGGAACACTGCCATCTGCAGGCGATCCTTGGGGTTACGTCCGATGTTGCCTTCAACCGTACCGCTTTCCTCGGCAAACTTACCCCACACGAGGGCAACATACTGGCGATGAGTGGTTTTATTGAAAAACTGCTTACCCAAGAAAGTCTTTGCATCGGGCGTTTTCGCAACCACGAGAAGTCCGGAGGTGTCCTTGTCGATACGGTGCACCAACCCGAGCCGAGGGTCGCTCACGTCATAGTCGGGATCGTTGCGGAAATGGTAGGCAAGGGCATTGACCAGCGTGCCAGAATAGTTGCCGTGTCCTGGATGCACTACCAGCCCGGCAGGCTTGTTGACCACAAGCAACTGGTCGTCTTCGTAAACTATGTCGAGCGGAATGTCCTCAGGGATGATGTCCAACTCATAACGCGGTCGGTCCATCACAAGGGAAATGACGTCGCCCGGCTTCACACGATAGTTTGACTTCACCGGCTTGCCGTTGGCGAGGATGCAATTGGCATCGGCAGCCTGCTGGATGCGGTTGCGCGAAGTGTTGTCGATATGGCTCACAAGGAATTTGTCGACGCGCAGCAGGTTCTGCCCTTTCTCTGCGACGAAGCGGTAATGCTCCCACAATTCCTGCCCGTCGGCACCCTCCGATGGCAAAGCATCGACATCAATCAGTTCGTCTATATCTTGTTCCATCAACTAATTCAGGTAAAAATCATTCCAACCCCAACTCTTCCTCCATTGCGGGAGCACTGTCGTTGCCCGAAAGGTCTTCCTCAACGATGCCGTTGAGCGAGCCGTCGCCCACGACGAGCGTAACCTCAGCATCGACAGGGATTTTGCCGCCGTCCGACACCGAATTGCCGTTGCAGAGCACTTGCAGCACTAGATCCTGGAACTCCGACGGCACGCGGCGAATGCGGATGCTCTTCACACCGGCACTGCGCAGCACCGACTCGCCTTGACGCACCGACATATCGGTGAGCGACGGGAGTTTGATGAGTTTGGTGGAATATGTGCGGATTGTGACGTAAACCGTTCGCCCATCCTTTACGAATGCGCCTGCCTCAGGATTTTGCTCCAACACACTGCCCGGCTTCGCATTAGCCACATAGGAAGAGTCGGAAATCTCAATATTAAGGTTTCTGCGACTGAGCACCTCGGCAGCCTTATCAATGTCCATGCCAGCAAGATTGGGCACAGTCTCTCGATTGCCGTGGTTGGTGAACCATCCCAAAGCAAAATAACTGACGATGATAACCACTATGTCAAAAACAATGATAAGGGCAATCGTGGTCAGGATTCTGTGTCTTTTGCAAAATGCAACAAAAGAATTTAGTTTATCCGTCACGAGAATTTTTGTAATTTTCTGCAAATGTAGTGCAAACCGAGCATATACACAAAAGTGGGGACACCGAAAAAACTCGATGCCCCCACAATTCATATCAAATAGACAACTATTTCACAATCGCTTTCACGGATTTACCGCCGACAGTTACGACATACACGCCAGCATTTGCAGGGATGGCGTGACGCGGAGCGTCGACTGTTCCTACA
>CAVAPE010000018.1:8264-33299 GCA_963590405.1 Eubacterium sp. CAG:180 | reverse complement strand
ACCTTTAACTGTTTGCAAAAATCGAGATGATACTATATGCTATACTGTTTTTCAATACTTAAAGGTTGTTGATGAGCTTTTCGACCTTGCCAAAGAAGACAAACTAAAAATCAGAATCTTTTTCAGGCACAACCAATACACACCAGCACGTCTCACAACCGAGGAGCGCAAAGCTGATTATCCAATGCTCTACTATCAATTTATCAAGTATGCATTCGGATTGCCTTATGCCAAAGAGGGAGAACTAGACGCACTCACTCTGTATCTTGATGAAATTCCATTGCGTCAGAGTGAAAGAGATGAGTTTATTGACCACATCCGCGGGCTTGCCAAAGACCCTGGATTAAAAGAAATGGGATTGAGCATAGCCGAGGATGGAATTGTTGAGGTTGACTCCAAACAGCATCTGCCATTGCAATTTATGGATGTAATTCTCGGTGCGATATGCTTCAAACTCAACGAGAAAGACAAATTGAAAGCAGAGGGTGAAAATAAGGTCGGCAAGCGCACACTGTTGAAATAGAAACTCTACAAGCATATCAATGCAAGAATTAGAGAGATCTATCCCAATTTCAATATCGGAATCACTACCCCTATACGTATTCCATCGGACAGTTGGACACAGGTTTATAGACATTGGAGTTTCATCCCGAAATATCATACCCGCGACATCTCACGGACCAAAAAGGCAAAAAATAACCCGCGTAACCTACACTTTATTCGAATTCTGACTGGTGGTCTTTGAAGAAGTTGTAGTATGCCTTTACGTTGGGGAGGGCGGTCCATTTGCACGTGGTGACGGGGACTTCGTCCATGTTGTATATCTTGGCGAAGGGGAGCGAGAGGATAAACGGGCTGTGGGTAGACATGACGAACTGGCAATCGTAGAAACGCGCCATGGCGAGGATGAACTGCACCAGTTCGAGTTGCATGTCGGCCGACAGGGAGTTTTCTGGCTCGTCAAGCAGATACAGTCCGCCGGGTTGTATGGCATCGGTGAAGTATTTGAAGCCGTTTTCGCCGTTTGAGTATGTTCGCTCGTCGACACCGACATTGGAGCGGACATATTTTGACGAAGATCCTTTCAGTTTCTTATAATAGTCAAGGAATGACTTTATGCTCTCTGGGTCTTCGGCATTGAAGCCTCTCGGACCGCTTGACCAGCCCTCACGCTTGATTTGAGAGATTTCGCCCAAGGTAACTCCTCGCTTGAAACTGAGGTCCTCATTGCGTTCACGCACTTCAATGATGTGATTGAACACGTCGTCGCTCGAAATGAATTGCGAAACCTTCATCACTTCCCGCATCTTCACAGGGTCTTGACAGCGGAATGAACTTCTGCATCCTTCCAGATATGGGTCAAAGAAATCGGTCTTGTTGTAGGGTGTTTTCCGTTTCAGCCCCAGTTTTTCGCCGATGATGTTCAACAAAGTGCTCTTTCCTGAGCCGTTACCTCCGCAGAGGATTGTTATGTCGGAAAACGAGAGTTCCTGCAACCGCTTTTGAGGAAACAGTTGGTAAGGATAGTACGAGTCATAGCACCCCTGCGTCTTATATTGAAAAAAGGCCCATTCCTGGTCGTCCGACAACAAGTGAAATTTTTCAAGATATATCATTCTCCGAGTATAAATAGTTACTGTCCGATTTTTGAATTGACAACTTTTGCAAAATCATCAATAGTTTTAATTATGCTATCAAACGGTTTGGTTAAATACCAAATTTCAAATAAGTAATTTGAATATTCCTTATTAAACTCAGTGTCATAAATAGCTTTTAAATTGGGATTTTTGCCTAGCTCATCAAAATTTATTTTCCCATTATCGTACGTAGGTATTCTTGATGATTTAAGTTTGTTGCGATATTCCTCTACATCGAATTCGCTTTTAATCGTATTTCGATGGCTCAGTTTATTCCTCACATTCCTCAAATTATCAATTTCGTCTCTGAGCTTCTTGGCTAATTTTACTTCATTGCAAAAAGCCCAAAATTTAACATTGAATGGTATCGCACTTAAACTGTCTGCAGTATCCAATCCTTTTGCCTTCTGATTAAACTTCTTTATATTGTTCTTTATAGATTCCAATTCTGAATTATTCGTAATATCATAATAATAATTCAAAAGCATTTCTGTTTGGAGATGTGCATATCTGCAAAATTCATCAAAATCAATTTCGTGATACCTTGTGCCATACCTAAATCGCATCATCTCTCTATTATCAGAAACCAACTGACTGAAAACATCTGGCATTTTGACAAAAGAATAGTCCACAACAGAAGCCTTTGCGTCCACAGCATAGTCAAGACCCAAATACTTCTCTATGAGTTTAATACGCTCCGTATCTGTGGACACATGAACTGCCGTAGAAGTTATACCCAACCTCTTCCGCAGTTCAGTGCTGAACTCTTGGTTCTGTTTGTCCAGTTGCACTATTTTATCTATGGTTGATCTTAGTTTTTCGTCCATAAGCACTAACTCAATAATTTATCCAAATCTTGGTTTAATTTATCGATATCGACATTGGGAACATGCGGAACTCCCACCTTACCAGACCGATGAATGAGCCAAAACGACTTTCCGTGGGCATCCCGGCAATTGGATATTGAAAGTAACTCCTTTTTGTCTTCGTCTTCATTTTTCAATGATTTGCGAACCGAAGCCCATTGCTTTCTTCCTCCTAATTTGAAAGAGGCGAAACGATGAGGGACGAAATTTTCTGAAGTTGTCTCATCCGCACCTTCAGAAGTTTCATCAGGCTTAGTCGTAACAAAGACAATTTCTGTGTTGTTTTCCTGCTCGAACTCCAGCACTGGCATGGTCTCGATGTAGGCAATTCCATGCCGATTGGTTTTAGTTGGGTCGGACAGTGTCGCTGCCAACCGTTGGAACTTCGCATTGAGGCGTTGATATACGGAATCGCCTTCCCCCTTGACCATCTTTAGATACATCAATTTTCCGTCAATTACATTAACCAAATCCGGATTTCCTTTTTTAACATGCCCTTTATCAGCCTTGTACTTCGGACAGAATCTAGCAAAAGCAGCGGTGTAGCCATATCTGTCCCAAATGTAAAGCAAGTTGCGAATGTCGCGAACGTAACTTTGGCTGACATTGACTTTTCTGCCCACAATCAGCCCAGTAACCTCCTGACGAGCGCCTTTTTTCTGCAACCTTGTCTTTGTTTCGTTTATCGTGAAGCCTTGCCCCTCTATGATCCGCTTCAGTTCTGTCCGAAACTCGCCAGATTCTTGGTAGACATTATGCATCGAACTGAACGTGATGTCGTCGGCATAGCGGGTATAGTTCAAGCCGAAACGCCTCGCCAATCCAGCAAGTCGACGGTCCAAAGTATCGCAAATCATGTTGGTTATGATTGGAGATGTGGGCGCCCCCTGAGGAAGGAAATATTTGTATTTCCCTTCATCGTCCTTTTCTCCCCTCATTGAGCAAAGTCCAGCGAGAATGTTCGCAATGGGCTGTGGGAAGTTAAGAGGCTTCAACTGCAGCCGTTTCCATACTCTTGGTTGCGCTATACTTGGAAAAAAGTCTTTCAAGTCAATGTTGAAGACATAATTCATCCCTTTGTGTCTTGTTGCATTACTGACAACAGAACGTCCTTCAGTAAACCCCATAGCATACTCAGACGGGGTGTAGATGGCCTTAAATATCTCATTCACATAGTTTAGAATGAGCATAAAACTCCTTTTTCGAGGTGCAGTTATTTGCCTAAAACCGCCCGTTTTCTTCTTTATCTTGAATTCCTTGTAACGATGAAAGGCATGGTTGGGATTGCAATAATACAAAAGGTGCTTCATCGTAAATGGATAAAACTTATCACCCATGCCACATTCGTTCATCTCATCCTGCTTTATGCAGTTGAGAAGAGCAAGGAGATCTTCCTTGGTCTCCATCTGTCTGGCTAATGTTGCGATTTTTGTTCTACCCATAAATAGTTTATAATATGTAAAAAAGCGGTCAATGACAATTGAGAACTGAAAAGTCATTTCTTTATATAAATAAAGTACAATGTAAAATTATACACTATAAAGTACTAAGACTCAGGTCTATACCAAAACGCATACTCTGTATGCCAAGTGCATACGTTTACGCATTAACATTGTTATCTTCCTATAGTCGAGACCATAAGAAGACATCCTGCGAATCTACTCATAAAGAATAGGGCTTATGCCACGCTGGACGAAATTCAAATTTATCTTCAGTTCCAAATTGTCAAAGACCTCTTTTGTGTTTCTTATGCAAAGATACATTTCTATTACGAATTCTACATTCGTAAATTTGTAAGATTGCTATTTTTTTAATCTATATTCCAATATGCGTCAGGATCGCCCTCGAAGACATCATTTATTATATCGTCACTGTACCCCGCTACGTCTTGCGCATAAGTACCCGCATACTCTCCATAATGGCAACCATAATCGTCATAATCATTATAACTGTTATAGTCTTTATAATCGGAAGTAGAGCGATTTCCTTTACCATTACCATTTAATTCCGGATTGAGGTCGTAAAAACTCACCATATGATATTTTCCATTTATCTCGGCTCTTGTTGAATACCGATCTTTGCCTGCGAAATTCCAAATGTTGTCATATTTAACGGGAAGGACTTCCTCTCCTTTTTCGTTGATAATGCCCCATTTGTTGCTATTAACTACTCGATTGGGTGCCTTTCCAATTTTCACACGGGCTAACCCTTTGTCAAAATCATCAATCCAATCATATTTTCCGAAAGGTACGATTTCGTCACCGGCATCATTAACTACACCCCATTTATAATCCGAATGTTGAATAACTGTGATGCTGCCAAATGTCTTTACTGAGCGATTTTCCATAGTTTTTGTTATTGTTGATGCAAAGATATTCACAGGTTGCGAACTCTATGTTCGTACATTTAGGGAATTATAAAATTCCATCATTTTCGCTATTCTTTTTTCAATTTTTTCTTGAATAACGTTAGGCGAAAGAACTATAAGATCCTTACCGAAACTGGTCAATTCTCTTATAAGTTCGTAATTCTCTTTGCAGTCTATACGGAAAAACCTACCACCATGAAGCATCGGATACTTCTGCCTCAGTTCCTCTTCACATTGCCCGTTCACATTTCTTTGCGACTCATGAAGAGGCTTTGTAGCAACATAATCTTTTGACTCGTCACTTACCCAAAAAATGATAGTGTAAAGAGGGCTGTCCCGATTTATAGTAACACCAATAATATCTTCAAATTCCTCGTTTATGTCGCCTTCATAATCTATGTAGGTATGAGAAGATAAAGGCACTACTCTATCAATTCTATCAAGCCCGAAGCAAAGTAATTTACCATCTGTCTCAGCCGCTGCGAAGAGAAACCAACGCCTATTGTACTCCTTCAAGAGATAAGGGTGAACGTTTATCCTTAGGACGTTTTGTGGAGTAGAAAACTTGTGATAGTGCAATTCTACGACTTGCCGTTGGGATATGGCTACGAATAGTTCGCCAAGCAAATTGGAATTTTCCAATGGGTTTTTCGTTAATGAAATGATTTTTCGATCATTCTGCCTAACCCCTAAACCAAGACGCAATCCCTCCAGCGCATCAAGATTTGGCAACCCGTCAAACTGACCCAACAACGAAAGAGCTTCCCTCAATAAGTACTCTTCGTCGTCACTCAAATCCTTTTTAAAAATTGAAAATGATGGTTGAGCATATCTAAGACACCGTTTGCTGTATGTCTTTTGCTTTTCGCGACTAAACCCAGGAACCGAGTAGCGTTCAATCTCTACCAAAAACGGACCTTCATATTCCAAGTAATCAATGTCTTTTTCAATAGTCCGTCGCCCAACACCTTTCGTGTCGGGATACAATTCCACAAGGCGTTTGTTTACTTCCTCTGTTAAATCATCGAGGGAGTAATTATGATACCGGCTACTAAGTAGTTCATCCAGTATCTTATACCTTGTCATTGCGTTCTTGTTTGCTGGCATAACAGATTATTTTATAATGCTTGTGATAGCGGATATTATTCTTCGGATATTGTCATCCCCTGAAAGAAATGCCACGGCTCTTTCTTTTCGGAACAGAGCAATGATTGAAAAGGACGATTAGACATATCCAAGATGCAGTTTACTGTACGTCTTTTGTTTTCGTGATAACTTTTTTGGCGATGGTGAGGACGGTGCGGGCGAGGGAGAGGTCGGCGGGGGTGGCGTGCTGCTGTCCGCGCTTGTCGTTGAGGATGGAGAGCGGACCTACGGCGCGGTCGGCGCCAATCATGGTGAACAGCGGTAACATCTTGTGAGCCACGGCAGCAATAGTGGCGAGGTCGGATGCCTCAACTGCCTGCTCCATCTTTGCGATGTTGGCTTGCGTCTCCTCGAAGAATGTGCGCATAATCTCCTCTGCGGCAGCATCGTCGTCGGCGCTGAAGGCTGTGAGTGCGCTGAAGTCAAACTCGTCCTCATCCTCCGGCTTGCTGGCTATCGCCGCTTCAATCACCTCAACAATCTCACTTCTGCGGAACGGCTTGTGCAGACAGCCAGCAAAGCCATCGCCAGCGAGCGATGCACTGTCCATATCGCTGCGGGCGGTGACCGCAATCACAGGAATCGTAGGAGCGGCATCACAGCCGAGCGCACGGATGTTGCGCAGGAGGTCGAAACCGTTCATCGCAGGCATCTGTATGTCGGTAAGCACGGCATCATAGCCGCCCTCGGCAATCTTTATGAACAACGCCTGGGGCTGCTCGCACGCCACCACCTCAGCGCCAAGGCTTCGCAGCATCACTTCCGTGAGTTGCAACTGTAGGCGGTCGTCGTCAATCATCAGCAGACGCAGCGCACGTGAGAAATGCTTGCCATCGTCGGCTGCAACCTCTGTCACAGCCTCATCGGCAGCATCCGACGGAGCGAGCGGCAAGGTCACGGTAAAGGTAGTGCCCCTACCCTCTTTGCTGTCAATCTTTATGTCGCCGCCAAGCAGCGCCACGAGTTTTTGGGTTATGGCCAATCCAAGTCCGAAGCCCTCTTGCCCCTGAGCATTCTTCAGGCGCGTGAACTCCTGAAAGATGCGCTTGCAGTCGTCGTCGGAGATGCCGCAACCTGTGTCGGCAACTGCAATCGACAACTTCCCGTCGGCATAGCCAACAGTCAGCGACACGCTGCCCTTCTGGGTGAACTTCAAGGCATTCGACATAAGATTTTCTGTGATTTGGCGCAGGCGGAACGCATCGCCGCTGAACGTTGCCGACAACGCCACGTCGCGCGAATAGTTCAACTTCAAGCCCTTGGCTGAAGCCGTGGGCCGATAACTTGCTGCCACGTCGTCGAAGAGTTTGCCCGGACAGAACGGCTCGTCGCTGATGTCCATCTTGTCCGCATCAAGGCGATGATAGTCGAGAAGCGAGTTCACGAGGTCGAGCAGATGGCGGGCACTGCTCTGCATGTTGAGCAGATAGTCGCGCTGCCGCTTGTCGGCGGCAAGGCGTTCAGCCATGTCCACATAGCCAATAATCGAGCCTACAGGAGCCTTGATGTCGTGGGTGATGGTGAGCATCAACCGCTCGCGGGCATCGAGCAAATCCTCCGCACGCTTCTTCGCCTTTTCGAGTTCCTGACGGTAGTGGTTGCTGCGCGTGATGTCGCGCCAGATGATTATCAAGAACAGCAGAGCGAGGATAACCGCCGACAGCGCGATGCCCGCAATCTCGCGAGCAGCACGGCGGCGCACCTCCTCCGACTGACGGTGCTTCTCGGCAGCCGTCTTGTCGCTCTCGTCGACAATCACCGTGAGCAGTTCGCTCACCTTGCGCGTAAGTTCCTGACCATTGGCGCGCAATGCAGCAGTCTGACTACGCAGAGCATCAATCTGCGAAAACCGCGAGCCGTCGACCTTCGACTTCACCGAAGCAAGCATCCTCGCCACAGTGTCGGCAGGGTTGACAAGGTTAGAAATCGAGTCGGTCTTGTGTTCCGTGGTGGTTGCAGTGACCATATCTGGGTTCTTCTCCTCCTTAGAGAAGGCATCGCGCAGACGCCCGAAGAAATTCTTGCGCTTCTTGTGCACGGCATATTCCGTGGTGGTCTGCGTCTGCGTGTGGTGCACCTTTCCGGCATCAAGCAACTTGTTTTGCTTCGCTATTAGTTCGTCGATGTATTTTCTGTAGAGTTCGTCGGAATTGTCCATCTCCATAGCCAACAACAAGTCCTCCATATTGGTGACTTTCTTGCGCATAAGCATCTTCATCGTGTCAAGCCGCGCCAGTTGCACCTTGTCGGTGACGAGAGTGCGGAGCGTGTCGATGGCCGCTGCCGTGTGGAGCATCGCGTCGGTGTAGGCAGGGAGCGTCTCCACTTGTCCGGCACTAACCGCCTGACCCACAGCCTCCGCCTGATAGAGCCGCGTCACCACATCGTTTGTGGCGCGCTGACGCTTGTTGATTGACAATTCTACGCCGTCGGTGCGCGTAAGGTCGTAGAGCACGCCGAGCACAAACCACGCCGCCGCGACAAACATAGCAGTCAATGCCACATAGCCTATCGCAGCCTTTACTCTCGTTGACAATTTCAGGATTTTCATTTTCTTGGTCGTTGATATGGAGTGAACGGTAATACGCTATGGCTCAAGCACGAGCGTGGCGCGCGCAGGGAACGTCATCTTGTCGGCGATGGTCACTGACTTGCCCGTAAGCACGTCGCGGAACTTGTCGCCAGTGTGCATGATTTCTGCATAGCGGCTCATATCCACATCCTTGAGCACATCGTCCGTGCCGTTCATCATTACTATGAAGCGACGGTCGCCAGCACGGCGCTCATAGACGTAGAGCAAATTTGCCGGCATGAACTGTCGGATTGAGCCTTCCGACACCGCCTTGTTGCCCTGACGCCAGTGCAAAAGACGGCTCATGAAGTCAAACGCCTCGCGCTGTTGCGCAGTTCGCCCATCGGCAGAGAACACATCCGTCTTGTCGCCAGCAAATCCGCCCGGCATGTCGAGGCGCACATAGCCGTCGGTAATCGCCTTTGTGCCGTTCATCAGGATTTCCGTGCCGTAGTAGATTTGCGGAATGCCGCGTGTGGTCAAGAGGAACGTCTGCGCCTGTTTCCATTGGCTGAGGTCGGTTGGCTCGGCGGTGAGGAATCGGTCGGTGTCGTGGTTGTCGTAAAACGTAAGCAACTTGTTTGGGTCGGCATAGAGCATATCGAGCGCCAAGTGGTTCGACAGGCGGTTCAGTCCGTCGCCCCAAGGCTTAGTCTGCTCCGAGAAAGCATTGTGAGCCATCAAGCACAGTGGGAAGTCCATCACCGTCGGGAGTTCGGTGTCAACGGGGTTGAGTTTGTTGCCCTTCTGCATGTAAGCGATACTTGCCTCATTTTCCAGCCAACTTTCGCCGACGATGTTGAAATTAGGATATTCCTGCGCCACAGCCTTGTTCCAACGCGCCATAGCAGCCATGTCGGCATACGGATAGGTGTCCATGCGGATGCCGTTGATACCAGCATATTCAATCCACCAGATGGAGTTCTGGATGAGGTAGGTCATCAGATGGCTGTTGCGCTGATTGAGATCGGGCATTGCCGGCACAAACCAGCCCTCCACGGTGTGGCGGTAGTCGTAGTCGCTCACATAGGGGTCGTGCACGGTGTTCAGGCGGTAGTTGGTGAGCAAGAGCGAGTCGACGGCAGAGTTGCTACTGTCGGTTTCCACAGCCTGCTGTATTTTCTTCACGTCGGCTGCCGACGGCTGCGCATTGAGCCAGTCGTGGCTTGGCAGGTCGTAGAGCCAAGGATGATAAAGTCCGCAGTGGTTGAAAATCATGTCCATCACCACCTTGATGCCCTTCTTGTGGCACTCGTCGATGAAGGCGCGGTAGTCGGCGTTGGTGCCGAAACGCGGGTCGACACGATAGTAGTCGGTAGTGGCATATCCGTGATAGCAGCCGCCAGGCATATCGTTTTCGAGCACAGGCGTGAGCCACACCGCCGTTACGCCCAGTTGCTTGATGTAGTCGAGGTGGTCGGCGATGCCCTTGATTGTGCCGCCATGGCGCGCCGATGGGTTGTTGCGGTCAATCTTGTAGTCGAAGCGCATGCCCTTCTGCTGCTCCACGTCGCCGCCATCTGCAAAGCGGTCGGGCATGATGAGGTACAGCACGTCGGACGAGTCAAATCCGCCGTGCGAAGCGCCATCGGCATTGCGTTGCAACAGTTCATACTGCTTCTTTATCTTACTCTTGCCCAGGCGGAAAGTGATGTCCATCTTGCCAGGCTTAGCATCATTGAGCGAAAGATATATGAACTGATAGTTCGGACTGTCGAGGCGTGCCACAGAGTCGATCTCCACGCCCGGATAGTCGATCTCAGGCACTGCGTCGCGGATGCCGTTGCCCGTAACCATAATCTGCAACTTGGTGTTTTCCATACCAGCCCACCACATCGGCGGCTCCATCTTGTCGACAGAGGTCTTTGCGTGAGCAAACGAAGCGACAGCCATCACTGAGGCGGCCGACAACAAGAGTTTTCGTATCATAGGATTGTAGTTTTGTTAATTATGCCATAAATTTACGACATTCCCGCGAAACTGAAAAATCTGTATGGCTGTTAAACCAAATTGCCGCTCGTTTGTCATATATATTATATGAACTGAACGACGAGAAATCAGATGAAAACGGTTAAAATATTTCTTGTGGCACTACTTCTTTCGATTACTGCCACGGCAAAGGCTTACACGCTGAGCAACGAAACGCTCTACTACGATATAATTTACCACTGGGGGCTGATATGGAAGCATGCCGGCTCGGCATCGCTCACGATGAAGCATTCGGGCAACTACTACAACGCCGTGCTGGCGGCTCGCACGGTGTCGTGGGCTGACAAAATCTTCACCGTGCGCGACACTCTCAGTTGCACGCTCCAGCCGCAGGCCGTTGGCTTCCGCCCAATGCTCTACCGCAAGGCATCGCACGAGGGCGACCACACGGGCGTGGACATCGTGAAATACTCCTACGCCGACAACACCAGCCACGCCGAATGCACACGCATCCGCCCAGAGAAAGCCAATCAAGTAATCAAACTGGAAGCCAAGGGTCAGGCATACGATATGCTCAGCATCTTCTACTACCTGCGGTCGCTCGACTTCAAGGCGATGACGCCCAACAAGAACTACGCCACGACAATCTTTTCGGGAAAGAAGAAGGAAACGCTGCGCATAAAACTCGTGGGCACTGAAACCATCGAACTGCGCGACAACTCGAAGCACAAGGCTTACCACATCTCATTCACGTTCACCACCGACGGACAAACGAAGTCGTCCGACGACATGCACACGTGGATTTCTACCGACGCCTCGCATAAACCGCTGATGATGAAGGGAAAACTACCAATCGGCGAGGTGCGCTGCTACTTGCACACTTAGGTATATCAAAGGGTGACAGAATTGCCGAAACAGGCAGATATGTCAGAAAAATATGTTTTAAAACATATTTTTAACACTTTTTCCTTGCCAACTACGGATTTTGGTATTACCTTTGCATCAGAAAAAAGAAAAAGATTGTTTTAGGTAAGAGGCGCGCAAGAGAGCGGCCATAATTTAAAAATTGAAAGGACACTATTATGAAAACAACAACTAATTACTCAACGAGAGTGAAAGTGACCCCATCACATAGTTTCCATCCAAACGCATCACTTTTGATGCAACGCAAGGGCTATGTAGCCGGGATTTAATCCAACTCTCAATTATTATCTGGCAGTGAGTGCCATAATTTAGAATTCTCATAGTTATTAAATAGTTAGGTACCGACTCGGTGTGAGCCGGTTTTTTTGTGCCCTTTTGCGAAAATAACGGGAATTTGCACTATCTTTACCGCCGAGAAATGACACTGATATGCTTAAAATCCAGAAAACATTACTGATTGCCATCATCACCCTTGTGGCAGTGGCTTGCTCATCGGGCAAGAAGGAGCAGAAAAAGGAGGTTGAACAACCGAAACTTTCCGAACAGTTAATCGGCTCGTGGACCACCGAGGGCAGCGGCGAGCAGATCGACGAATACCTAATGGCTGGCTACGGCCAGCAGATTGTGCTCAACGCCGACAGCACATTTGAGATTAGCGTGGTGATGAGCATATCGGGCGTAATGCCCTACGCTACCGCCGCCGTGCCTGTAACAGCGACCTTCGGGGCGGAGATGAAAGGCAAATACACCGTAGGCGACAAAACAATCACGCTTGTCTACGACGGCAATTCGGTCGTGGCGCACATGAACCCCGACGACGTGACTGTCGACATCACCGACTACGCCGACCAGTTGAACATCACCGATGTGAAAGCCGCTCTGATTGAGCACATAGCAGCGTCGGGTCTTACCAAGGAGATGCTCGAACAGAGCCTTAAGGAAACAATCAAGGGGCACAACAGCGACACCTTTACCAACGTGACCGTGAAGGACGACCGCCTGCAGATGACCCTCGACGGCTCAACAACGGTCTACATCCGCGACTAAACGGACACACCTATACACACAAATGCGGGCTACATCATCGCGATGCAGCCCGCATGTTTGTTCAACAATAAAGGATATTATCTATTTCCGTTCTTTAAGTTTCACAAGTTGATGGTCGAGTGCGTCAATGGCAAGGTCGACTGCCTCCTCAAAGGTGTCTGCCACCTTCGAAGCAAACAGGTCGTCGCTGTTTGGCACGGACAATTTTATTGAGGCCTCCTTATTCTTAGCGGTCTCAGGTTTAACTACTTTCAAAGTCGCGTCAAAGACAGCGATTGACTCATTACGGCGCGCAAGTTTCTGCGCCTTCTTGGTGATGAACTCTTCCAATTTTGCAGTTGCATCGAAATGGATGGCTTTAATTCTAATTTCCATTTTACCCTCCTTTTTTTAAGGCTCTTGGATGAGCATGTTTATAATTACGTTTCATCTCACTGTATGTGATATGAGTATAGACCTGCGTTGCCGCAAGCGACTCATGTCCCAACAATTCTTTCACACTGTTTATTCCCGCTCCGTGGTTGAGCATCGCCGAAGCATAGGAGTGGCGGAGCGTGTGGGGCGACCGCTTGCCGCTCGTCACGGCACCCAAAGCCTCGCTAACCACGTTGTAGACCAACTTGTCGTAGACCGGCATACCTTTGTCGGTGAGGAAAAACTCTTCCGAGTCGCTCACGGTCAACTGCTGCCTCAACGGCCGGTATTCCTCGATCAAGCCTTTCAACTCATGGCAGAACGGCACCACACGATCTTTGTTGCGCTTGCCGTGCACCTTGAGTTCGCAGTGCAAGGTGTCGATGTCGGCATCCTTCAGCGACATCAGTTCGGCGCGGCGCATCCCAGTTTCGTAGAGCATCGCCACCATCAGATGGTTGCGCACCGAGGAAAAATTGCGGTGGTCGTAGTCGGCGTCGAGCACCTCGTCCATCTTTTTCTCGCCCACAAACTCAGGCAAATGTTTCGGTAACTTCGCCATCGGGATATCGTCGACGGGACTCGTCGTCACCTCTCCCCTCTTCAGCAGGAATTTGTAGAAGGCACGCAGCGCCTGGATTTTGCGGCGCACGGAGCGCACAGCCAGCCCACGACGTTGGGTGAGGTCGTAGACCCACGACCGTATCAACGTCTGCGTCACCTGTTTAGGCTCGCAGTCGCCATCGCCGGAAGCAAACGCAGCAAATTGCTCAAGGTCTTTCTGATAAGACAAAACGGTATGAACCGAATAATTCAGTTCATACCGCATATAATATAAGAAAGATTCTATTTGCTTCTTCATAGCGCTTTCTTTTTAACCTTCACGCTACGAATTTAGGCAATGTCTTTCAGTTTTGCAAGTTTTTTGGCGGAATTTTATTCCTCTTCAGCACGAAGTTTCTGAACGTAAACCGCTTTCATCATTTTCTTACGGTTTGCTACAGATGGTTTTTCGAAAGCCTGATTTAATACGCTCAGAAAGATGCGCAAAGCCTTTCCAAGCGTCAACGGCGGCATCGTGCCAGCGCGTTGCAAGAGATGATATGTTGCTATCTTATTGTTTCTGATTTGGTTAGTTATCTACAACCTCCTCTCTTTTTTCCGCCGACAAAGATAGTGCAAATTGAGAGAAGAAAAAAGAAACTTGTTCAATTTTTTCTTCCGAAATGCAGCCTATCTTATCAAAAGATAGTGCAAATTGAGAGAAGAAAAAAGAAACTTGTTCAATTTTTTCTTCCGAAATGCAGCCTATCTTATCAAAAGATAGTGCAAATTGAGAGAAGAAAAAAGAAACTCGTTTATTTTTTTCTTCCGAAATGCAGCAAGCGCCCGGTAGGCGGCGTCATCGTTTTTAAGAATCGAAGTAGAATGATATGCTTTGAAGATAGTTATAGACGTAAATTAGGCTGAAAGCCTTACACCACCATAGCCCAGGGCAACGCCCTGGGTAACAAATGGTTGTGTGTTTGCGCCCTGAAAGGGCAATACAAAAACGTCAACGTTGGTGATTTGTGTTGCCCTTTCAGGGTGTTTTTATTAATTTACTAATACCCAGGGCGTTGCCCTGGGCTATGGCGGTGTAAGGCTTTCAGCCTATCCAAATGTCGCCGCTTTGCAATCTTAGTGCCGCTTTGCAAACTTAGCGCTATGGCGGCATAAGGCTTTCAGCCAAATTTACGTCTATAACTATCTTCAAAGCATATCATTCTGCTTCGATTCTTTAAATGATAACACCCACTACGGGGCGCATACTGTATTTCGTGACTTTTAATAAAATTTCGGGGAAATATTTGCGAGTTACAGCAAAGCTCCATATCTTGCAGGCGAATTTAAAAAACTCTAAATTATGAAAAGGATTCTAATCTTATTCTTAGCGGTTTTCGCCATCAGCACTGGATGCTTTGCCGAAAGCGCTGCCAATGCAGAAACGAGCACTAATTCCAGCAAAGGACTGCTAACCAGCGACCAGCAGAGCCAATCGCTTCGCGGCTTCAAAATGTTTGTTGAAACGGGCTTCCTGTGGAATGTTTATAGCGGCGACTCCAACAAGCACATGCGCGACGGATATATACCCAACCTCCTTCCCGTCACTGCCTCTTTCGGCTATCAAATTAATGACATAATCTATGTTGGTGGCGGTACAGGCATGCACCTTTACACCACCAGCGCAAGAACTTATCTTGAAGTGCCGGTTTTCATCAATGCCAGAGTGAATTTCCTTCGCGGCAGAAAAGTGACACCGTTTGGCGACGTCAAGTTTGGCGCTACATTCGGCTCTGACTGTGGATTTTTCGGAGATTTCGGAATTGGTGTACGCTTAGCGTTGAAAAACCGCCATGCAATGTTCCTGGCTTGCCAATATGAGGCATTGGTCAATTACGCTTGCCTGACCGACGTTACATGGGACGCCTCAGCATTAGGTCTGAAAGTCGGTTTTGAGTTCTGACATATAGTTTACCACGATAAAAAGGAAACACTGCCCGCAGCATCGCTGAGAGCAGTGTTTCTTTTATCGTGAATAAGGACCTAATGAATTAGTTCTTGTTTGCGCGCTTACGCTCGAGTTCGTCGAGGATGATTTTGCGCATACGCATGTGGTTCGGTGTTACCTCAACATATTCGTCGGCTTTGATGTATTCAAGAGCCTCTTCAAGGCTGAACACTACAGGCGGAATGATTCTCGCCTTGTCGTCGGCACCCGAAGCACGCATATTGGTGAGTTTCTTCGACTTCGTAACGTTGACCACGATGTCGTTGTCCTTGGCGTTCTCGCCTACCACCTGACCAGCATAAACCTCTTCCTGCGGGAAGATGAAGAAGCGTCCGCGGTCTTGCAGTTTGTCGATGGCGTAGGCATACGCTGTGCCCGACTCCATTGCGATGAGCGAACCGTTGGTGCGGCGCTCAATATCACCCTTCCAAGGCTGATATTCAAGGAACTGGTGGCTCATGATAGCCTCGCCAGCCGATGCCGTAAGCACATTGGTGCGGAGACCGATGATGCCGCGCGACGGGATGTGGAATTCCATCTGAATGCGGTCGTTCTGGGTGGTCATCGACACGAGTTCACCGCGGCGACGAGTTACCATATCGATTATCTTGCTTGAATACTCTTCTGGCACGTTGACTGTCATCAACTCAATAGGCTCGCATTTCTGTCCGTCAATCTCCTTGATGATTACCTGCGGCTGCCCCACTTGCAGTTCGTAGCCCTCGCGACGCATAGTTTCGATGAGCACCGACAAGTGGAGCACACCACGACCGTAGACTGTCCACACGTCTTCGTGTGGGTCTTTCTTCACGCGGAGAGCGAGGTTCTTGTCGAGTTCGCGCGCAAGGCGGTCGGCGATGTGACGCGACGTAACGAACTTACCATCCTTACCGAAGAATGGAGAATCGTTGATGGTGAAAATCATCGACATTGTAGGCTCGTCGATGGCAATACGCTCCAGTGGCTCAGGATTTACGGCATCCGTTACGGTGTCGCCGATTTCAAACCCCTCGATACCCACGAGTGCGCAAATGTCGCCGCTCTGCACGCTCTGCACCTTGCGGCGTCCCATGCCTTCAAACACGTGCAACTCCTTGATGCGCTGGCGCACTACGCTGCCGTCCTTCTTGCAGAGGCCGATTTCCATGCCCTCACGGAGTTCACCGCGATGCACGCGACCAATGGCGATACGTCCCACGTAGGAGGAGTAGTCCAGCGAGGTGATAAGCATTTGCGGTGTACCCTCAAGCACTTGCGGCTCAGGGATATATTTGATAATCGCGTCGAGCAATGGGATAATATTGTCGGTAGGTTTCTGCCAGTCCTCGCTCATCCAGCCCTGCTTTGCCGAGCCGTAGATTGTAGGGAAATCGAGTTGCTCTTCTGTTGCGTCGAGGTTAAACATCAAGTCAAACACCATCTCGTTCACTTCGTCGGGACGGCAGTTTGGCTTGTCCACCTTATTGATGACAACAACCGGCTTCAAGCCCATCTGAATGGCCTTCTGAAGCACGAAACGAGTCTGAGGCATCGGGCCTTCAAAAGCATCGACGAGGAGCAAGCAGCCGTCGGCCATGTTGAGCACACGCTCAACCTCGCCACCGAAATCGGAGTGTCCCGGGGTGTCGATAATATTGATTTTGTAACCGTTATAGTTGATTGAAACGTTCTTTGAAAGGATTGTGATGCCACGCTCACGCTCGAGGTCATTATTGTCGAGCATCAACTCGCCTGTTGACTGGTTGTCGCGGAAAAGATGGCCCGCAAGCAACATTTTGTCCACCAATGTAGTTTTACCATGGTCTACGTGGGCAATGATGGCAATGTTTCTGATTTTCTGCATAAAAAAAACTATACCTATTTTGGGCGCAAAATTACGATTTTTTTAGCATTTGGCACAACTCTACTGGCAAGAAATTCGCTGAGTGCCCGCCTATTTTGACAAAAAATGTGTTGATTGTGAAAAAAATTAGTACATTTGTGACTAATAAGTAACACTATAATATTCATGGTTATGAGAAAGCCAATACCCTTATTAGTTGTTGCTCTGTCATTGTGCTTTTCCGCCAATGCAAAGCAAATCAGCAGCCAGCAGGCTGAGATGGTGGCGAAGAAATATGTAGCCACAACAACGTTCAAGAAGAAATTAAGTCGCGCAGGCAGTCAGATTGCCGCGCCCTACTATGCGTTTAACGCCGACAACGGTTTCGTTGTGGTCAGCGGCGACGACTCGCTCACCGAGTTAGTTTGCTATTCCGACCACGGGTCAATCGACCCGGAGAACTTGCCGGCACCGCTAAAGGAGTTGCTCGACGACTACGCAACCTACGTGAAAGCCGTGCAAAACGGCTCTGCAAAAGCCGTGCGCACCACGACTTCAACCGACCCTACCGTCATCGTGTCGCCAATGGTTACCACCAAGTGGAACCAGGACGCACCTTACAACAATATGGTGCCTACTGACTGCGCCACCGGTTGTGCTGCCACAGCCCTCGCTCAGGTGCTCAACTACCACAAATGGCCTGACACCGGCGTTGGCACAAACACCTACACCGACCGCACCTACGGCACAATGACTATGGACTTCTCGAAGAGCACCTACGACTGGGACAATATGATCGACGAGTATGTTGACGGACAATACACCGAAGCACAGGGCAACGCCGTTGCGAAACTGATGCTCGACTGCGGCATGGCAATCAACATGCAATACGGCTCGACGAGTTCGGCTACATTGGGTGGTTACCTTAACTGCACCAAATTCCTTAAATACGACGTGCAACTCTACAACCGCGATGACCGCAGCACTGCCGACAACATTGCACTCGTCACCGAAGAGTTGAACAACGGTCGTCCATTTATCATCGGCGCACAGTCGCTCGGCGGCGGTCACGCCTTTGTTGCCGACGGCTACGACTCAAACAATTTCCTTCACATCAACTGGGGCTGGGGCGGTCTTTCCGACGCATACTTCAACCTCAACTACCTCGACCCCGACAACCAGGGCATCGGCGGTGGCTCAGGCGCATTCAATCGCGATCAGGGATTTGCATTCTTCACCCCTCTCCGCGACGGCGAGACTGCTAAAGGCTACACATCGCTGGGCTTCGTCGATTATCTTGACGGCTACGGAGTGGGATGCACAGCCACTTCATTTGCAAAGGAAGTAGCGGCACCGTTCACGCTCGCCAAAATTTACAACGCCGGCACACTGGATTTCGCAGGCGACATTGCCGTCGGCATCTACGACAGCAACAACAACCTTGTGGCACGTAGCACAGAGCCGATCTCACTCACAGAGAACCCGATGAAAGCAGGCTACTATATTTCACAAACACAGAATTTACCAGTCAATCTTTCGTCGCTCTCCGACGGTCTCTACACCGCCCGCGGCATCTACTGTACATCCGCCAATGCCGGCGACGAGTCAAAATGGGAAAAGTTTGAATCGTCATCGTCAAAAGCCGTAAAAATCGACGGCGGCACCGTTTATGTTTCCACACCGACGAGCCATTTATACATGAAGCAGGCTGCCACTCTCGGCACCACCCCACTTGGATTGGGACACATTGCCAACTTCAGCGTCACGCTGAACAACGAGTCAGCAGCGATTGCCGACGGCTACATCCTTTACAACGTCTACAAAAAGTCAGACAATAGCCTCGTGAAGGCCAGCAAAGCACAAGCCATCATCTACGACTACAGCGACTACGACACTCAAATCTCTGTCTACCTCAACGAGAACACGTTTGAGGCTGGCGAGACTTACGTATTCTCCGTTGAAGGCATGACCGACACCGATGGCGCTGCCCTTGATTTCACAAAGAGTTGCGGCACTACAGAGTTCACCGTCACCAACGACGAGCCACTCAAGCAGAAACAACTGTATCTCTATTCCATCTATCAAGGCGACAAGTCGTACGAGGCAAAAGTCGACTTCTCCAGCACTCGTTTCCTCAAGACCGACGGCTCTAAGGTGCTCGTAATCGGTCCGATTACAAATCTCAACCAAGATACATTCGTAGGCAAGGTTGGCTATATGATTAACAAGTACAACAGCGACGAGGCATACTACACTGCAGATCTCGAAACAGGTAGCGCAGGCCTGCCTTACGGACGCGTTTACGGCTACCAATACTTCGCCGTTGCCAACTCTGTCATTCCAGAACTCAAAGAGGGTGTCTACTCGCTGCGCGCTGCCTCAGTCGAGAAAATCGACAACGCTTATCCCGACGTGATAGTTCCGTTCGTCAACGCCGACAACTATTGCCTCGACTTCCGCGTTGATAGTCAATACATCACTACTCTCGCTTCCGAGAAAAAGATTGAACAGGCAAGCGCCGTTACTACATCCGACGACATCGTGCTCGATGCTCTTACCACATTCACCTGCCAACTTGAGAACCTGAGCAACAAGGACGTTACTGGCACACCGGTGATTTGCATCTTCGACAAGAACAAGAGCCTGAAGCAGCAACTTGACGGCGTGGAAGTAACAATCCCAGCCTACAGCAAGGTTGATGTCATCGCTTCTGGCATACTCAGCGCAACCGATTTCAATGCTGGCGAAACCTACACTGCATC
The DNA here is from genome assembly GCA_963590405.1 of Eubacterium sp. CAG:180. Lineage (GTDB taxonomy): Bacteria > Bacteroidota > Bacteroidia > Bacteroidales > Muribaculaceae > Limisoma. Next base: position 13,261 of record CAVAPE010000018.1, on the reverse strand, counting down.
GTTTGCCAACTTCGACACTGAAGGCTATAACGTATCAGCCAACTCCGATTACGACTACTCATTCACCATCAAAAATTCGGGTGTAGTAGAAGTAAACGCCGCAGCGGTTAAGGTTTATCCTAACCCAACAGTCGACGCTATCCACACATCGGCAACGGCTAACCGCATCGCAGTCTACAGTCTCAGCGGAGCACTCGTAGCCGAAGCGGCTAACACCAACACACTCAGCGTTGCGCACCTCGCTTCAGGATGCTACATCGTGGCAGTCACCACCGACGGCAACACAACCCGCCACCAGATTGTAAAGAAATAGCAATTCTGCACAACCCACAATAAAGAAGCCGGTTCCTCACGGAGCCGGCTTCTTTTGCAACATAATGGTTAAGAATACTACTACTTATCTTACGAAAATTTTCTATACATTATTTCCTCGTTTCACGATGTTGATGCCTTTCTGCTTGTTCATCTCCATCCAATTTGTAGGAGTGACTCCTTCTGCCTCCTTGAAGGTGCGGCTGAAATAACTGGGGGACATGTAGCCGGCTTTGGCTGCCACATCGGCAAGTGTAAGGTCGGGCTCGGTGAGCATAAGTTCTTTGGCATACTCCAGTCTCAGGCTGTTCACCCATTCGCGGAAGGTCATGCCGTATTGGGCATTGAGGAAGCGATAGATGTAGGTGCGGTTGGTGCAGAGGTTCATCAGTATGGCATCCACAGGATTATCCTGCCGCGGGGTGATGAACAGGTGTACGGAATAATTGATTGAGAGGTTGAGCAACGCAGCGCCCATGAGTTGGCGCGAGCGTTTATAATATTTCACGGATTTTTTGTCTGGCAATTTGCCGCAGAAGAACCGCCAACTGAAAAACAGCATCAACGAGAGAGAAACGCAGAGAGAGTATCTGTATACTTCCATTTTAGGTGATATTAGTGTGTCTATTCAAAGATAGCCCTTTTTCGAGATACGACCAAGCAAATTTATAAAAAAGCCACCCGACTGCCGAAGCAACCGGGTGGCATATTGTTTCAACTAAAAGTTGATTAGTCTACGTTCAAGTTTACGCGTTTGAAGTTTACGACTGTGAGGTCGGCATCAACGCCCTTGAGGTACTTGTCGATAGTGAGAGCAGGGTCCATGATGAACTCTTGCTCAAGCAAGCATGACTCTTTGTAGAACTTGTTCAGACGACCTTCTGCAATCTTGTCGAGCATTGCTTCTGGCTTGCCCTCTTCGCGTGCTTTGTCGCGTGCAATTTCAAACTCTTTGTCCTTGATTTCTGCAGGCACGTCGTTGCGGCTTACAGAAACTGGGTTCATCGATGCAATCTGCATAGCCACGTTGCGGCCTACTTGGCGCTCAACTGGCTTAGTGAATGTAGCGATAGTAGAGAGTTTGTTGCCGAGGTGGTCGTAGCAAGTAGTGCCAGCACCTTCGAGGCACTCGTAAGCACCGAGTTCCATCTTCTCGCCAGTCTTACCGATTTCTTCAACAATGAGGTCTGCAACCTTGCGGCCGTTGATTTCAAGAGCCTTAACCTCGTCGAGAGATTTAGCCTTTGCTGCAACAGCTGCGTCGAGGATAGCCTTTGTCAAAGCCACGAAACCTTCGTTCTTAGCAACGAAGTCAGTTTCGCACTTGAGGGCTACGATAGCGCAGAAATCTGCTGTAGCGGCTGAGAGTACGCAACCTTCAGCGGCTTCGCGGTCTTCGCGCTTAGCGGCTACTGCCTGACCCTTCTTGCGAATGATCTCAACAGCGGCATCCATATCGCAGTTGGTTTCTTCCAACGCTTTTTTGCAATCCATCATACCAGCGCCCGTGAGTTTACGGAGCTTGCTGATATCAGTCATAGTAACTGCCATATTCTGTTTCTTTTTTTACTTGTTATTGATTTGCCAGAAAGATTATTCTGCTGCTTCAGCCTCTTTTGCAGGAGCCTCTTCAGCTGCTTCAACCTTCTCTACTTGTGCCTTGCGCACGCGACGACGCTTTGGAGCTGCGTCCTTCTCTTCGCCTTCTGCAGGTGCGTCAACCTTCTCAGCCTTGCGCTCTTCGAGACCTTCTGCCATTGCTGCGCAAACGGTGTCGAGCACGAGTTCGATAGATTTTGAAGCATCGTCGTTGGCTGGGATAACGAAGTCAACGTTGTTAGGGTTAGAGTTGGTGTCGACCATAGCAAACACAGGGATGCCAAGGCGGTTAGCCTCTGCTACTGCGATGTGCTCTTTCAACACGTCAACAACAAACAATGCTGAAGGAAGACGGTTAAGGTCAGCGATGCTGCCGAGGGTCTTCTCCAATTTTGCGCGCTGACGAGTGATCTGAAGGCGCTCACGCTTCGACAAGTTGTCGAATGTGCCGTCCTTAGTCATCTTGTCGATGTTGGTCATCTTCTTCACAGCCTTGCGGATTGTTGGGAAGTTGGTGAGCATACCACCTGGCCAACGCTCAATTACGTAAGGCATGTTGATTGCAGAAGCCTTGTCGGCAACTACTTGCTTTGCTTGTTTCTTTGTTGCTACAAAGAGAACTTTCTTTCCAGATTTAGCGATATTTTTGAGAGCGGCAGCTGCTTCGTCGAGCTTTGCTGCTGTCTTGTAAAGGTCAATGATGTGGATACCATTGCGCTCCATAAAGATGTATGGAGCCATAGCAGGATTCCATTTACGTTTCAAGTGGCCAAAATGGCAACCTGCTTCTAATAATTGTTCAAAACTTGGTGTTGACATTTTCTTTTTCTTTTTGTTTACTTTCTACTTAAGCAACCCTCGGGTAGCGCTCCGCACTAAGCGGCGCAAGTCGCGAGGATTTGGATGCTAAACTCTTTATGTTGCTCCAGTGGGCAAATATTAACGTTTGCTGAACTGGAATCTTTTGCGGGCTTTTGGTTGACCTGGTTTCTTACGCTCTACGGCACGTGGGTCGCGAGTTACGAAGCCAGCCTGACGCAATGCGCTCTTGTCCTCTGCGTTGATTTTCACCAATGCGCGAGCAATAGCAAGACGGAGTGCCTCTGCCTGGCCCTTGTAACCGCCACCAATCAGGTTAACCTTCAAATCATACTTTTCTGCAACATCAAGCAAAGCCAATGGTTGCTTTACGATATATTGAAGAATTGGATTAGGGAAATACTCTTCCAACGAACGGTTGTTGATTGAAATCACACCTGTTCCTTCTTTCACGAATACGCGTGCGATAGCGGCCTTACGACGGCCAACTGCATTTATCTGTTCCATACTACCTCAATATTATTTAAGCTTGTTGATGTCAATTACTTTTGGATTCTGAGCTGCATGTGGGTGCTCTGAACCATTGTATACGTGCATATTCTCAATCAAACGACGACCAAGACGGTTCTTTGGAAGCATACCCTTCATAACCTTGACGAACAATGGGTTAATACCTGGCTTGATGTGCTTGTTTTCTGCCTTGAGTTTCATTACTTCTGGAGTGCACTCGCGCTGTCCGCCTGGGTAACCAGTGTACGACAAATAAACGCGGTCTGTCCATTTCTTGCCAGTCAAAACGACTTTGTCGGCGTTGATGATGATAACGTTGTCACCACAATCTGCATGAGGTGTGTAGTTTGGTTTGTACTTGCCACGGAGGATTTTAGAAACCTTCGCGCAAAGACGACCCAAAACCTGGTCTGTTGCGTCAATCACAACCCATTCTTTTTCTGCTGTTTCAGCATTGGCTGAGACTGTTTTGTAACTTAAAGTATCCACTTTTTAAAATTCTAATTTTTAAATAATTACACAAATTATGCCTCCCGCTCCGCTCGGCCAAAAGCGATTGCGGTGAGACAAAAAACGCTAATTTTGGATATAATCGGACTGCAAAGGTACTCGTTTTATTCCGAAAATCAAACACTTCCGTCCCCTTTTCGCCCGAGAGGCGATAGAGGATGCTATAATTAAGAAAGTTTAACAAAGTCGAGCCATTTCGGCAACCTGCGAGACTGCGACTATTCGTTCACGTCGGTGGCTCTGCCTTTGGCTGCGTCGTTGAAGGTAGAGAGGTTCGGATAGGTGATTGTGGCTACCGACGCATCGCCAGCCACTACCTCGATTTCGATGCCGGCTTCTGCCGCTTCGATGAGTTCCGCCAACTTGTAACTGATTTTCTTGATACTCACGAGGTTGAGCACCTTCTCTTTGCGCTCGGCGGTGGTGGCGTAGTAGGCAAACCATTCGGCATCACCGTCGCTCGGTGTCCACACGTATCTTATCGACACCATGTTGCGGTTTTTCTCGTAACTGATTTCGTCGGCTGCCATCCCGTTGTCAAGGTCCTTCGGGAGGTCCTTGCTTATGTTATTCACTTCGCTACTGAGTTTGCCTTGGCTGAAATAGGCGCACGAAGCAAATGTCGTGGCAAGAACGACTGTCAAAACAACCGACAGCACCTTATTATATATAGTCTTTGTCATAGTCCGTTTGATTTAGCACAAAATTACGCAACTATTCAAGATTTCAGCCCATTGCACAAAGAATTTACCTTATTTCACTCACGAGTGCATAAAACACGCCCACGATTATAATTCCTTTGTATCGTAAAAAGGAGAAAACGTTATGGAAAGAGAAAGAGGTCGGATTGAGAAAGGCGACAGAATGTTTGCTGAGATGGTTTACGGCGGACGCACGGTTGCCGAATTTACCAACAACACCGCCGTGGGTAGCATGGCGGACGTGTTCAGCCTTTTGTTTCAGAAAGCATCGTGGTGCAAGGGCATTGTGAGCGTCACGGTGAGCAACCGCACGCGCGGCTGGTCGGAGAACTTGGCGGTGGTGCTCGGACGGGTGGTAAACCGCGCCGCTTCGATGAGCCACAAGGATATGATTGCCGCTGGGTTGATGGAGAGCGACGGGCAGTTGTGCCTGCAGTTCAACTAAGGGTTGAGCAAGTCTTTATTATAGTATTCCAAAATCTCGATTGATGCCCGATAGGCATCGGCGGCAGGGCTGTCGGGGTTGATACTCATCGCCTCGCAATA
>CAVAPE010000018.1:0-8254 GCA_963590405.1 Eubacterium sp. CAG:180 | reverse complement strand
CGTTGTGTTTGCGGTAGGCGTTGCCGCGGAGAAAAAACAACTCGTCGTCGGTGACATCATCGGCTATCATCTTGCTGAGCACTTCGATTGCCTGCTGCGTCTTGTTTGCGTCGATAAGTTGCTTGATTTGTTCTTTCGTTACCATGTCTGTTTCGTTTCTCGTCTCAAAATTACTCCAATAATCCCGATGCTGCAAATTTAAAAATCCGCCCGCGGGTTTCGCTTTTCCTGCCGATATTCTTATTTTTGCATTAGTCAAAAAAACATCCAAGGAAATGAAGAAACTGATTTTGCCGTTGCTTTTGCTCACCATGGCGTTGCAGGCAGCAGCGTTTACATACGTCGACGGGCGCGCAAGTCTGGCGCCCTATCCTACCGACCGCAGTGTGCGGGAGTTTCCCGACTCGCTGCACCCCGTGTTTGTCAACCTTGTGGCGCGCCACGGCTCGCGCTACCCAGCAGGCAGCCTGTTCACGATGATGGTGAAGCGCGCGCTCGACCGCGCCGACTCGCTGCGCACCATCACTCCACTCGGCAAGCAGTTGCTTCGCGACGTAGACCACGTGATTTCTGCCACCGCTGGGCGTTGGGGACAACTCGACACCATCGGCGAGTGCGAGCATCGGAGCATTGCCGCGCGGCTCTACCGCACATGTCCGCAGTTGCTCGACAGCGCGCGGATTGTGGCATTGGCGAGCAGTTCGCCACGCAGCGTGATGAGTATGTACTCGTTTACGCACCAACTGGCGCAGATGGGCAAGCACGTTGACATCACGGCGATGTCGGGCGAGAGGTTCACGCCCCTGATGCGCAACTACGAACTCGACGAGGCATACCGTGCATACCGAAGCGACACGGCGTATCTCTCCACCTACGGAAGATTCTTGGCAAAAAACATAACCATCGACCCCCTACTCCGTGTGCTGGGCGAGAAATATCCGCTGGACTACAAGGAGGCGACTGACCTCGCCATGGCGGAATATTATGTACTCGCTGGGATGAATGCCATGGGACTGGACATCAGCCCGGAGCCATATTTCACCTTAAAGGAATACAAGCAACTGTGGAGCATCTTCAATTTCCGCGAATATCTGCTCTACTCGGCTTCGACGCTCTCCTCCCGACCAGCGGAGATTGCCGCGCCACTGCTCCTCGACATCGTGCAGACTGCCGACAGCATAGCATCGGGCAAACTGCGGATTGCTGCGAAACTGCGTTTCGGGCACGCGGAGACGATGATGCCTCTGCTGTCTCTGATGCAAGTGCCGCACTGCTACTATCTCACCAACTATTTCGACTCGGTGGCTGACAACTGGCAAGCCTACGCTATCGTGCCAATGGCATGCAACCTGCAAATCACGCTATTGCGCTCCGACTCGGGGCGGCTTTATGCACGCGTGGACCTCAACGAGCAACCCGTAAGACTTCTTCCCGACCAGGCGACGGACTATGCTCTCTGGAGCGACCTCAGAGTGCATCTTTTAGAACTTCTCCCGATAGAATAGTAGTCAAGTTATCTTTTTGTTACAGAATTGATATGTTTTTGTGACATTTTGCCATTAAAATCATTGAAAAACTAAGATGTGCTGTTAAATAATGTTGTACAACATAACTTTTTTCTTGCAAACTATTGCAATGAATAGAAATGTGTGTACATTTGCATCAAGTTTTTCATGGTATTAAATTTTAAGGTGAAAGGATTATTTGTCGGGAGATAAATAATCTTTTTTTGTTTGCGCATTATGCCCATCCCGCCCATTATGCCCAATATGCCCAATATGCCCATTATGCCCCCTGCAAATTCCTTTCTAATTGTTAATTTCTTCGCTTATTCAGCCTCAATGCGTTAATTTTTGTTTCTTTTATCGATTTTTCTGCCGAAAAAATATGTTATAAAACATATTCCCTCTATATTTGCATCAAGTTTTTCATGGTATTAGATTTTAAGGTAGGAAGGTTATTTGTCGGGAGATAAATAACTTTTTTATTTTACCCAATCGCCAACAAAAAAAGAATATGTTGTAAAACATACGGAAACATGTTGTAAAACATATCATTTCACTATCCGCATCATGAAAATTAACTATACATTTGTAACCGAAAAGAGATACCAAGTAGTGTTACCATTATTGTCGGATTCCTTAACCGATGATAATGAATGTTTGGAAAATAATCTTTAGTTGTTGTTACAATGTAATAGTAGAATGGATAAAAAGAGGAAAGTCGACGAGGCTCTCCTCTTCTTTTTTGGCCTTTGCCAAATATCTGATGATGCCCTCGGCTGACGCCTCGCAAATTCGAAGTTTTTTTTTAATTTTGCAGATATGGAAAAAGAAAGTATATCTGCGGGACCGATTGGCGTGTTCGACTCGGGCTATGGAGGACTTACCATCCTGAAGGAGATGCGCAAACTGCTGCCGCAATACGACTATATCTACCTCGGCGACAATGCCCGCGCGCCCTACGGCGGACGCTCGTTCGACATCGTGTACGAGTTCACCCTGCAGGCTGTGCGCCATCTGTTTGACTGCGGTTGCCGCCTCGTAATCCTTGCGTGCAACACGGCGTCTGCCAAAGCCCTGCGCACCATCCAGCAAAACGACCTGCCGAAAATCGACCCAACGCGCCGCGTGCTCGGCGTAATCCGCCCCACGGTGGAGGTGCTTGGCTCGCTGACCAAGACGGGCAGCATCGGCGTACTCGGCACGGTGGGCACCATCCAGAGCAACAGTTATCCGATGGAGATAGCCAAGATGTACCCGAATTTCCGCACCTACGGCATGGCGTGCCCCATGTGGGTGCCGCTGGTGGAATGCCGCGAATCGGCTGGCGACGGAGCGGACTACTTCGTGCAGAAATACATCAACCAACTCTTCAGCACTGCGCCCGACATCGACACCGTGGTGCTCGGCTGCACGCACTATCCATTGCTTTACCCGAAAATCAAGAAATACATGCCCGAGGGGGTAAACATCGTGAAGCAAGGCTCAATCGTTGCCGACAGCCTAAAGGACTATCTGCGCCGCCATCCGGAGATGGAGAGCGTATGCTCGAAGGGCGGCACATGCGAGTACCGCACCACAGAATCGTCGGAGAAGTTCAGCACGATGGCATCAGTTTTCCTTTCCGACAATATTAATGCTAAACATATCACTTTTTAAACAACATTTTAATAGAAAAAAGATTATGAAATCTACAATTAAAAACTTGCTGCTTCTTGGCGGCTTATTCGTGATGCTTCCATTGGCATCTTGTTCCGACAACGAACCAGACAATTCGGTTACAGTCAACCTCGTAAACACTAACCTCGAATATTCTTCGACAGGCGAATGGGCAAACGCTCTTGCAACTGACGTTACTTCCATCGACTGCCAAGGCGTAAGTTTCTCCCACACTGCAACAGCCAGCGAATGGGGCACTTACTGGTCGGGCTTCTGCGCTTCGCGCGTAAGCGACGTGAAGGACTACACCGACGACAACGCTTGGCTCAGCCATCAGTTTGCTTCAATGACTGGCGGCGGCGTGGCTGGCACTGGCACTCCATACCTCGTGGGCTACTGGAGCAGTCTGGAGGGCGAAAATCCACAAGCACCATCGTTGAAAATCTCGATGACTGCCGGCACTGCATTCAAAATCCAATCTGCCTACATCAACAACACTACCTATTCATACTACGTTACGCTTAAAGGTAGTTCATTCTCTAAGGTGTTTGCCGCTGGCGACTGGACAAAGGCTTCGTTCTATGGCGTAACAACCAACGGCGCTGTTGTTGGTCCTGTTGACTACTATCTTGCTGACTATCGCGATGGTAAGACTTCAATTACCAAGGACTGGACTCTCGTAGACCTTTCTGCGCTCAACGCAAGCGGCGCGCTGAAATACGTCTACATCCAGATGGCATCGAGCGACAGCGGAAATTGGGGCATCAACGTTCCGGCTTACGTTGCTCTCGACCGTGTGAAATTAACTCCCGAAGCATAGCCTTTAGGCTGGCTGCGGCATAAAAATACAGACAATGAAAGATACAGTTAAAAATCTCGAGGCCTTGCGCCAAGCAATGCGCAAGAGTCATGTCGATGCGGTGATTATCCCTGGCACCGACCCTCACCAGAGCGAATATACCAACGCCCACTGGAAACTGCGCGACTGGGTGACTGGCTTCACCGGCTCTAACGGCACGGCTGTGGTCACGCTCAATGCGGCTGGCCTCTGGACTGACTCGCGCTATTTCCTTCAGGCGGAAATCGAACTTGAAGGCTCGGGCGTGAAGATGTACAAGGAGGACGGCGAAAAGGACTTGACCCGTACGGAATGGCTCGCCGAAAACCTCGGAGAAGGCGGCGTGCTTGGCGTCAACGGCAAACTTTTCTCGGTTGTGCAGGCTGCGCAGTTGGAGACTTTCTGCGGCGAAAACGGGTTCCGCTTTGCCACGGATTTCGACCCGTTCCCTGAAATCTACACCGACCGCCCTGAGTTGCCACTCGACAAGGTGTTTGTCCACGAAGAGCAATACTCTGGCGAAAGCACGAAGAACAAGATCGCGCGTGTGCTCGCCAAGGCTGCCGAACACGGTGCCGACGCGACACTGCTTTCGGCTCTCGACGAGATTGCTTGGACGCTCAATGTGCGTTGCGCCGACGTGGAGTTTAACCCGGTGGTCATCTCCTACGCCTATCTCTCGGAAGAGGGTAGCGTGTTTTTTGTGGACGAGCGCAAGGTGGACGACAATGTGCGCGCCTATCTCGCCGACTGCGGCGTGAAGGTTGCCCCCTACGACAGCGTGGAGAAATTCCTCGAGAAACTGAAAAATGCAACTGTGCTCCTCGACCCTAACAAGACGAGCGACACTATTGCCCGCAGCCTGATAAACTGCGGCTCGGTCTTCGCACAGTCGCCTGTGGCTATGCTCAAGGCTGTGAAAAACGAGACGCAGATTGAGGGCACTCGCAAGGCTATGGAGCGCGATGGTGCTGCTTTGGTGAAACTGTTTATGTGGGTTGAAGAGAATGTGGCTTCTGGCAAGATTACGGAACTCGACGTTGCTCGTAAGGCTATCGAATTCCGCAGCGAGAGTCCGCTCTACCGTGGCGAGAGTTTCGGCATGATTGCTGGCTACAACGAGCACGGCGCTATCGTGCACTACGAGGCTGACGAGCAATCGGCTTCTACGCTCCGTCCAGAGGGTATGCTTCTGGTCGACACGGGCGCGCAGTATCTCGACGGCACTACGGACATCACTCGCACGGTGGCTCTCGGCACACCGACTGAGGCTCAGCGCCACGACTACACTCTCGTGCTGAAGGGGCACATCGCTCTCGGTTCGATGATTTATCCTGCTGGCACGAGCGGTCACCAACTTGACGCAATCGCACGCCAATTCCTCTGGAAGGAGTGTATGGCTTACTGGCACGGCACTGGTCATGGCGTTGGTCATTTCCTCAACGTGCACGAAGGCCCGCAAAATTTCCGTCTGAACGAGAACCCTACCAAACTTGTCGAGGGTATGATTACTTCCGACGAGCCGGGTCTTTACAAGACTGGCGAATATGGCATCCGCATTGAGAATCTCGTGTTGGCGCGCAACTTCCGCCACACTGACGATTTCGGCGACTTCATGAACTTCGAGGTACTCACGCTGTTCCCCTACGACAGCAAACTCATCGACTTGTCAATCCTGTCCGACGAGGAGATTGCGTGGGTCAACAATTATCATGCTACGGTGCGCGAGCGTCTTGCTCCTTACCTCAACGATGCTCAAAAGGCATGGGTGGAGGAAAAGACTAAGAAACTCGACCGTCAGGCAAAGGTGTTCAACTTCTAAAGGCTCTCGGATATGGCATTGATTAAGTCAGTTAGAGGGTTTACCCCGAAAATCGGCAAGGACTGCTTCCTTGCTGAAAACGCCACGATTGTGGGTGAAGTTATCATGGGCGACGAGTGCAGCATCTGGTTCAACACGGTGCTCCGCGGCGATGTCAACACCATCACCATCGGCGACCGCGTCAACATTCAGGACGGCTCTGTGCTCCACACACTCTACCAAAAATCGGTTATCGAGATTGGCAACGATGTGTCTATCGGTCACAATGTGACCATCCACGGCGCTAAGGTCAACGACTATGCGCTCATTGGCATGGGTAGCATCCTCCTCGACGGCGTTGAGGTGGGCGAAGGTGCCATTGTTGCTGCTGGCAGCGTTGTGTCGCCAGGCACGAAAGTAGGCGCACACGAACTCTGGATGGGTGTGCCGGCGCGCTTCAAAAAGATGGTCGACCCAGCGCAAGCCAAAGAGATGAACGTGAAGATTGCCCACAACTATCTGATGTATTCGAAATGGTACGACGAGGACAAATAAGCCCTCCGCCAACTATACCGACAATAAAAAATCCCGCCAGAAGCGGGATTTTTTGTTTCTTTATGCTGTTGCTCTACTGTTGCTGCTTTTGCAAATCAACCATATTCTGGTTGTATCTGATGAGGTATGTCAGCGAGTCGGACGGGCAAAGTTCGTTTGCCTTCTTGCAATATTCAAGGGCAAGTTCGTAGTCGCAGATGTCCATCTGCGCTTCGCCAGCAGCCTTCCATTCCCAACTTGACAGTTTCAGTTTCTCGTTGAGCCGACTGGCGAAGCCGAGTTTCGAGGAGAGGTTAAACGAATAGTCGCTATTTTGTGCATCGCTGTCCTGTTCCACTGCCTTAATGTTCTGCAACAAGCCCTTGGCTGCCACCAGCGTTTCATAGTCGCCGAGGGTCGCCACTTCGGTCAAACTGTCGCACTTTTCGCAGTTTGCGCGATACTGTTGATAAAGTTCCGCGAGATATTCATTGTTATAATCTTCAGTTTGGGTTTTCAGCGGCTTTCGGCTTTCCGACCGATAGATGCCTACGCACACCAGAGCGAGAACCACAACGACCGCCTTGGCTATGATGGCAATCTTCTTTTTGTTGAGCGATATGTCTTTTTTGCGGATTACGTGTGTCTGTCCCGCATTGCCACCTTGCCCCAAGGGTTTAGTTAAAGGAGTCGTGCCAATGTTTGCGGGTTTTGCTATCGGTTTTCCTGTCTCTGTCACATCGTTGCTGGCTGTCGGGTTGATTTCCGTCAGGAACTGGCGCACGGTTGGCGTTCTGTCGGCCTTATTGTAGGCCATCGCACTTTCTATCGCCATTCTCACTGCATCGCTCACGCCGCCAGGCAAAGCGCGGTCGAGGGTGTCGGCTTGCATCTCAGTGGCGATAATCGGGTCGCGCCCCACAAGCATATAGTAGAGCAGTGCGCCGAGGGCATAAATGTCGGCTTGCGGCGAAAACGACTGCAGTCCGCTGTATTGCTCCACGGGGGCATAGCCGTCGCTGCAGCCCTGCATACGGATGGTTGACGTTGGTTTGCCCTTTTCGTCGAAATGCTTCGCCAGTCCGAAGTCAATCAGCACGGGCATGCGGTGCCCGGTGTGGTAGTCTATGCGGAACATCACATTGTCGGGCTTGATGTCGAGGTGGTTCACGCGGTGTTCGTGCAGAAACGCCATGGCTTCGGCAATCGGCACCTCTATCTCGATGGCTTCCTGCTCGGTGAGTTTACCCTTGTCGCGCACAAGGTCGCGCAGCGAACCGCCATTGAGGTATTCCATCACATAGTAGACCGTATCATTAGCTTCAAACACCTCGCTCACCGGCACCACATTGGCATTCTTTCCGCTGATGTTGTTCAGTCGGCGCGCCTCCGCCAGGAAGTCGCCACGACTCTCCTCCACCTTCGCCCTTGCTGGATTGGCACACGTCACGCGCCCATCCGCCTCGCGCTCGCAGGCATCCTTCATAAAATGCTCCTTGATGGTGAAATAAGTGAAAATAGGCACCTTGTCGAAAACCACCGTCGTCGACACCTTATAGGTAATGCCAAAGCCGCCCTGACCGAGCACCTGCTCGATGCGGTAGTCGTACTTCGGACTTTTCAGAATAGTTCCTACAGCAAGAGTCTGCTGAAAATCGTTTGAAGCCATGATCCAGTCTGTTATTGTTGCAAATATACAATTTTTGTCAAAATTACCGAAATCACCCCAGCACAGAATAAGCCGAAAGCCTTATACGACCAAATCTCCAAGTTATCAAGCCAAGATGTAAGGGATAGACTGAAAGCCTTATGCCTCCATAGCCCCAGGCAACGCCTGGGGTGAGACGCCACCAATGCAGAATAGGCTGAAAGCCTTATGCCTCCATAGCCCCAGGCAACGCCTGGGGTGAGACGCCACCA